>CAXTJZ010000114.1:9117-11944 GCA_964244695.1 uncultured Acetobacteraceae bacterium
GTCTTAGGGGTCAGCTTGGGGGCATGGTCACTCATGCGACCCAGATGCACATCCCGCTCCGCCTCGGCAAGCCGCCGGATGTTGGAGCCGCTACGTCTTGTCCCAGTGATGCACCGTGAGCACCGTATCGGTGGACAGAAGGTGCCCGCACGGGATCGTCTGCCCAGGATCCACGGGCAGATAAGCCACGTGCGAGGCCAAGCGCGCGTTGTTCATGCAGGCCGTTCCGCCATCGGACGGCTGCGCGAACGCCCGATGGGCCGGCGCCTGGGCAGGAGCCTGGGGCGCGACAGCAAAGGCTTGACCGGCGAATACGGTTGCAGCGAACAGGAAACCACACGTGGAAGTCGTAAGCTTTAACATTTCGTCCTCGCAAGCACGGTCAAATGCTTTCAGACCGTGCTAACGTAGCCGCCCTTCAATTAGATTAATGGCTCGCGTTTCATTGATGTGACGAGGGCATGTTGCCGTGGCAGCCGCCCGCGGCTACTGGCTCCCCACCATGCAGAACCAGGCGCCGATCCCCGGACAGGTTGCCTCGCCCGGACCCTTGGGCGCATGGCGTGCCCAGGTGGAGTCCGGCGCGCTCACCCCGGACGATTCCCAGCGCTTCGCGGCCGAGCGCCTGCAAGACCTATGGGTAAAATTGCGCGGCTACGATCCGATGCCTGGCCAGCAACCGGCCAGGCTGCTGAGCCGCCTGCTGCGGCGGCGGCCTGCCGAAGGCGCACCTGAGGGAAGGCCGAACGGACTCTATTTGGTGGGGGACGTCGGCCGCGGCAAATCCATGCTGATGGACATGTTCTTCGGCTGCGCCGAAGTGGCCCGCAAACGGCGCATACATTTCCACCGCTTCATGCAGGAGCAGCACGCCCGCCTGCATGCCTGGAAGCAGGCTAACCCGGACGGCGCGGACCCGATCCCGCCGCTGGCCGACGCCATCGTCGCTGAAGCCGCCCTGCTGTGCTTCGACGAGTTCCAGGTGAACGACATCGTGGACGCGATGATCCTGGGCCGCCTGTTCGCCGCCCTGTTCGACCGCGGCGTGGTGGTGGTGGCCACCTCGAACACGCTGCCCGCCGACCTGTTCCGTGGCCGGCCAGGCCGCGACGCCTTCCTGCCCTTCATCGCCCTGCTGGAACAGCGGCTGGACGTGCTGGTCCTGCAAGGCGAGCGTGATTTCCGCCGAGCGCGCCTGCGCGGCATGGCGGTGTGGCACGTGCCGACCGGTGCGCGCTCCGACGCCCGCCTGGACGAGGCGTTCCGCCAGCTCACCGGCGGCGCACCAGCCGGCCCGGACCGGCTGCTGGTGATGGGACGGCGTCTGGACGTGCCGCTGGCCGCCGCTGGCGTCGCCCGATTCGATTTCTCCGCGCTATGCGGCACGGCGCTGGGTGCCGGCGACTACCTGGCGCTGGCCACGCATTTCCACGCGCTGGTGCTGGACGCCGTGCCGCGCCTCTCGCCGGACAATTACGACGAGGCGCGCCGCTTCATCGTGCTGGTGGACGCCCTGTATGACCACCGGGTGAAGCTGGTGGCCTCGGCGGACGCGGCACCCGACCAGTTATACCGGCAAGGCGAGGGCGCGCGGGCTTTCGAGCGGACGGCTTCTCGGTTGGAGGAGATGCAGAGCCAAGAGTATCTCGGTTTAGCGCATCTGACATGAAGAGTAGGAAAGCAGTCCTTTTTTGGAAAAAAGGATCAAAAAACTTCCGCTACCTCGCCCGCATGGAGTCGGCGCCGAGTCTGCCAGCCTACGCATTGGCGGGATCAGGCGAGGCTTCGGTGCAAGCGGGGTAGAAAAAGTTTTTTTGCTTCTTTCTTTCAAAAAAGAAGGCCTTCCTTCCTCCGCTAAACCATCGATTCATCATTAGCTTATTGACGGAGTCTCAGGAACCAAATTAGAACATCCCCAGAGTTGCCGGTTTGTTCACCCGCCCAAGGCAATTTGGGGGCGGAAACGCAGCACGAGGCCCGCCTATGTTGACCCGCAAGCAGCACGAACTGCTCAGCTTCATCGACAGCCATCTCAAGGAGAGCGGCGTGTCGCCGAGCTTCGAGGAGATGAAGGAGGCGCTCTCCCTGCGCTCCAAGTCCGGCATACACCGGCTGATTTCTGCGCTGGAGGAGCGCGGCTTCCTGCGCCGCCACCACCACCGGGCGCGCGCGCTGGAGGTGGTGAAGCTGCCGGAGAACATGGCGCACCAGCCGCTTCCCGTTCGCCGCGAGGGTGCCAAGGCTGCGCCCGCTGCAGCTCCCGGCTTTTCCCCGAACGTCATACGCGGGGATTTCTCTTCGCGGCTGCCGGGCGTGCGCGCCGCACAGGACGCGGCGGCCATTTCCATGCCGCTGTACGGCCGCATCGCCGCAGGCCAGGCGATCGAGGCGCTGCGGGATGAGGGCGCGCATATAGAGGTGCCGATGGCAATCCTGGGCGCCGGCGAACACTTCGCGTTGGAAGTGGCCGGCGACTCGATGATCGACGCCGGGATCTTCGACGGCGACACCGTGATCATACGCAAGGGCGACAAGGCCGATAGCGGACAAATCGTGGTGGCGCTGATCGACGAGAACGAGGTGACGCTGAAGCGCATACGCAAGCGCGGCAACTCCATCGCGCTGGAGCCGGCGAACGCCAAATACGAGCCGCGCCTGCTGCCGGTGGACCAGGTGCGCGTGCAGGGGCGACTGGTGGCGCTGCTGCGGAAATACTAGCTGTAGCGTCATGAGCACAGACCCGCATTTCTACGAACCGGCGAACGGCCACGGCCTGCCGCACGACCCGTTCAACGCCATCATCGGGCCGCGCCCGATAGGCTGGATC
>CAXTJZ010000115.1:0-11904 GCA_964244695.1 uncultured Acetobacteraceae bacterium
GCTGCAGGTTGGTCAGGATCGCCGCCAGGTCGCCGGCGCGCTGGATCACCGGGCCGGAGGTGGCGCGGAAGCCCACGCCCAGCTCGCGCGCCACGATCTGCGCCAGCGTGGTCTTGCCCAGGCCGGGCGGCCCGTGCAGCAGCACGTGGTCCAGCGCCTCAGCCCGCGCACGCGCGGCCTCGATGAACACGGACAGGTTCTCCCGGCTGGCCCGCTGGCCCACGAACTCGCGCAGGCTCTGCGGACGCAGGGACGCCTCGGCCCAATCATCGGTGGAGCGCTCAGGAGAAAGCGCGCGGGTGTCGTTGGAGAGGGCCACGGGGCCACTAGCTAGCAGGCAAGGCGATTCGAAGGGCCTTAACTTAGATTAAGGAAAACCCCGCCCCGGAGCAGTCCGCGAAGCGGAGCAAAAGTTTTTTGGTTCTTTTTTTGCAAAAAAGAACCGCTTCCTGTCTTGCCTACCAAGGCAGCCGAGCGCCCGTGTAGTCCAGATAGGCAATCCCCGCCCTACCCTCCTGCTTGGCAATGACATCGGCCAAGCCCCGCACGCTGGTAGGCACGTCCACGGGTGCGTTTGCCCCGCCCAACTCCGTACGCACCCAGCCGGGATGCAGCAGCAGCACCGGCGTGCCCTTGTGGCGCACGGCGTAACAGCTCGCCAGCATGTTGAGCGCCGCCTTGCTGGCCCGGTAGAGCTCCATGCCGCCGCCGGCGTTGCTGCCGATGCTGCCGAGGATGGACGTCATGAACGCCACGGTGGCGTCCGGCGCCAGGTTAGCCTGCAGGGCTTCGGCTAAAGCGATGGGACCGGTGGTGTTGGTGATGAACTCCTTGGCCACGTCCTCGTGGCCCACCTGATGCGCGGGCACCTGGCTGTTAGTGCTTATTCCGGCCACCACGAACAGCACGTCCAGCTTGCGGCCGCCCAGCCGGCCGGCGAGCGCGCTGATGCTTGCCGGGTCGGCCACGTCCAGCTGCTCCACGGTCAGGGCGTCGCGGCGCAGCTTGGTCAGGCCCTCCGCCGTGGCAGGCGTGCGCGCAGTCGCGATCACGTGCCAGCCACGGCTGAGATACTCTTCGGTCAAGCCCAGCCCGAGGCCGCGGCTGGCGCCGGCAAGGAGTATGGTCTTGGCGGTCTGCGACATGAAAATGGTCTTTCCACGACTAAAAGGAGAGGCGAAAAACGCCGATCCTGATGCTCTGTCAGCTGCCTCGATCTGTCCCGAGGCACCTGCCCGCTTCAAGCGGCGAACGGAGCAAAAGTTTTTTGCTTCTTCTTTTCAAGAAAGAAGGCCTTCCTTGCCTTACCTTTCCGGCGCGTGGTCCAGCGCGGACGCGATCGCCTGCCAAACCGCCGTAGGCGCCAGCTGCCCGTCATACGGCAGTCCGCGCGGCGGCAAGCCGTCGGTTCGCGCCACTTCCGGCGCGTGCGCCAGCCAGGAGTGGCGCGCCGTCAGCCCCCAGGTAAGCACCGCGCGCACGGCCCGTTCGTCCAGCACGGTATCGAGGAACTGCTTGCACACCGATGCAAGCGCGCGGTCGCGCGACGCGAAATCCGCCGGTAGCGTGCGATCGGAGATGTCCAGCTCCGTCACATGTATCACCAGCCCCATGCCGGCCAGCTCGCGCAGGAAGTCCCGATAGGGCGCTTCGGCCAGCTTGCGCTCTGGGCGCAAATGCGCCTCCAGTCCGAAGCCCTGCACCGGCACGCCGTGCGCCAGCAGGCGCGGCAGCAGTCGCAGATAGCCGTCGCGCTTGGCCTGGCTCGCCGCGTCGTCGTATTCGAGCAGGTCGTCGTTGATGAACAGCAGCGCGCGCGGGTCCGCGGTGTGCGCGGCGGCGAACGCGGTGTCCACGTAGCGCGCGCCCAGCGCCTTTTTCCAGCCGATATTCACCAGGTCGTCCGCCTGGTTCCAGCGCGGGTCCGAGGGCTCGTTCAGCACGTCCCACGCCAGCACCTGGCCGGCGTAGCGGCCGGCGACGGCGGCGATGTGATGGCGCAGCACGTGGTCCGCCTGTCCGGACGCCAGCGCGCCGGCGAGCCAGGGCGGGTTGTAGACCCCCCAGGCCAAATTGTGCAGGCGCACCGCCATGCCGTGCTGCCTGGCGTAGCCCATCACCCAGTCCAGCTTGCCGAAGCCGAAACGGTCCTGTTCCGGCTCTGTGGCCGCCCATTTGGCCTCCAGCTCCGGCACGATGATGGCGCAGTCCTGGGCCACCAGCGCCGCGTAGCCTGGATCGGTGCGCAGCAGATCGGCGGAGACGGCGCTGCCGTAGAGCAGGCCTTTCGCCGCGGCGCGTTGCTTCAGGGTGCGGCCCGATGGCACGGCAAGCGTGGCCGCGGCGCCGGCCAGGGCGGTTCTTCGAGTGATCTGCATGGGAAGAGAGCAAGGCCTTCTTTTTTGGAAAAAAGAAGCAAAAAACTTTTGCTTCCTGGCGGCGGGCATCCGTGTGTCTTTCCGGTTTGCTTGGGCGAAATCGCCTTACGCACCTCGTCTTGGCACCGCCGGCATTATATGTTGATGCCGTAACCATGGGGCGGCACATGCGGCGCTTGTTCGGTCTGTTCGCCGCCTTGCTGATCGCCAATCCGGCTTGGGCGCAGACAGGAACGCCCGCCGCCACCCTCGACGCCGACAGCCTGCCCGCCACCAGCAGCGGCGCCACGCTGCTGCACGTGACCGCGGCCGGGCGCTTCGCCATAACCGCAAGGAGCGCGAGCGGCACCGCTCTGGACTTGGTGGACATGATCACCGGCCCCACGCCACTCGCCGGCGCGCCGGGCGCCGCGGATGGCAGGCTGGACCTGCTGCTGGATGCGGGCACCTACAAGCTGCGCACGCATCCGGCCGCCGACGCGACCGGCACGGTGCGCCTGCACGTGGCTCCATTCACGCAAGCAGGCGCCGTGGAAGCCGCCTTGCGTGACGCCGAGACCGACTCCACGCTGGCCGACCTGCAGCAGCGCTCCTTCTGGCTGAAGGTCAGCGACAACCAACCGCTACGGCTGGAAGCGGCCGGCCGCGCGCTGGCCGACCTGCGCTTATGGCGAAATGGGCGGGACCTGATGGCGCTCACCCCCGCGCAAAGCCAGATCGAGCCCACGCACGGCCATCCGCTGCGAGACTTCCTGCTGACGGAAAGGCTGCCGCCCGGCGTCTATCTGGTCACCGCCTATGGCGGACCGCCTCTCCCGTGGGCAGATGGCGACAAGACCAGCCCGTTCTCCTTTCGCACCGGCCTCAGCCAGGCGCTCCGCCCAGGCTGGGTCGGCGGCCATGTCGGGCCGTTCGGCACCGAAGTTTTTGCCACTTCCGGCTCGGACGATCTGGTGCGCCTGTCGATGGAGGGACCCGCCCTGCTGAGCGCGGACGGCGTGCAGGACAGCATCGACAAAAAGGCCCGCGTGCCACAGGCGGAGCTACGGACTGCGCAGGCCAGGCAGGACCACATCGTCACCGTCAGCGCGGCGCAAGGCGCGGCGTTCCAGCTCCGCAGCGAGGAGATCGGCGAGGCTACTTCGCTGTGGCAGCAGGGCGATTGGTGGGTGTCCGCCCGCAGTGCCGGCTTCGGAGGTGACGATGTGCCCGCCACCTTCATCCTGGCCAAGCGGCACCGTTTCGGCCCACTCGCGGTCGTGGCGTCCAACGCGCCGGAGATCGGGCCGGGCGCCGGCTGGCGGCAGCGCTTCAACCTGCGCGGCCGGGTGGACGTGCTGTTCCACGTGGCGGTTGGCGGCAAGGTCGCTCTCGTCCTCACAGGGGTCCCCACGGACAAGCCGCGTCTGACGGCGCTGGACGCCGTGACGGACGTGCCGCAGGCGGGCCAGACCAATTTGTGGGATGTGCCGGAGGGCTGGTACCAGCTCTCCGTATCGCCGACGGGCCATGCCGCCGGCGTGGCCGACATGACGATAAGCACCCCAGGCGCCGCGGTGTCGCTGGGGCCGCCGGGGCCAGCCTCACCATCCGTGACGTTCGGCGAACAGCATCTTGGCTGGCAGGAGCAGCTCGTCCTGTTCGGCAATGCGGCGCCCGGCGCCCGTTTCGGCCTGACCTGGCAGGCGAGCCCGCTGGATAGCGCCGCTGTGCCGGTGCGCATCGGCCAGCTTGCCGGCCAGGCGACCGACGTGCCGTTGCGCGCCGGACAGGGAACGCTCACGGCCGTGGAGCTAGGCGCCGGCGCTGTGCCCGTCAGCTACGACCAGGCTGCCGGCCTGGCGCATGTGCCCGCTACCGGCCACCCGCGCGAGGTGTCCCTGTACTGGCGGGCGCCGGAAGCCGAAGCCGAGATGCCTGCGCCGGAGCCGGAAAGCGCACAGCCGGTATTGCACGACCGCGTCGCGCAGTATTTCGACTTCGAGGAAGACACCGCACGGAGCTTCACCCTCGACGTGGCGCAAGGCGGCCTGTTCCGGGTGGAGACCCTCGGCCGCCTGCACACGGGCGGCACGATCGGCACCCATTTCGTGCCCGAACTGCAGAACGGCGAGGCCAACGGCATCGGCCAGAACATGCTCCTGCAAGGCTGGCTGCGCGCCGGCAGCTACCATGTGGACGTGACGGCCCGCCAATCCTTCGGCCACGCAGGCGTGGTGGCCCGGCCGGCGCCGCTTGCCACCAGCCTCGCCTTGCAGCCCGGCCGAGTCCTGCGCGCCACCCTTGCCGCGGGGTCCGGCCTGCTGGTGCCTGTCGACATCACGGCCCCGGGTCTCTACCGGCTTGAACTGCTCGGCCTCAATCGCGTGTTCGAGGCGCGCCTGGAAGATTCCGGCGGCTGGCCGCTGGCGGTGAGCGCGCCGTTGCAGAGCACCACGCAGGAACTGGCCGCCGGACGCTACCGGCTGCTGGTGATGCCGCAGGCCACCGACGCCCGCGCGGTGATCCGGCTGACGCAGGTCGTGACGCCGCCGAAGCTTACCGGCCACGGCCCGCACGCGCTGACCTTCGGCACCCCGCAGGCTTACACCTGGCGCGAACCGGCCGGACGGAACGAGCCGCGCACGCCGGACGATTGGCACTTCGCCCTGGCCGCGCCTGCCGCCGTCACGCTGTCGATCAGCGACGGGATAGACGCCATACTCATCGGCGCGGACGGCACGCAGGCGGCGCACATCGTAGGCGGCACGCCGTTCACAGGCTGGCTGCAACCCGGCGCATGGCGGCTGGACGCGCGCAGCCAGGGGCGCAACGACAGGCTGGACTACCAGCTCAGCCTGCAAGCCGACCAGCTGCAGCCGGGCATCCCCAACAGCGTAAAACTGCCTGGCCGCGTCAGCTTCAACCTGGCCGAAGCGCGTGTCGCCAGCCTCACCAGCTTCGGCGGCGTGCCGGTGCGGGCCGTGCTGCGCGGTGCGGACGGCCGCGTGCTGGGCCGCTACGGCGCGCGCGCGGATGACTGGAACGTCGCCATCTCCACCCTGCTGCAACCCGGCGCCTATACGCTGGACTTGGCCGGCGCCATGCCGCCCTACCAGCGAGCGACACCGCGCAACGGCAACGACCGCGCCGGGAGTAACGATACCAGCGGCAGCAACGACGGCTCTGGAAGTGGCGACAGCGCAGGCAGCAACGACAACGCTGGAAGCGACAACAGCGCGGGCAATCCGCCTGACGCGCAGCCCGACGCAGACGGCAGTGCCGACACCCAGGGCCAGGACGCCGTGCAGAGCCGCCCGGATGGCGGCGACGCGCAACAGGACCAGCAGGATAACCGCGGAACTGGCCAGCAAGCCGGCAGCGCCACCACGGACATTACCCTGTCGATCCCCCCCGAGGCTCCGGCGGAGACCCTGGGCGAGGTGCCGGCCATCCTGGCAGGCGGGCTGGTGCACCACCTCACCCTGAAGCAGCCGGCGGTGGGCCAGCTTGTCGTCGCCGGCGCCATCTCGCCGGCGCCGCTCGCCGTCGCGCTCGAACGCCAGGACGCCGCCGGCACCTGGCGTAGCCTGGCCAGCGAGCAGGGCCGCTCGGCCGTGCTGGCGGTGCCGGCCGACGCCCTGCCCGGCGCCTGGCGGCTTTCGGTGTGGCCGGTTGACGGCGGGAGCGAGGCGATACGAGTCGCCGCACGGCTCGCCAGCCTGCCCGCCTCGCCCGGCGCGGCGCGCCTGCTGCCATTCGCGCTGCCCGGCATCGCCGACAGCCTGGCTCTGGCGCATGTGGCCGTGTCCTCGAAATCCGTTCTGGGCCTTGCCGGCGCGGCCGATCTCAGGGTGGCTGCCTGGCCAGGCCATGCGGCCGCCGCTCCGCAAGCCAGGCTCGTCGTGCCCCAATCGGCCGATTTCTGGCTGATGGCCAGCCACCCGGCCAGGATAGTCCTGGCGCCTCCACCTGCAGGCGCTCCGGTAACCCTGACGCTCGCGCAGGGTGAGCTGGCGGGCCTGCCGCAGCAATCAGGCGCGCTGACGGCCTGGGTCGCGGAAGCGCCGGGCCAGCCCGGTTTCGCGCCCGGCCAGCCCACCGGCGTCTCGGACCATGGCGCGATCGCCGTCGTGTCCACCGGCACCGCCAGCCTGCGTGTGGCGGACGATGCCGAGCGCATACGTGCAACCGCGCGGGCGGTGTCGCTCGCCCTGGCCCCAGGCCTCACACTCGACGGAAGCCTTGCCGCAACATTGCCTCCGACGAGCGCCACCGAGCTGGTTCTCGACCCGGGGCTGCACGCGCTGCGCCTGGCTTTGCCGCCCGGCACGGCCGCGATTGCCGGCTGGCCGGACCAGGATGGGGTGACTGTCTGGGCCGGACAGTCCGCGCTCAGCCGCACGCTCGAGGGACGCTGGTCCAGGCTGCTCCTCGTCAACACCAACCAGACCCCGGCCGCCGTGTCGGTAGCGCAGGATGCGTTGGCGGCTGCGGACGTGCTCGGCCCGGACCGTTCGTTCCGCCGCTTCTTCGGCGCGGCGGGATCGCTGGACCTGCCCGTCACGGGCGCCGCGGGACAGACCCTGGTGGTGGCGGGCGACGCGAGCGGCGTCTTCATCGCCGAGGACGGCCAGGTCCAGCGCGGCACAAGGCTAAATCTGGCCGGGCCGGGCCGCCTCACATTGGACCACAAGGCAGGTTTGGCTGCCGTGTGGCTGGAAGGGCCAGGGGCGTCCCCGTGGCCGCAGCCGGTGCCGACACATCTGGCGCTACCCTGCACGCTGACCTTGTCGGGCGGGGCGATGCGCCTGTCGGTGAACCAGGCCAGGCCGGCGCTCTTGCGCATACGCAGCACCGCGCCGGTGCTGCTCGGCGTGGCGGGCGAGGCGCCATCGCTGTTTCCGGCCGGTGCGGCCCTCAGCCGCTACGTGCCTGCGGGCGAGACGAGCCTGCTGGTGATCTCCGCACAGGACGGTGCGCTGTCCGGCAGCCTGGAGGTGAGTGCCGCGCCGATCCACCCGGCCACCGACGGCCTGGGCGAGACGGTCACCACCGCGCCCGGCGACAGCGTGCTGTTCGGCTTCACCCTGGCCGCGCCCACCCGCATAGGCATCGGCGTGCAGGCCGAGCCCGACCGTGTTTCGCTAACCCTGCTTGACGCCAGCGGGCGCATTCTGGCCACCGGTGCGGCGATGCTGCCTGACCTGAAGGCGGGAAGCTACGTGCTGCAGGCGCAGGTGCCCGCGGACGGGCCGGCCACCGTGATCCGGCCGGCCATCGTCGGCCTGGCGCCGAGGCCCGACGGTCCGCCTGCCGACGTGGTGCAATATTATCGTGAGCTGGCGGGGCTGACGGCCCCGAAGGGACGCACGCCATGAATGCCGCACAGGAAACAAGGAAGCAGTTCTTTTTTGAAAAAGAGAACCAGAAAACTTTTGTCTCGTTCGGCTGCGCGTTGTTGAAGCGCGCGCTCCAGCGTTCCGCGACAGCGCTCGCAAAAGCTTTTTGCTTCTTTTTCTCGAAAAAGAACGCCTTGCTCGCCTACGCTTCCTTACTCTTCCTAGCAGCCCCCGCCCAAGCCGCGACGCCAGACCGAGCCGCCCGCGCAGACGGCACCCGCATCATACCCGACCATTTCCTGCGCGACTGGGATCCGGTCACGGTCTTCTTCACCGCGGACACGGGCCCAGTCGCCGGCGGCCCGGAGGATCAGCCGCAGCGCTACGTCACGTTGCAGCCGCCAACGCCAGGCGCCTGGCAGTGGCTTGGCGCACGGGTGCTGCAGTTCCGCCCTGCGGAGCCCTGGCAGGCGCTGCGCCGCGTGCGAGTCACCGCCGGCCCGCGCGCCACGGTGCTGGTGCCACTCCTGCCGGTGCCGGTCTCGACCGGTCCGTCCGACGCTGACACACAAGGCGGCGTGGTGGATCTGGACCGTATCGCCCTCACCTTTCCCGGGCCGGTGGACCTGGACGCGCTGGCGCGGCTGCTGACCATCGAGTTGCGCCCTGCGCCCGGCATCACTCCTGACGGCGCCACGTTGCTGACCGCGCAGGACTTCGACCTGGCGCCGTCCGAGCGTGCCGGTCGCAGTGACAGGCAGGTTGTCGTTGCCCTGCTGCACAGGCCGGTGCCGGACGGCCAGGTTGCCATACTGCGGCTGCGCCTGTCGGACGCGCCTGGGCTGGACGCGCCGGTGTTCGAGACGCGCCTGCACAGCGCCGTGCCGTTCGCCTTCACAGCGGCGTCCTGCGCATCCGGCTTTGGCAGTTCGTCGGTTGGTGCGGCGGACGGGGTGCGCAGTTGCGCGCCCGAAGACGGTTCTGTCGCCGCCGCGCGCGGCATCGAGCTGACTTTCAGCGCGTCACCCGAAGCCCTGGACGTGGTGCGCGCGCGCGACGTGCTGCGCATCTCGCCGCATGTGGGCAACCTGTCCACGAGTTCGGACGCATCCACGCTGCGCATCAGCGGCGCGTTCAAGCCGGCGACCGTCTATACGCTGTCGGTTCTGCCTGGCGGCCTGCATGACACGCGCGGCCGGCCGCTCGCCGACATGGCGGACCAGCATTTCGCCTTTGCCGCGCCGCCGCCAGGGCTGCGCTGGGATGCCGCGCAAGGCATCATCGAGCGCTACGGGCCGCAGATGGTGCCGCTGCGCGGACAGGGTTACGCAACGGCGGATTTGCGTATTCATCCGATAGACCCGCTCTCGCGCGATTTCTGGCCGTACCCGCAGGCAGGGCTGGTGACCAGCGATAGCGCCGCCCCGCCGCTGCCTGGCCGCGAACCCACGCCCTGGGACCAGACTGGGCCGATCAGCCCCGACGACATGGCGCTGCGCATCGGCGCCATGGGCTCGCCCTCCGTCTCCACCCTGGCGGACCTGCCCGCGGTGCCGGGCGGCGTGGACGAGAAATTCGGGCTGAACGTGGCGCCGTTCCTGGCCGGGATAGAAGGCGCGCGCCAGCCAGGGACCTATCTGCTCGGCCTGCGCCCGGTGGATGCCAGGCAGCGGCACTGGCTGCGCGTGCAGGTGACGGATCTCAGCCTGACCGCCGTCGAGGAAGCCGGGCGGGTACGTTTTGCTGTCACCTCGCTGGCCACTGCCCGCCCGGTACCTGGGGCGGCGATCGACCTGCAGGAAGCAGGGCAGGACGGCATGGCGAGCATCGCGCGCGGCACGACCGACTCCGCAGGCGAGTTCACCTGGACGGTGCAGGAGCACGAGCCCGGCAGTCCGGTGGACACGCTCAGCCGCGTGGTGGTCACCAAAGGTGCGGACACGCTGGTGTTCGACCCCAGACACGGCCCGCCGGCCTACACAGGACGCGGCTGGAGCCACGGCGGCGGGAACTGGCTCGGCTGGGCGGCTGCAGGCGCGACGGGCGACCGTGGCGAGCCGCCCAGGCTCTTGTGCCACGTCTTCACCGAACGGCCGATCTACCGGCCGGAAGAGCATCCGATGATCGCCGGGATGATACGGGACTGGAACGCCGGCGCGCTGTCCTTTGCCGACGGCCCCGGCACGGTGATCGTGACCGGGCCGGACAACCAGCAATGGAAGCTACCAGCCACTTTGGACGAAGTGGGCGGCTTCCACGTGGCGTTCGATGCCAAGACGGACGCCACCGGCGATTACAGCGTGGTGTTCCAGCCAGGCGCAGACCGCGCGGCTTGCGGTGCCATGACCTTCAAGAAGGAAGCCTACCGCCTGCCCACCTTCGAGGTGCTGCTGACCGGCAAGCAGACAGTGCCGCTAGACCGTTCCTTCAACGTCGATCTGCTGGCGCGCTGGTTTGCCGGCGGCCTGGTCTCTGACCGTCCTGTCGCCTGGCGCGTCACGCAGTTTCCCCATGTCTGGTCGCCACCGGGGCAGGACGGCTTCGCCTTCTCGTCCGACAGCCGGTTTTCCGGCGACACGGACTTCCGCTCCACCCCCGTGCTGACACGTGACGTGAAGACGGACGCGGGCGGCTCGGCCCAGCTCGTGCTGGACCCGACCATCGAGCCCACCGCCCAGCCGCGGGAATACGTGGTGGAAGCCACCGTCACCGGCGACGACGACCTGCAGGTGCGCAGCGTGCAGCACGTGGTGGCCCTGCCGCCCTTCGTGCTGGGCGTGAAGCTGCCGCGCTACATCGACCACGCTGGTGAAATCGCGCCCGGCGTGGTCGCGCTTGATGGCGAAGGCCATCCTCTCGCCGGGTTGAAGATGACGGCACGGCTGATACGCCGGAACTGGAATGCCGTGCTGCAGGCCAGTGACTTCGCCTCCGGTGCGGCGAAATACGACACCCAGGTGATCGACAAAACCGTCGCCGAACGCGAGGTGACCAGCGGTGCCGCCGCCACCACGCTGCACTTCGACGCCCGCGAGTCCGGCGTCTACATCGTGGAGCTGACCGCATCCGATCAGGCCGGGCGCGCGCAAACCGTCCGGGTGGACAGTTTCATGGCGGGCGACACGCCCGTTACCTGGTCCCAGCCGCCGGCGCAGACGATGACGCTCTCGCCTGACGAGCCGGCCTATGCGCCTGGGCAGACCGCGACCCTGGTGGTGCAGAGCCCCTTCCAGACCGCGCGCGCCCTGGTGGTGAGCGAGCAGCCGGAAGGCCCGTTCAGCTATCAGTGGATCGACGTGGCGCATGGCTACGGCCGCGTGCAGGTGCCGATACGAAAAGCCCAGGCGCCGAAGCTGGCGGTGCACGTGCTGCTCATGCGCGGCCGTCTGCCAGGGCCAGGCCCTGCCGCCGGCGTGCCGTTCGACCAGGGCAAGCCCACCACGATCGCCGGCACCGCATGGCTGAACGTGACGCCGGTGGAAAACCAGATTCGCGTCAGCTTCGAGGCGCCCGCCAGCGCCCGGCCGGCGCAGGAGGTGGATCTGACGCTGCATTTGGCCGACGCCACGGGCCATCCGCTCGCAGGCGAGGCGACGGTATGGATGGTCGACCAGGCCGTGCTCTCCCTGGCCAAGGAACAGCGTCTGGATCCGCTGCCGGACTTCATCGTCCAGCGCCCAAGCCGCATGACGGCGCGCGACTCGCGCAACATGGCGTTCGGCATCATCCCGCTCAGCGAAGCGCCAGGCGGCGGTGCAGGCGGCGACCAGGGCGTGGAGAACATCTCCGTACGCCGCAACTTCACGCCTGTGCCGCTCTACCTGCCGCGCGTGCACGTGGGCGCGGACGGCACGGCGCGCATACACGTCAAGCTGCCGGACACGCTCACGGTGTTCATGCTGCGCGCCAAGGCGATCAGCGGACCGGACCGCTTCGGCGCCGGCACGGGTGCGATGCGCATACGCCTGCCGCTGATCGCCCAGCCGGTGCTGCCGCGCTTCGTACGGCCCGGCGACAGCTTCACAGCCACGGTCATCGGCCGGCTTGTCGAAGGCGCCGGCGGTCCGGGTACTGCGGTGGCCGCCTCGAAAAATGTGCAATTGAACGGCCCGGCACAGCAGCTCTTCACCTGGGACGCTGGCCATCCGGCACGGCTCGGCTTCGGCCTCCTCGTGCCGCGCGACGCGGCAGGCGAGGCCACGCTG
>CAXTJZ010000116.1:0-11844 GCA_964244695.1 uncultured Acetobacteraceae bacterium
GCCTGGTTTGCGGCCAGGTAGCGCAGCACGCCGGCGGCGATCGCCGGGTCCATCCACAGCACGTTGAGCGCCGTCAGGATCGCGTCGCGGCCGAAGGCGGTGCTGAACCAGGGAATGCCGGCGTAAGGATAAGGGCCGCTCGGCATGTCGGTCGTCAGCATCGTCAGGTCGCTGATCGCCCGGCGCATCGCCTCGTTGAACACCTCGTTGCTGCTCTCGATGCCGGTGGCGCCGGCGCTGCGCTGGCGGGTCCACCTGCGCTGCTCGATCATCCGGTTGACGAAGCTGTCGGCCGGCCGGCGGACAGCTTCGTGCACCGCGGCCTGCGGCTTGTCGCAGGCGATCTCCACGAAGATCAGGCTGCGCCCATGCGGCGGCAGCACTACGCTGAACAGCGCGCGGCCCTCGTCGATGCGCTCGGGCGGCGGCTCGAAACGCAGGTCGGTTGTCCGGCGCAGGTCATCCAGCCCTGTGTAGGCCAGCCGCACCGTCTGCAAGGTGACGAAGGCAGGCTCGTGCCGCCCATGCCGCGTGCGAGTCATGCCGCGCACCTCGAACAGATCGACAAAATCCGCGCCATAACGGATCTCCACCGGAACGGTGTGCGCGACAACATCGAAATTGCGTATGGAAACGCGCTCGTAGCAGACACCCTGCCACAGGAAGCGCGAGCGGCGTACGTGTATCAGGTTGCTGTCCAGCCCTGCCGTGCCCTCGCCGTCGGTGGCCAGATGCGGCAGGTCCGGATTGCTCAGGTCGCAGGTGAGCGTCGCATTGTCGTCGCGCAGCGTCGAGCTGAGCAGGACGAGCTGCCGCCCGGCCAACACCAACTCGAATTCGGACAGATAGCGCGTGTCGTTGAAATACAGGCCCTCCGTGCCGCCAGGGCCAGGGCGTATGTCGCCGCGCTGGTCGAACACGCCGAACATGTCGTTGTGTTTCAGCGTGCGGAAGCGCTGCTCCACCAGGGAGATTTGCGCGGTGATGGCGAAGTCGCCGGGTTCCTGGGCGTTGTCGAGCATGCTGGCCTTATCGCGCGGGGCTATGTGCCGAGCATACAGCATCTCCGCGCTCCGGTTCCCCCGGCGTGGGAGGAACCTGCCCTGCCGAAACAACGTTGCTGGACTATGGCCGTTCGCGACACATCCATCGCCACCTACCGCGGCAAGCGCGACTTCAAGCAGACTCCGGAACCCGCGCCGGGTGCTTCGGCCGCCGCCGAAGGCGCGCTGATCTTCGTCGTGCAGAAACACGCGGCCAGCCGGCTGCACTGGGATTTCCGGCTGGAGCATGGCGGCGTGCTGTGGAGCTGGGCAGTGCCGAAAGGCCCGAGCATGGACACCGCGCACAAGCGCCTGGCCATGCGCACCGAGGACCACCCGCTGGAATACGCCACATTCGAAGGCGTGATCCCGACCGGCAATTACGGCGCAGGTACGGTGGAGACCTGGGACCGCGGCACCTGGACCCCGGTGGGCGATGCGGGCCCGGACATCGCGCGCGGCGAGATGAAATTCACCCTCGACGGCGCCCGCCTGCACGGCCGATACGTGCTGATACGCCTCAAGCCCCGCCCGGGCGAGCGCGGCGAGAGCTGGCTGCTCATCAAGGAACACGATAAAGAGGAACGCGCCGGCCTGGACGCCGCGGAGATGGAAGCAGTTCCGTTGCCGAAGCCGAAGCCGGCAGGAAAACAGAAGGCAGTGGCCGAGTTCGGTTCGGAAAAGCCGTCCAAGCCTGTGGCTGCGAAGAAGGCGGCCGCAAAGCCGAAGACCGCAAAGCCGCCAGCGCAAGATGCGCTCGCCGCGCCGCTACCCGACGCCCAAGCGCCCATGCTGGCCAGCAACGCCGACGTGCCGCCGCAAGGCGCGGAATGGCTGAGCGAGATCAAGTTCGACGGCTACCGCGTGATCATACGCAAGGATGGCGACGGCGTGCGCGTGCTGACCCGCAACGGCCTGGACTGGACGCACCGCCTGTCCGCCGTGGCACGCGCCGCCGCCTCGCTGCCGGCCGACACGCTGCTGGCCGACGGCGAGCTCGTCTCCCTGCAGCCCGACGGGCTGTCCAGCTTCCCTGACCTGCAGGCCGCCCTGAAGGAAAGCCGCACGGACAGCCTGCACCTCTATCTGTTCGACCTGCTCTACCAGGACGGCCACGATTTGCGTGACCTGCCTCTGACCGAACGCAAGGCAGCGCTGGTGGCGCTGGTGCCCAAGCAGGATTTCATACGCGTCAGCGACCACCTGGAAGGCATCACCGACCAGGTGCGCAAGAACGCCTGCGCAATGGGCCTGGAAGGCATCATCTGCAAACGCGCCGACAGCGCCTACCACGCCGGCCGCAGCCGCGACTGGCTGAAGGTGAAATGCCAGGGACGCGACGAGTTCATCATCCTCGGCTGGACGCCCCCGCAGGGCAGCCGCACCGGCCTTGGCTCGCTGCAGCTCGGCTTCCACGACGAGACCGGCAAGCTGCACTACGTAGGCGGCTGCGGCAGCGGGTTCACCGATGCCACGCTGCAGGACCTCGCCACACAGCTAAAGGCCCTGGCCAGCGAGCCGCCGAAGCAGCTGCTGCTGACGGAGGAGAAGCCGCCCTCCGACATTGCCTGGGTGAAGCCGCATCTCGTGGCAGAAATCCAGTTCACCGGCTGGTCCGGCGCCGGCCGCCTGCGCCACGCCGTCTTCCTCGGCCTGCGCGAGGACAAGGCGGCAGCCGACGTGGTCCGCGACGTCCCCAACCCGGATGCCAAGCGCATCGAACTCGGCGCACGCTCGCATTCCGGCCGCATCGTCCGTGCGCAGAAACCCGCCGGCCGCAGCGCGGAGCTTGGCGGCGTGCGCCTGACCCATCCGGAGCGCGAACTCTGGCCCGCCGCCGACGGCCACCCTGCCGTGACCAAGCAGGACCTGGCGAACTACTGGCAGAAAATGGGCGGCACGGCGCTCGGCGCCATCGCCCACCGGCCGCTCGCCTTCGTGCGATGTCCGGACGGAATCGACGGCGAGCACTTCTTCCAGAAGCACGCCAATCGTGGCATGCCCGCCAGCCTGCAGGAAGGCGCCTGCGATGAGGCGCCCTATCTCTCGCTGGAAGGCACCGACGGCCTGATCGCCACCGCGCAGATCTCGGCAGTCGAACTGCATAGCTGGGGCAGCACGCTGGACGATGCCGGTCACCCTGACCGCTTGGTCTTCGACCTGGACCCCGGCGACGGCATCGCCTGGCCGCAGATCGTACGCGCCGCCCACGACATAAAGGCCAAGCTGGAAGACGAAGGCTACACCAGTTGGTGCCGCACCTCCGGCGGCAAGGGACTTCACCTGGTGGTCCCGCTCGTGCCGTCCTGCGACTGGGACTTCGCCCGCGCCTGGTGCCGCGGCTTCGCCGAGAAGCTGGAACGCCTGTCGCCCGAACTCTACGTGGCCTCCGTGCCCAAAGCACGCCGCCGCGGCCGCATCCTGATCGACTGGCTGCGCAACGGCCTCGGCTCCACCGCCATCGCCTCCTTCTCGCCGCGCGCACGGCCGCACGCCACAGTCGCCGTGCCAGTCACCTGGCGCGAGGTGACGGACAAGCTCGACCCGCAAGCCTTCACCATCCACACCGTCCCCGCACGCATCGCCAAACTGAAAGCCGACCCTTGGGCCGGCTTCGCCGATACGCGGCAAACCCTCCTCGCAACTCCTGCCGAAAAGAAGCGCAAACATGGCTGAACGCCCGATCTGGCGCGGACATCTGCGCCTGGCCCTCGTCTCCTGTCCCGTGGCGCTGCACACCGCGCACCGCGAAACCGCCAACCTGCACTTCAACTTCATCAACCCGAAGACCGGCAACCGCGTCCGCATGGTCACGCTCGATGCACAGACCGACGAGGAACTCTCGCGGCGCAACCTGGCGCGCGGCTACGAATTCGAAAAAGACCAATACGTGCTGATGGACGACGAGGATTTCGAGAAGGCGCGCATAGAAAGCTCCAGCACGCTGACGGTCGACAAATTCGTCACCCTCGACAGCATCGATCCGGTGTATTTCGACACCAGCTACTACATGGCGCCTGATGGCGATTCCGCGCAGGACGTGTACGTCGTGTTGCGCGACGCGATACGCCAAGCCAAAACCGTGGCCCTGTCTCGTGTCGTCATCTCCCGCCGCGAGCGCGCCGTCGCCATCATGCCGATGCAGGACGGCCTCGTCGTGCACACGCTCTACGAGCACCGAGACATCGCCAACCCGGCAAGCCTGTTCGACCGCGTGCCCAAGGACAAGCCGGACGCCGACATGGTGAAACTGGCGACCCAGCTCATCGAGCGCCAGCAGAAGCCGTTCGCGCCGTCCGACCTGGAAGACCGCTACGAAGCCAGGCTGCGCGAAGTGATCGACGCCAAGATAAAGGGCTCCGGCTTCAAGCCGGCGGCCGACGTGGCGCCGGAGCGCGGCAACGTCATCGATCTGATGGCCGCGTTGAAGAAGAGCCTGGGTCAGACGGAGAGCAAGCCCGCGGCTGAGAAGAAAGCGGCACCGCGCAAGGCTTCGCCTCGTAAGAAGGCTGGGTAGAAGAAGGCAAGCAGTTCTTTTTTGAAAAAAAGAACCAAAAAACTTTTACTACTCCGCCTGCATTGAGGTGCGTGCAGCTTCTGCCAGGACGCTGCCGGCAGAAATGACGTCTGCCCTCGTGCAAGCGGGGAAGCAAAAGTTTTTTGGTTCTTTTTTTCAAAAAAGAGCCGCTTCCTTCCTTCCTTAGGAACACACCCATGCCCCTAGACAAGAACGCAGTCTGGTTCATCACAGGCTGCTCCACCGGCTTCGGCCGCGAAATCGCTCGCGTGATCCTTGAGCGCGGCGGCCGCGCTGTCGTCACCGCGCGCGATGCCGCGCGGGTCCAAGACATCGCAGGCGAGTTCCCGGAACACGCGCTCGCACTGGCGCTGGACGTGACACAGCCGGCGCAGGTTGCCGACACCGTGAAGCAGGCGGAAGCGAAGTTCGGCGCGGTAGACGTGCTCGTCAACAACGCAGGCTATGGCTACATGGCTGCGATCGAGGAGGGTGAGGACGACGAAATACGCGCGCAGTTCGAAGCCAACGTGTTCGGCCTGATCGCGATGACGAAGGCGGTGCTGCCAGGCATGCGCACACGTGGCCGAGGCCACATCGTCAACCTGTCCTCGCAAGGCGGACTCGTCGGTTTTCCGGGCGTGGGCTACTACAACGCGTCCAAATTCGCCGTCGAAGGCCTGTCCGAAGCGCTGGCCGGCGAGATACGGCCGCTCGGCCTGGGTGTCACGATCGTGGAGCCGGGGCCGTTCCGCACCGATTGGGCCGGCCGTTCGCTGCGCATGCCGAAGCACGACATCGAGGCCTACGCCGGGACCGCCGGCAAGCGCCGCCGCCAGATCAACGGCTACTCCGGCAGCCAGCAGGGCGATCCGGTGCGCGCCGCCCACGCCATCGTGGCCGCGGTGGAGAGCCCCGAGCCGCCTTTGCACCTGTTGCTCGGCAAGGTGGCGCTGGATACGGTGCGCGGGCACATGGCGGCGATGAGCGAGGAGTTCGACAAGTGGGAAAGCACCAGTCTCGGGGCTGACTTCCCGGCCGGGAGCTAGGGCGTTATACGGGCGGCATGGAGCGGGACAGTCAGAAGGCAAGCAGTCCTCTTTTGAAGAAAAGGACAAAAAAACTTTTGCTTCCTGTCGCTGCGGAGGTTGCCGTCGGTTTCGTGCGGCGTCCGTTCGCTGTTCAGGTGGTCTTGTTAGCTGTGACATTCGCTACCTCTGCATCGGCCCAGGTCAGCACGGACGACAAGGCCCTCGACCAACTCACACCCGCCCCGGCGACACAGGCTGCCAAGCCGGCGACACCGGCGAAGCCGCCTGCTTCTTCCAACAGGAACCACCGGCGACCCACGCACAGCGCAACGCCCGCGGCTTCGCGCCTGATCGCACCCAAGATGCCAGCCGTGGCGCCGGCAAACCCTGTGATCCTGCCACCCACCTTCACAATGCCGGCGCACGCGCCAGCGCCGCCCCCGCTTGTCCCGGTGGTGGCTGATGCGGTTGGCGGTGCGTTGCCCATTGCAGGCGGCGGGCGCATCACCTTTGGTGCCGGCTCGTCCGATCTGAACCAAGCCACGTTCGCTGCCGTTCAGGCAGTGGCAAAGCAGGCCGTGGCCAACCCAACGCTCATCGTGGCCGTCACCGCCTGGGCGCCAGGCACGGCTGACGACCCCTCGACAGCGCGCCGCCTGTCGCTGGACCGTGCACTCGCCGTGCGCGCCATCATGATACATGACGGCGTCCTCTCGGACCGCATAAGGGCTGTGGCGAAGGGATCGCTGGACGTAGGCGCCGGACCTGCCGACAGGGCGGATTTCACGGTGGAAGCGCCAGGCAAAAGATAGAAAGCAAGCAGTTCTTTTTTGGAAAAAAAGAACCAAAAAACTTTTACTACCTCGCACTTGCAGCAGTCGAACGATTCACGAGCAATCGAGACGGCTAAGCCTAAGCAAGTAGTAAAAGTTTTTTGCTTCTTTTTTTCAAAAAAGAAGGCCTTCCTTGCTTCGTTACCCTAAAGCGGATCTCCAGAGACCTTACGCTCCAACACCAACAAATGCGCCTCCCCCCGAGGCGCACGCGGATCGACGTGTAAATACTGTTGCCAAGCCTTCAAAGCCCGCGAATTGTCATTCTTCGCCTCGGCCATGTGCGACAGATCCGCCAACGCCGGAAAACACCGCGGCTCGTGCGCCAGCGCTTGCGCCAAATCGGCGTAGGCGCCCCTGTCATCGCCGTTTGCGTAGCGCGCCTCGGCATGCAGGCGCCAGAGCAGCGCCTGGTCCGGCTGCAAGTCCAGCGCGGCGTCCAGGTCTCCTATCGCGGTGCGCGGGTCCTGCTTGGCCAGGGACTGCATCGCCCTGTCCGCCAGCAGTTGCACGGCGGGCGACACCGCTTGCAGCCACGCAGCGCTGATCTGCTGTTCCAACATCTCGGCCTGCTGCTCCGTCGGCGCGCGGGCCAGCGCGTCCAGCAGTGGCGCGGCCTTGTCCGGCGGCGGGGATGCCGCGGCAAGCACGATCGCACAGGCCAGGAGCGCCGCGCGCATCAGGCGGCAGCCACGCCGTCCAGCGCTGCGGGAAGCGGTCCGCCCGCCATCCAGTCCAGCAGTTCCACGCTGTGCACGAGCGGCACACCGCCGCCGCCGAGTTGGGTGATGCAGCCGATGTTGCCGGCCGCGATCACGTCGGGCTTGGTACGCGCGATGTTGGCGAGCTTGCGCTCGCGCAGCCGCCCGGCGATTTCCGGCTGCATGATGTTGTAGGTGCCCGCCGAGCCGCAGCAGATATGCGGCTCCGCCGGTTCCACCACCGTAAATCCCGCGCGGCGCAGCAGCATCTTCGGCGTGTCGCTCACGCCTTGCCCGTGCTGCAGGCTGCACGCGCTCTGGTAAGTCACGCGCAAATTCGGCTTGTCACGCGTCGGCGTGTAGCCGAACTCCGCCAGGAACTCGCTTATGTCTTTCGTGCGCAAGGACACTTCGGCGGCACGCCCGCGCCACGGCTCCGGCTCGTTGCGGAACATGTAGCCATAATCCTTCACTGTCGTGCCGCAGCCGGACGTGTTGACGATGATCGCGTCCAGCCCGCCGCTTTCGATCTCCACGGTCCAGCCCTCGATGGCTGCGCGGGCCGCCGCCATGGCATCTTCGTGGCGGCCCATGTGGTGCGTCAGCGCGCCGCAGCAGCCGACTTCCGGGGCGATGATCACGTCGGCACCCATGCGGGTCAGCAGCCGTATCGTCGCTTCGTTGATGGCGGGCGCCAGCGTCTTCTGCGCGCAGCCTGTCAGCAGCGCCACACGCGCACGCCGCTCATGCACCGCGCGGTGCACTTGCGGCCGCTGCATCTTGCCCACGCGTGGCAGGCGCGCGGGTGCAAGGCGCAGCATCGCGCGCAACCGCTGCGCCATCTGCGACTTGCCCGGTATGAGCGGCGCAAACGGTGCCGCCAGCCGCGCCCCGATCATCGCAGCACGGAACAAGCCTGGCTGCGGCAGCACCTTCGCCAACACCCAGCGCAGCGCGCGGTCGCCGAGCGGACGCTCATAACTCTCCTCGATGTAGCGCCGCGCATGATCGACCAGGTGCATATAGTTCACGCCCGAGGGACACGTCGTCATGCAGGACAGACAGGACAGGCAGCGATCCACATGCCGCACCACCTCCTCAGTTGCCGGCTTGCCGCCCTCCAGCATGTCTTTCATCAGATAGATGCGGCCGCGCGGCGAATCGAGCTCGTCACCCTGCAGCAGGAAAGTCGGGCATGTGGCCGTGCACATCCCGCAATGCACGCAGGTGCGCAGGATCTGGTTGCTGCTCGCGGTGTCCGGATCGGCGAGCTGGCGTTCGGTGAAATTGGTTTGCATGCTTGCCTACATTCCCGCCGCAAGCCGGCCCGGATTCAAGATACCCTTTGGGTCCATCACGTCTTTCACCCGCCTCGCGATCGCCGCCAGCGCAGGCACTTCGCGCGGCACCACATCGACTGCCGCGCGCAAGGGTTCCGGCGCGCGCAGCAACGTCCACACGCCGCCGGCCGCCGCAGCCGCGCGGGTTACCGCGTCATGCGCCGCCTCGCTCGCCGGCCCGGCCAGCATCACCAGCCCGCCACCCCAATCAAGATAGCCCCGCGCGCCGGCTTGCGCCGCGGCAGCCAGAACACCCGGCCCAGCCGAGGGCCGGACCGACACCCGCCAGACCGCCTCGCCTGCCTCAGCCGGCAGTACCACCGCATCCCTGACCGCCGCCCAGGCAGCCACGCTCGCCGCCTCGTCCATCATCTCGGCCGAGCCGAAAGCCGCAAGCTCGGCACGCAAACGTCCAAGCCTGTAGGCCACGCTGGTCCTGAACTCCTCCATGCGCACCAGTGCCACGGGCCCGCCCAGGCCCAGCCGGCCAGCGGCCTCCACCGGCAGGTATGCCGCGCCAGACACACCGTAGGGGCTGCCCAGCGCCGCCGAAAGGGCCGCCACGCCGCGCACCGCATCCAGCCCCTGCAGCACCAGGGAGCCGCTCGCCTCAGGGGCAGGCAGCACCTTCAGCGTGATCTCGGTCATCACCCCGAGCGTGCCATGGCTGCCCGTCAGCAGCTTGCAGATGTCCAGCCCGGTCACGTTCTTCAGCACCCGCCCGCCGGAGCGCCGCAACTCACCCGTTCCATCGACCGCGCGCATCCCCAGCACATGGTCCCGCGTCGCACCCCAGGCCACACGCCGCGGCCCGGAAAGGTTGGTGGCCACCACACCGCCCAGAGTCTGCGCGCCAGGCTCGGCGCCAAGCAGGGCGGCGTAATCGGGCGGCTCGGCAATCAGATGCTGGCCGTGCTCGGCCAGCATCGTCTGCACCTCGGCCAGCGTCGTGCCGCTGCGGGCGGAGAACACGAGTTCCTTCGGTGCATACAGGGTGGCGCCCGTCAGCCGGCGGGTGGACAGGCTGCGTGCAGCTTGCACCGGGCGGAGCATACCAAGCTTGGTGCCTGCGCCTTGGACTAGCACGGGTTCCGCCGCTGCATGGGCATCGGTTATCGCGCCGGATAGCTCGGCTTCGGAAGCTGGCTCAAGCATAGCAAGAAAGCGTTTCTTTTTTGAAAAAAAGAAACAAAAAACTTTTACTACTCCGCTGCATCGGCGAAGTGTCAGACTCATAATGGTTACGGCTGGCACACAAGCGGGGAAACAAAAGTTTTTTGGTTCTTTTTTTTAAAAAAGAACTGCTTGCTTCCTTCAACTCAAGCGTCCGCCAGCAACGGAAACACTTTTGCAGGGTTCAGCAGCCACGCAGGATCGAACGCGCTCTTCAGCGCGCGCTGCTGCGCCAGCTCCGGCGCGGTGAACTGCACGGACATCAGGTCGCGCTTCTCCACGCCCACCCCATGCTCGCCGGTCAGGCAGCCGCCCACTTCCACGCACAGCTTCAGGATGTCCGCGCCAAGCACCTCGGCGCGGTGGAAGCTGTCCGGATCGTTGGCGTCGAACATGATCAGCGGGTGCAGGTTGCCGTCACCGGCGTGGAAGATGTTGCAGACCTTCAGGCGCGCCGCCTCCGTCATCTCGCCGATGCGGCGCAACGTCTCTGGCAGCCGGCTCGTGGGTATGGTGCCGTCCATGCAGAGGTAGTCCGGGCTGATACGGCCCACCGCGCCGAACGCACCCTTGCGGCCCTTCCAGATCGCCGTGCTCTCGGCCGCGGATTGGGAGATGCGCAGGCTCACCGGATCGAACTGCCTGCAGATGTCGCCTATGCGCGCCAGCAACGCGTCCTGCTCGGCGACGCTGCCTTCCACCTCGATGATCAGCAGCGCCTCGGCATTCATCGGGTAGCCGGCATGGGCGAACGCCTCGCAGGCGTGGATCGCGGGCTTGTCCATGAACTCGAGCGCCACGGGGATGATGCCGGAGCCGATGATGGCGTCCACGCAGGCGCCGGCCACCTCGTTGCTGCCGTAGCCCACCAGCATCGCGCGCGCGCCTTCGGGCGCACGTAGGATGCGCACGGTCACCTCGGTGACCATCGCCAGCATGCCTTCGCTGCCGGTGATCAGGCCGAGCCAGTCGTAACCCGCCGCATCCAGATGCGCGCCACCGATGTCGATGATCTCCCCCTCGATCGTCACGATCCGCAGCCCGAGCAGGTTGTTGGCCGTGACGCCGTATTTCAGGCAGTGCGCTCCACCGGAGTTCATCCCCACGTTGCCGCCTATCATGCAGGCGAGCTGGCTGGAGGGATCAGGCGCGTAGAAGAAGCCCTCCCCCGAGACCGCGCCGGTGATGGCAAGGTTCGTCACGCCGGCCTGCACAGTGGCACAACGGTCCGCGTAGTCGATGTCCAGTATGGCGTTCATCCGCATCATGCCGACCACCACAGCGTCTTCCAGCGGCAATGCACCGCCGGACAGCGAGGTTCCGGCGCCGCGAGGGATCACGCGCAACCCGATGGAATGGCAGTATCGCAGGATGGCAGCCACCTGTTCGGTGGTCTCCGGAAGCACCACGGCCATCGGCGGCTGCCGGTAAGCCGACAGGCCATCAGTCTCGTAGGGCTTGAGCCGGCGCGTCTCGGCAATCACGCCGTCACCAGGAATTATCGCCTGCAGGGCGGCGACAATTTCATCCCGGCGGGCCAGGATGTCGGGCTTAGGTGCATTTTGCGCAATCATGCGCAAGAATTGGCACATGCGTTACGGAAGGCAAGGCAAGTCGCCCTTTTTTGAAGGAAAGGACCAGAAAACTTTACGCCTTGGACTAATCTCGCCGGTTAGCCCTGGCGGGCCTTCATGCGCGGGTTCTTCTTGTTGATCACATAGACGCGGCCACGCCGGCGCACGACGCGGCAATTCTTGTCGCGGGTTTTGGCAGCGCGCAGGCTGTTGCGGATCTTCATGACACGACCTTGGTATGCGGAATGCGGCCACACGCGGGGCCGATCGGGAGGGGCGCGGATAGCCGCTCCGGCCCCGCCGTGTCAAGCCGAGCGGATTGCGTGCCAGCGCATCAGCTTCACGCCAAGCCGGCGCATCAGCCTGATGCGCAGCAGCCACAGCTCGGCCTCCGTCACGAATGCCGCCGCCGTGTGCGCGGCAGGCCGCGGCCCGGCCGCCATCGCACGCACCGCCTCACGCCAGCCGGACAGCGTCTGCGTGACGTGGCGGTCGCTCATGTCCTCGGCCACGCGCACCTCGTAGCCTTGCGCCTGGAACGCGTCCGTCACCTCCTGCGCGTTCGGCAGCAGCGGCAGCCGGTTGTCCAGCCGGCACCAGGCGGCGAACTCCCTGTCCTGCACGCTGGGCGG
>CAXTJZ010000117.1:0-11829 GCA_964244695.1 uncultured Acetobacteraceae bacterium
AAGCTTTTTGCTTCTTCTTCTCGAAAAAGAATGCCTTCCTTACCGGCCCAGTTCTGCCAATACGCCTGTTGGCAGAACCAGTCGCTATGTCGAGCAAACGGGGGTGCAAAACCGTTGCGAGACGTCCGCCGCCAACGCACGCAGCGCAGTGATCAGCTCCGGCGACACAGCTTCCCGGGCGGCGGTGTCTATCACGCAAAGGGCGCCTAACGGCTGGCCGCCCGGGCTGTAGACAGGGGTGCCAACATAGAAGCGCACGCCAGGCGCGCCGACGACCAGCGCATTGTCTGCGAACCTGCCGTCAGAGCACGTGTCCAGAACGACGAGCGGATCGGACCCGAGGATCACGTAACCGCAGAAGGCCACATCGCGCTGTGTATGGGGCACGCCCACGCCGACGCTTGCCTTGAAGTTTTGCCTTGTCTCGTCGAGCAAGGTGACCGCCGCGATCGGGGCGCCGAAAAGTGCTGCTGCCTGCTCTACGCTCGAGTCCAGCAGAGGATCGGCGCCGCTCTCCAGAAGCCCCGTGTTCCGCAGGGCGCGAAGCCGCTCCGTCTCGTCTTCGGGAAGTGGCGCAGCCGGCATGAGGTAGTCTCCGGTTTGAATAGGCAGGAGCGCCGCTCCTCTTATTCACTATATGCCAGCAAGGCCTTTCCGTTTCGTAAAGTACCGCGGCTTAACGGCTTCTTGGGAGCTTTCGCCCATACTGCCGCAACGACGACACCGGCACCGGCAAGCAACAGCAGCCGGCCCGGGCCATGACAGGATCAGCCGCAACAATGCAACGGCAGACGACATTGAGAGATGTCAGCGAGCAGCCCCTTCAGGCTGCGGCGGGCTCGGCCGCGGAACCGGATCCCAGGCTGGCGCAAGACGGACCGGCCGTGGAACTCCTGCGTAGCTGGATGGGCCTTTCTGAACTGGAACGCCGCACGTTCAGTGCGCTCACCCGTGAACTGACGATCTCCTCCGACCTGGTGGAGAGCAGCACGCTGGACCTCAGCGAGCGGTTCCAGACACTGGCCGTCCTGGCGCAGGCGCAGATGGGCCGTGTGGAAGCGGTCATCTCCATCGCCAACACGATCGAGGTGGCCGGCGAGCCGCAGCGTGTGGATGCGGCGATGCGCTCCGTCGAAGACATATTACGCAAGATCATCGAGACGATCCTGTCCGTCTCCAAGCACGCGATGCGCATGGTCTATGCGCTCGACAACGTCAGGCGAGACGTGGATGCAGCCGAGCTCTGCGTCGCCGAAATAGAAAAGATCAACAAGCAGACACGCTATCTGGCTCTCAACGCGGCCATCGAAGCGGCCCGCTCTGGTGAGGCGGGCGCTGCTTTCCAGGTGATCGCCGGCGAGATCAAGGAGCTGTCGCGCACCACGGAAGACATCTCCAAGCAAGTGCGCACGCGCATCGCGTCCGTCACCCAAGGGGTGCATAACGGCCACGCGGTCCTGCGGGAGATCGCCACGCTCGACATGTCCGAGCACATCATGGCGAAGGACCGGCTGGATGACCTGATCGCCGCGCTGATCGCCCAGAACGAGGCCTTCGGCAGCATTCTCGGAGCCACCGCCGAGAGCTCCGTCGAGATGTCGCAGACGATCGCCCAGCTGATCACCGGCATGCAGTTCCAGGACCGCACCAAGCAGCATCTCGCCCAGGTGACGGACGCCTTGAGTGTCCTGTCGGATGCGAACCAGTCGATGCAGCAAGCCACCGCGGCACAGTTTCCGGACATCTTCCGGGCCGGCGCCATAGACCGGGACTGTCTGGAAAAGCTGCTGGACCGCCAGGTGCTCGGCGCCGTCAAGAAACGCCTGCTGACGCGGCTGCTGGGGCAGGAGGACGCGCAGGAGGAGGACGCCGTCTGCCGCGCAAAAGACGGCGAGAACACCGGCCAGTCTGGCGACATCGAACTGTTCTGATCTTTCAACCCAGATGCCAGGAGTACGTCCGACATGACTTTCACCCAGGACACCACCGCCTCTGGCGCCGTCATGGCGCTGCAGGGGTCTTTCACCTTCAAGGACCATCACTCTTTCCGGGCACTGCTGGACGTCTTGAAGACGGTATCCGGCCGCAACCACGTGCTCGATCTGAGCGGGATAAGCTTCCTGGACTCGGCAGCTTTGGGAATGCTCCTGGTCGCCGATGACGAGACCAAGGGCCGTGGCTGCAACCTGACGCTACGTAAGCCGTCGATCCAGATCGCGCGGTTGCTGGAGCTCGCGTCGATGGATACGCTGTTCAGGATTGAGACTTAGCCTGTCTCGTCGTTGCGTAGGGAAGCAAGGCCTTCTTTTTTGAAAAAAGAAGCAAAAAAACTTTTGTCCGTTCGGGCGCGCGTGGTTGAAGCGTGTGCTTCAGCGGTCCGCGATAACGCTCGCTAAAGGCTTTTGCTTCTTTCTCGAAAAAGGCCTGCTCCCTTACCCCCGCTCAGTCCGCGAGGTGCATCTTAGCGTCGGCCAACTCCTGCTCCAACTCCCGGATGACCGTGCGTGCCCGCATAAGCGCTTCCGTCCTGCGGGTAAGGCTTTGCCGGCTGACCGCTAGTTCAACACGAAGATTGTTGATGTCGCCCTCAAGCTCCTCGCAAGTCGCAAGCAGCGAGTCCGACGAGAAGAAGGCGGCCAGCACCTGCTGCACGGCCTCGGTGGACCGAGCCGCCGTTATGAGGATGCCCAGCCCGTTGAAGAAGGGAAGCCGCTTGAACGTAGCATCCACCTTGGAGGCAGCGAGGAAGTCTTCCGCGGCTGTCAGCACGCCGTTGCAGGGGCCGCCCTCCTGCAACGCGTTGTCGAAATTGCCATTCAGGCCGTTTTCCACCAGGTCGGAACGGCCGGGCAGGAACCCGCGCCGCGCGTGCGGCTGCCGCTTGCCGGTCGGTATGGCCTCCACGTCGTAATACATGTCCCGTCTTGCATACGGCCATGCCACGTCATGGAATAGTATGATGGGGGGTGCCGTGTTCATTTGGCGCGCGCGCAGAAAAATCTGGCTGAGCTCGTTATAGACGGTGAACCAGTTATGGTCGCCATCGAGCAGGATGAAGTCCGCCGCGGGTATCAAGGCCAGGGTATCGAGGCTTTTGTGCGGATGGAACGCGTAGGAGCCATCGAACTCTGCCAGCATCTCATGGAACACCGGATGCGGCGCCGGATCGACGATGTCGAGAAAGAAGCCCCGTTCCCGGCCGATCTCCAGCAGCCGGCGCGTGTTCCAGCCAAACTCCGCGCCGATTTCCAGAACGCGCTTGGGAGAGGCCGCGAGAAGCAGCGGCAGGATGAAGCGCAACCAGAAACGATGCATGTCGGATTACCGCCTGCTCAAGGATTGGATGTGGACGACCCTATGGCCTGCTTCCGACCGGCGACAGGCTGGATCGAAGAAGCAAGCAGCTCTTTTTTGGAAAAAAAAGAACCAAAAAACTTTATCTCCGCTGTCGCGCCGTTCAAAAGAGAACCGCGACAGCGCCCGCAAAAGCTTTTTGCTTCTTTTTTTCGAAAAAGAAGGCCTTGCTTGCGTCCGCAACGTCTGCACAGGTCACGACACGCCAACGAGCTCCAGGTCGGTCGTGCTTTCCGCCACCAGCACAGGCCCTATCCGTTGCAGGAACCCGTTCGGGCAGGACGTGATGAAATGCGCCGTACGGTTCGTGTCGGGCACGAACGGTTCCTGCTGGGTGAACTGCGTGATGGCGTTCATGGTCCAGGTTTTGGAATAACCCAGCCAGGGTTGCCCGAGCGCTGATCCGACGCAGACAAGATAGGACCGCAGCGAGACGAACGCCGCATAGGTCTGCAGCACGGCAAGGACCGGCCCGTCCGCCGCAAGCGGCCGATACAGCACCATGGTCTCGGCAGCCGCGCCGACTGCGCGGCGAACTTTGCTGATCAGGGCAGGATCGCACGGATTTGCCCCGGACAGCCCGCCCTCGCCCACTACGACAAAGCTGGTGAGGTCGCCTGGTCCGCGGACCGCGTCCATCAGGAAACCGAGCAGGCCCGCTGGCAGGTTGATCGCCACCACACGGGCCGGCCGGATCTCGTGCAGGATGGCAGCCATGGCGAGCGCGTCCGGCGGTGCCACGCCGAGCACGCGGCCCCGCCATGTGGCCTGCTCGTGCAGCCGCGCTTCCGCGTAGACGGAGATGAGGTAGCCCGCCGCCATGTCGTCGAAATGAACCGGCAGCACGGCCCGCCTGATGTCGTCGGTGACGCCGATCTGGGCGGGAAAGGGCGGCCGTTGCCGGCTCATCAGCGCCGCAACGTTGTGGATGCGCCCGCGCAACCGGATGTCGGGCGGCGCCACGGACATCCATAATTGTTCACGCAAATGGACGTATTTGTACTCGTAGCCGCGTACCCGCCGTTCCTTCTCGTCGTCATCCACGTTCGTGGTGGTGCCGTCGTGGAACTGGTGAAAGGAGGCCTCGCCTACCAGGGCGATCAGCTGCTCTGAAGACGCGTCGACGGCGCGCCGGAACAGGTCGAGGTTGGCGTAGCCCGCACCTCCCTCGTCGAACGCCTCGTCGAACCCGCCGATCCGGGCGAACAGCTCCGCCGGCACGAACAGGCAGTTGCTCTCGCTCATACCGTCGAACCAGTGATTCGGGCTTTCCCAGACGGGCGCGGAGATGGCAAAAACGCCATAGCCGTTGCGCGGCCAGTCGGCGCGCGCGAACAGCATGTCTTCCTGGTCACGCGTCCATCCGCTGCGCGCCAGGAAGCGCTGGTCGCCCGCCACGAACCATTGCCGGAGCGCCACCACGGCGCCTGGGGAGTCGATGCTGGCGCCGGCCGCCTCCCGCAGCACGCCAGGCGAGAGCAGGTGCGCGCCATCGATCATCATCGCCAGATGATGGCCGCGTGCCTGACGCGCCGCCGCATTCATCGCGGCAACGGGCGAAGGCAGGATCTGCTCCGCCTGGAACAGACGGAACTCGGGGCCGAACGACTCGATCCACGCGGCGGAGAGCCGTTCGCTCGATCCGTTATCGATACAGATCACCTCGTACTCGATGTCGCCGGCGCCGATCTGGTAGGCACGCGAGAGGGATTTGAGCGTGCGGGCGGCTTCGCGCGCCATGTTGTAGAAGACCACGACGAACGAGACCAGCGGCCGCCCGGAAAAGTCCGCCGCATTGCGATCCGGACGCGCACGGACTTTCGTCCGGGGCTCGTCCTGGTGCTGCCCTGCGCGATCCGCCCCTACATTGAAGCGGCCGCGAACCGGCCCTGCCAGCAGGGCGGTGCCGTCCGGCAGGGTCAGCGCGACCTCGTGGTCCGAGCCGTCGGCCAGGGGGGCGGGGGGGCAGCAGTCGAACCCCCAGCGGCCATCACCCTGCCGGCTCTCCTGCACGTCTATACGCCAGCGATCGGCGATCACCTGACCGACCACGCGCCCGGCCACGCTCAGCTCGATCGTCACATGCGGCCCGGGATCAGCCGGGCGCGCGATCCAGCCGCGAATACGCTCGGGCCCGAACTGATCGAGGTAGCCTTCCACGCCCGCCTCCGCCAGGAACCGGGCAGGCAGTGCTACAGACGGCGTGGCGGGCATATCCGACTCAGGCACCGAACCTCCTCGTTTTCAAGTCCTATGACGGCTCGCGGTGTGCCGGTCAATCAAGCTGCCGGGCGGCTGCAAGCCGGCGCGGGCCAGGCGGATTTGTCTGAAAAGTGCGGAAGTGGCAGGTTTGCCGGAACGGCCGATCCGCTCCGAGCGCAAGGACACGACATAGGTATGGATAGCAGCGTGACGAGTGCCGACCTGATAGGAGCCTCGCATACCGGCCGCCGCGTGCTGATTGCAGTCCCGTTCTATCGTAACGAGGCTCTGGTGCATACGGTTGCAGGCTCGTTGCTGCGCTGTGCTGCGGACATCGCTGCGATTTCCGGCGAAGTCGTCTTCTTCAACGACTCGCCCGACTACAAGCCGCTGGCCGAGGCGCTTGACCAGGCCGCGGTGTTGCTGTCCGCAATTCCCCTGCGTGTGGAGCAGAACGAAACCAATCTCGGCTTCGTCAGAACGATGAACCGCGCCGTTGCCGAAGCGGTCGCGGGCGGCATGGACCTTATCATTCTAAACTCCGATACGGTAGCCGAACCGGGCGCCTTCACCGAGATGGCTTGGGCGGCGCGCCAGGACGTCATGCACGGCTTCGTCAACCCGCGTTCGGACAACGCAACCATTGCCACGCTGCCGCTGCAGGACAGGCTGGGCGCGCGTCGCGGCGAGGCGGCAGTGGATGTCTTCGCCGCGTACGCGAAGTCCTTGCCCAGGCTGAGCTACGTGCCCACCGCCATCGGCTTCTGCATGTTCGTGCGCTGGGAAATCCTGGCCGAGCTCGGCGGCTTCGACGAGATCTACGGCAAAGGCTACAACGAGGAGAACGACCTGGTGATGCGGGCGTCCCGCCTGGGTTACCGCGCCGTGCTCGCCAACCACGCCTTCGTTGCCCATGAGGGCGAGGCAAGCTTCAGCACCGCCGTCGCCACGCGCGACGAGCTGGAACTGCGCAACCGCGCCATACTCGATACCCGCTATCCCGAGTATGGCGGGCACACGATGCGGCACTATGATTCGCCCGAAGTCCTCACCGAGCGGCTGCTGGCCAGCCTGGTTCCTGACGAAGACGGCAAGCTCGATGCCGCGATCGATTGTTCCAGCTTCGTCGCCGCCCATAACGGCACCATGCAGGCCGGCCTGCAGACCCTCCACGCCGTGGCCGAGCAATGGCTGGACAGATACAAGGTCCACGTCCTGTGCTCCGAGGACGTCTACGCTTTCCACGACCTCGCAACGCTCGGCATCACCAGGGCCGATCCGCATGACGGCCGCGCCTTCGCGCTCATCTTCCGGATCGGCCAGCCCTATGACTGGAACGCCGTGCAACGCCTGTGCCTGTCCGGCGCGGTGCTCGGCGTCTACATGCTCGACACCATCTCGCTGGATTGCCCCAGGCTCGCCTCCACGCGGTTGCAGAACCTCTGGCAATTCACCATGGACCATTTCGACGTTCTGGCGACACAGAGCCGGCAGACCGACCGCGCGATGCGCCTGCGGCTGCGCATCCCCGAGCGCATGGTCTGCGTCGTCTCGCCGCATTCGCTGAACCTGGACGACTACCACCGCACCTACGGCCCGCCACGCGCCCGGCCGGTCAGCCTGCTCGTCACCGGCAACCACTACGACCATAAATACGTGGCCCCCACGTGCAACGCGCTCGCCCGCGCCTATCCGGGCAGGAAGGTGGTGGCGCTCGGCATGTGTGCCGATCCGAAGCTGCGGGAGGGCGAAGCGCCGCCGCCAGGCCAGCTCATGAAATTGCCCAACCTGGCGGGACAAGCGGCGGGGTCAATGGCGGAAGCCGACCTGGTCCGGCTCTACGCGGACGCAACCGCGGTGGTTTTCCCCAGCTATGCCGAGGGGTTCGGCTTCCCCACGCTCAACGCCCTGGCCGCTCGACGGCCGCTATTCGCCCGCCGCTTGCCCGTCACCCTGGAGATCTGGCGGGCGCTGGGCAGCAGCGCCAACGTGCATTTCTACGACACGACGGAAGAGCTGATCGAGAAGCTGCGACAGGTGCCGGAGTGGCAAACGGAGCCACCATTGCAGGAGCAGGACAGGTTGCGTCCGGCCCGCGAGATACGCGCGGCCATGGAAACCGCCCTGGAGAACGTAAGTTACGCGCGTATCGCGACGCGTGTTCAGGCCATGCAATTCGCCTCCGACGCCGCCAACCTGGCGACGCCGCCGGCGGTTGGCGAAGTGGACGTCGCGGCCAGGCTGGTGGCGGTTCGCCTTGAGAACGTGGCGCAGCGTGCCTTCCAACGGAAATGGGTGTTCGGCGCAACCAGGCTGGCCGTCCGCTCTGTTCGCCGCGTCAAGGGCGTGGCGCGCCTGTTCGGTGCGTAGAGCGGAGCCAACGTTGCTGAAGGAGAGCCTTCTTTACCCGGCTTCCGCAATTTCTCGAAGCAAGCAAGGCAAGCAGTTCTTTTTTGAAAAAAGAATCAAAAAACTTTTGACTCCGCTGTCGCGGCTTTGTGGAAAGGTCCGCGACAGCGCTCGCAAAAGCTTTTTGCTTCTTTTTCTCGAAAAAGAAGGCCTTCCTTGGTTCGTTACCCGGCCAAGAACATCGCCTAGCTCACTTGGCACCCAGCCGGGCCAGCCGCGGGAATAAACCGAGCGCGTTACCGGACAGGATCATCTCGCGCTCGGCTTCCGAATAGCCGTCGAAACTGTCAAGATTGTGCCGTGACAAGGCGATCTTGTCGGGCGGGAAGAACGGCAAGTCGTAGCCCGTCAGCATTTTCGACGTGTCGTGCATCGCCCGCAGCGCAGCCAGGGACCCCGGATAGCTGACGATCGCCGTATCGAAATACAGCGAGTCGATCGCGTGGTTCACCCTGCGGGCGCCCTCTTCCGGATCCTCTTTCCGCTTCCAGGGCAGCAGGACGGCCAAACGCGGCTGGATCAGCGGCAGCGTGCCACCGCCGTGGGAGACGATGACGCGCAAATCCGGGCAGCGCGCGACCGTGTCGGTATCGATGAGGCTGACCACCATGCGCGTGCTCTCGGCCGGGTACTCGAAGGCCGGCGCAGGATAGCCCTGGGTGAGGATGTCGTTGGACGGTCCCTCGGTCGGGTGCACGAACACCACGGCGCGGCGCCGGTTCAGTTCGTCGAACACCGGCGCGAATGCGCGGTCGCCCAGGAACACACCGTCGTAATTGGTCATGACGGCCACGCCGTCCATCTTCAGCTCGTCTAGCGCATAGGCGATCTCCGCAAGTGCCGCATCGACGTCCGGCAAAGGCAGCGTCGCCAAGGCGCCAAAACGCGCCGGCCTGTCCCTGACGATGCCTGCAAGTTCGTCATTGAGGACACGCGTCAGCTTCACCGCCTCTGCGCCGGACCAATAGCGCATGCCAGGCGACGACAGCGAAAGCATTTCGGTCTGGATGTCGTTGCCGTCCATGATGTCGAGACGTTCCTGGACATCCCACCGTGCCATGGGAAAACCTATCTCCTTTGTGGTGATACCCTTGTCGGCCAGCGCCTTCAGGTAGGTGTCCGGAATAAAATGCGTGTGTACGTCGATCGAACCCATGATCGTTCCTTTTCTGAACTGGCGTCTGATAAGAGAGGCGGTAGCGGTGCGAAAAGTTCAGGGTGCCGAGCCGCGAAGCCGAGGGAACAGGATTTCGGCGTTCCCACGGTTGATGGCTTCGAGCTGGCCAGACGTGAAGCCCTTGTATTTATCGAGTTCGCTTGTGAACGTGGCTTGTACATCCAGCGAGATGTAGGGGTTGTCGGCGCCGAACACGATGCGCTGCGGATCGGCGAACGCCATCAGGCTCGGCATCCCGTCAGGGGCAGACAACGCGGTGTCGAAGTAGAATTTACGGAACTGTGCGGCGAGCTCTTCTTCCGACTTGTCCTTCAGGGCATAGGCGTGCAGCAGAACGGCGAAACGCGTGGCGGCGTAAGGCAGGAAGCCGCCCGCGTGTGACAGGATCACCTTCACGGACGGGCAGCGCTGCAGGACGCCGGATGTGACCAAATGCAAGGCGCTCCTGGTGGTGTCCATGGGAAAATCCAGGATCGGCTGCGGCAGGCCGGGCAGCGGCTTGAGTTCCGGGTTGCCGGGATGGATGAACACGACAGCTTCGCGCCGTTCCAGCTCGTCCCAGACAGGGGCGAAACTGTCATCGCCCAGATACGTGCCGTTGTAGTTGCTCAGCAGCAGCACGCCGTCGGCGCCAAGCTCGTCGAAAGCGCGGCCGATCTCCACAAGCGTAGCTTGCACGTCGGGCATCGGCAAAGTAGCGAAGTAGCCGAGACGGTCAGGCCGTTGTTTGCGCAGCCCGACGCCGAAATCGTTGACCTTGCGCGCCATGTCGATACGCTCCTCGCCCTCCCAGCCGGCAACGGAAGGTGCGGCAAGCGAGTTCATCGCCCATTGCGTTCCCAGGCGGTCCATCACAGAGATCGCGGACTCCAGCGACCACTCCGGCGTTCCCCACATCGGCTTGCCGAGTTTGGCTGCCAGCGCGTCCGCCCAGAACGGCGGGATCATGTGGGTGTGCACGTCAATACGATTGTTGGTCACCTAATTTCTCCAATATGTCTGTTCAACTTCAACGGTGGTGAGACAGGCCGCGTAGGGCCTGTGTCCGTGTGCCCGGCCCACGCGCAAAGCACTGCGCGCTACGTCGGATGTCGGTGCATCGCAGCGCTCCTACGCCGGAAGCAGCGCGGCCATCAGGTTCCGCAGATCCAGCCGGCGTGTGGACATCGCCAGCGCGCCGTCCGCAGCGCGCGGCCACGCCGCGGCAGGCCTGTCCCAGTAGAGTTCGACACCGTTGTCGTCCGGGTCGCGCAGATAGAGGGCTTCACTCACCCCGTGGTCGGAAGCGCCATCCAGTTCGATGCCGGCGGTCGCCAGCCGCGAAGCGGCGTCGGCCAGGTCGGCACGATGCGGATAGACGATGGCCAGGTGAAACAGCCCTGTGCAGCCCGGCGGCGGGGCCTGCCCGCCATGGCTCTGCCAGGTGTTCAGCCCGATGTGGTGGTGGTAGCCGCCGGCGGAGATGAACGCCGCCTGCGCGCCCAACCGCTGAGTCAGCGCGAAGCCGAGCACGCCGCAATAGAAGGCGAGCGAGCGGTCCAGGTCGGACACACGCAGGTGGACGTGTCCGATGCGGGCGCCTGGCGTGATCGCTCGCTGCAGGCTTTGCGCAAGGGTCAAAGGCATGTCGGGCATGGGGGCTTTTCTCCTGCCCTCCATCTAGGCTGCCGCCCCCTGGCGGATTACCTGTGCCATCCTGGCAAGACCTCACACCCTAAGTTGGAGGCGGACATGCTCGACCAGGTCACCAGCATGCGCGTGCTGGCCCGCATTGCCGCATCCGGCAGTCTTGCCGCGGCGGGGCGGTCGCTCGGCCTGTCGCAGACCATGGTCACCAGGCATCTGGACGCGTTGGAGGCCAGGCTCGGCGTGCGGCTGCTGCACCGCTCCACGCGGCGGCTGACGTTCACCGAAGCCGGCCGCTTCTACCTGGACGCCTGCGGACGCATCCTGGCAGACATCGAGGAGGCCGAACACGCAGCGTCTGCCGGGCAGGCCGAACCGCGTGGGTTGCTGCGCCTGAACGTCCCGGTCTCCTTCGGCACCTTGCAGGTGGCTCCCCTGCTGGCCGCGTTCGCCGCGCGCTACCCCAAGGTGTCGGTGGAACTCGGCCTGACGGACGAGGTGGTGGACCTGATCGAGGAGGGCTGGGACGTGGCGGTGCGGATAGGAACGCTGCAGGATTCCAGCCTGGTCGCCCGGCAACTGTCGCCATGCCGCACCATCCTGTGCGCAGCGCCGTCCTATCTCAAAGCCCACGGCCTGCCGCGCAGCGTTGCAGACCTGAGCGGCCATAATTGCCTCGGCTACACGCTGTCCGGCCGTCTGGGCTGGGACCGCTGGTGCTTCGGGCAGGACGGCGCCGTGGCGGCCGCCATAGCGGGCACGCTGCGAAGCAACAATGGTGACGCCCTTCGGGCGGCAGCACTGGCCGGCCTGGGGGTGATCTACCAGCCGAGCTTCCTGGTCGCCGACGACATCCGGTCGGGCCGGCTGGTTGCCATCCAGCTCGATCACCCGACGATGATAGTCGGTCACGTCTACGCCGTGTTCCGCCCGGACAGGACCCTGCCGTTGAAATCGCGCGCGATGATCGAGTTCCTCGCTGCACGGTTCGGCGACGAGCCACCCTGGGATGGCGGTGATCCTGGATGACTGTTGGCGTCTGCACCAGGCCAGAGATTGGA
>CAXTJZ010000118.1:0-11817 GCA_964244695.1 uncultured Acetobacteraceae bacterium
GCCTTCTTTTTTGAAAAAAAGAAGCAAATAACTTTTGCTACCCCGGCGCCAGGCCCCTTCGGTGTGTCCTGCGGCATCCGGCTGGTGCCGGCAGGCGAAATGCCGCAAGAGGCGCGCCCGCCTCGGTCCAGCGGGGATAGCAAAAGTTTTTTGCTTCTTTTTTTCAAAAAAGAAGGCCTTGCTTCCTTCTTGCCGGAGTCAACCCGCCAGTGAGCGTCACCCACATCATAGGCGGCGGCCTGGCCGGCTTGGCCGCCGCATTGGCGCTCACCGAAGCCGGGCGCCGCGTTGTCATCTACGAAGCGGGCCCCGCCTGCGGCGGCCGCGCGCGCTCCTATTTCGACCGGGAGCTCGGCTGCAGGATCGACAACGGCAACCACCTGCTGCTCTCCGGCAACCGCGCGGCGATGCGATATCTGGACGTCGTGGGCGCGCGGGACACGCTGGCCGGCCCGGCTGGCCCGGTGTTTCCGTTCATGGACCTTCGCAGTGGCCAGCGGTGGACGCTGCGGCCGAATGCCGGGCGGCTGCCGTGGTGGGTGTTCTCGGCGGGCCGCGGGGTGCCGGGGGCGCGGCTGGCCGACTATGCAAAGCTGTTGCGGCTGCGGTTCGCCGGCGCGGAGGACACCGTGGGCGGCTTGCTGCCGCACAACGCGCTGTATGAGCGGTTGATCGAGCCGCTGGCGGTCTCCGGCCTGAACACACCGGCGGATGTGGGCAGCGCGCGGCTGTTCTGGGCCATCATTGCGGAGACGCTGGCGCGTGGCGGGGCGCAATGCGTGCCGTGCTGGCCGAAGATCGGCCTGTCGGAAAGCTTCATCGATCCCGCGGTGGCGTGGTTGGAGGCGCGCGGCGGGACACTGCACACGAGCCACCGGATCGCCGCGCTGCAGACCGAAGCCGGGACAGTGACCGGGCTTGCAGGGGCCGGCGGTCCGATCGCCGTGGCGCCGGCTGACAGCGTGGTGCTGGCGGCGCCGGCTGCAGTGGCGGCAGGGCTGCTACCCACTTTGCACGGGCCGGACGAGCACGAGGCGATCGTCAACCTGCATTTCAAGACGCAGGTGCCCACCGGAGAAGCCGGCTTCTGGGGGCTGGTTGGCGGTACGGCCGAATGGGTTTTCGCCAAGACCGGTGTGGCTTCCGTGACGATTTCGGCGGCAAACCGCCTATTGGACAGGCCGGCAGACGTGCTTGCCCGGGCGGTTTGGCCTGAGGTCTGCCAGGCTGCCGGGATCGTGGCGCCCATGCCACAATGGCGGTTGATCAGGGAGAAGCGGGCGACATTCAGTGCAACTCCGGCGCAACACAAGCGTCGCCCCCAAAGCACAACAAGCTTGCCGAATCTGCTGCTGGCGGGCGATTGGACGGATACCGGATTGCCCGCAACCATCGAAGGTGCGATCAGATCGGGTTTCGCTGCAGCGCGGCACGTAACGGCCAGTCAGACTAGCGCGTAACTATTTTGAATGAGTGATGCAAAGCCAGACCCTGACCCCGCCCGCTGACACGGAGCTCACACCAACCCTGCAAGTCAGCATCGAGCGGGCCGCGCAGGCGCTTGGCCGGCGACAGAACGCGGACGGCCACTGGCGCTTCGAGCTCGAGGCCGACGCCACCATTCCAGCCGAGTACATCCTGCTCGAACACTACCTGGATCGGATCGATCCGGCGCTGCAGGCGCGGATCGGCGTGTATCTGCTGGAGATACAGGGCGAGCATGGCGGCTGGCCGCTGTTCCACGGCGGCAAGTTCGACCTATCGGCTAGCGTGAAGGCGTATTTCGCGCTGAAGTGCCTGGGCCATGCGCCGGATGCGCCGCACATGGCGCGGGCGCGGGCGGCGATCCTGGCTGCCGGCGGCGCCGAGCGCTGCAACGTGTTCACCCGCATACAGCTCGCGCTGTTCGGCGAAGTGCCGTGGCGCGCCATACCCACCATGCCGGTGGAGATCATGCTGCTGCCGGAGTGGTTCTTCTTCCACCTCTCCAAGGTGTCCTACTGGTCGCGCACCGTGATCGTGCCGCTGCTGGTGCTGATGACGCTGCGGCCGCGCGCGACCAACCCGCGCGATGTGCACATAGCCGAGCTGTTCACCCGTCCGGCCGGCGAGATACGCGACTACATCCGCGGGCCGTATCGCAGCTTCTGGGGCCACGCGTTCAAGGCGCTGGATCTGTGCCTTAAACGGGGCGAGAAGTGGTTTCCCAAGAAGTCGCGCGCCCGTGCGCTTGGCGAGGCGGTGACGTTCGTGACGCACCGGCTGAACGGTGAGGACGGGCTTGGCGCCATCTACCCGGCGATGGCGAACAGCGTGATGATGTTCGCGGCACTAGGCTATGCGCCGGACCACCCGGATGCGGCGCTGGCCTGGCTCTCGGTCCGCAAGCTGATCGTCGATGACGGCGAGCGCGCCTACGTGCAGCCGTGCGTCTCGCCGATCTGGGACACCGGGCTCGCCGGCGTGGCGATGGCCGAAGCCGCCTATGGCTGCGACGACTCGGTGCCAGGCGGGCGCGTGCCGGTGGAGGCGGCCAGCGATTGGCTGGTGTCTCGCCAGATACTGGACGTCAAGGGCGACTGGGCGGTGCGGCGGCCGGACGTGGCGCCTGGCGGCTGGGCGTTCCAGTATGCCAACGACCACTATCCGGACGTGGACGACACGGCGCTGGTGGGCATGCTGCTGGCGCGCAATGGTGACCCGGCGCATGACGAGTCGATCGCCCGGGCGCGCGACTGGATCGTCGGCATGCAGAGCAGCGACGGCGGCTGGGGCGCCTTCGAGCCGGAGAACACGCACTCCTACCTCAACCACATCCCGTTCGCAGACCACGGCGCGTTGCTGGACCCGCCGACCGCGGACGTGACCGGCCGCTGCGTGGGCTTCCTGGCGCAGATCGGCATGGATTGCACCCATCCGGTGATGGCGCGCGCGATCGCCTATCTCCGGCGCGAGCAGGAGAAGGATGGTAGCTGGTTTGGCCGCTGGGGCACCAACTACATCTACGGCACCTGGTCCGTGATCAACGCGCTCAATGCCGCCGGCATCCCGCCAGAAGATCCGGCGATGCGCCGCGCCTGCGACTGGTTGATCAGTGTGCAGCGTGAGGATGGTGGCTGGGGCGAGGACGAGGAGAGCTACGCCCACGCGCCGCCCGGCCGTTTCACCGAAAGCACGCCGTCGCAGACCGCCTGGGCGGTGCTGGCGCTGATGGGCGCCGGGCGGACGGACGACGCGGCCACCGCGCGCGGTATCGCCTGGCTGGCGGCCACGCAGAAGCCGGACGGGGAGTGGGACGAGGCGCCCTATACGGCGGTCGGGTTCCCGCGAGTGTTCTATCTGAAATATCACGGGTATCGGCTGTTCTTCCCGCTTCTGGCGCTGTCGCGTTACCGCAATCTCCGGCGGGGCAATCAGCGGCGCGTGGATTGGGGTATCTAGGGAAAAGATACTTGCCCCCGGCGCTCGCGCAGAGGCGCGCGACAGCGGAGCAAAGTTCTTGCTTCTTTTTTCCCAAAAAAGAAGGCCGGTCTTGGACGATGCGGACCATTAAAACTCTACGATGCTAGCCTTCGTTGTCGGCCTGAAAGCCGAAGCCCGACTGCTGCGTCCGCTTAGCCGGAAAGTTTTCGTGGGCGGCGGTACGGCGCGTGGCGCTGCGGATGCTGCGCGGCGTGCGTTGGCTGCGGGCGCTACTTCACTGGTCAGTTTCGGCCTGGCCGGCGGGCTTTCGCCGGACATCACGGCGGGCGCCATCATCGTCCCGTCCGCCGTGCTGTTCCGCGGCCGCCATCTGCCGGCCGACCCGGAGCTTTCGGCCGCTTTGGGCGGCGTCACGGTGCGCGCCTTGCTGGCCAGCGAGGCTGTGGTCGCCTCGATCGCAGGCAAGGCCGAGCGATGGCAGGGTACCAACGCGGAAGCCGTGGATCTGGAAAGCGGAGCGGTGGCAGAGGCGGCGCGGCAGGCGAGCGTGCCCTATGCCGTGCTGCGCGCGGTTTGCGATCCGGCCGGGCGCGCGTTGCCGCCGGCGGCTGTCGGCGCGCTGAATTCGTCAGGCGGGGTTGGGGTGTTCCGGCTTGCGGCGTCGCTGATCCTGCAGCCCTGGCAGATTGGGGTTTTGCTGGCGCTGTCGCGCGATGCACGGGCGGCACGGCGGGCGCTTGTGGGGCGGGTGCGGGCCTTGCGGGAGAGCGGGGCCCTGGAGGCGTGGGTCCGGCGGCAGGCGGTAGGGTTTTAGGCAAGGCAAGAAAGCAGTTCTTTTTTGAAAAAAAGAACCAAGAACTTTTGCTCTCCGCCCTACCAAGACGCGCGCGGGTTCTGCAACGCCGGGCATTGCGGAACCTAGCGATGCCTTGATGCAGGCGGGGGGAGCAAAAGTTTTTTGCTTCTTTTTTTCAAAAAAGAAGGCCTTGCGTCCTTCCTGGCACATCAACCACCCGCAAAGCCCGCCCGTTAACGCTATAGACACTGCGCAGGCCAAGGCTGCTGGACAGGAAAGCGGCCCCGGCAGTCGCCAGCCGCTCCGGCGTAAGGCTCGCCTCGGTGGCGAAGCCCGCTTCCAGCAGCAGCGCACGGGTGATGCCCGGAAGCGCGCCGTCGGACACGGGCGGGGTGGTCCAGGCAGTGTTGTGCAGGACGAACAGGTTGGCGGCCGTGGCTTCGGCGACCACGCCCGCGGTGTTGAGCAGGATCGCCTCGTCGGCGCCGGCGGTGGCGGCCTCTCTTCGGGCGACGATGCTGTCCAGGTAGTTGAGCGACTTGATGGTAGCGAGGGGAGAATGCTCGTTACGGCGGGTGGTGCGGGCGATAATGGCGTGGGCGGGCGCGGGCGCGGGCGGGAGCGGAGACGCGGTGATGAGCAGCGTGGGCTGCGTGCCGGCGGAGGGGAGCAGGCCGCGCGGCGCGGGCCCGCGGGTGAGGGTAATGCGGAGGGCAGCGTCCTGTCCGGCCAGCACGGCGGTCGCGGCCTGAAGGATGTCCGCGTCGCTCCAGGGCTGCGGGATGCCGAGCACGGTGGCGCCGGCGCGCAGGCGGGCGAGGTGGCGTCCGAGGTGGGTGGTGCCGCGCAGGGTTTCGAAGACGCCGTCACCTAGCAGGAAGCCTCGGTCTGCCGGGTCTATGCGGGCTTCCTGATTGGGGAGGAGATGGCCGTTCAGCCAGAGCAAGGAAGCAAAGCCTTCTTTTTTGAAAAAAAGAAGCAAAAAACTTTTGCTTCCCCGCCTGCATCCAGGCGTCGCCTCGTTCTGCAAGGCGCGGCGTGGCAGGACCAGAGCGCGCGTCCGTGCAGCCGAGGGAACAAAAGTTTTTTGCTTCTTTTTTTCAAAAAAGAAGGCCTTCCTTGCTTCCTAGCGCCCTCAGCAACGGCCGGGCCTTCACCAGCATTTCCTCATACTCTGCCGCAGGATCGCTGTCGGCCACGATCCCGCCGCCCGCCTGTATGGTGACCCAGTCCGGCGTGATCGCGGCCGTGCGTATGGCGATGGAGCTGTCCATCGCGCCGTCCCAGCCGAGCCAGAACACAGTTCCGCAGTACGGGCCACGGGCGGCGGGCTCCAGCTCGTGGATGATCTGCTGGGCGCGGCGTTTCGGGGCGCCTGTGATGGAGCCGCCCGGAAAGGCGGCGCGCAGCAGGTCCAGTGCGGTAGCGCCTGGGCGTAGCTGGCCGTGCACGGCGCTGACCAGGTGGTGGACGTTGGCGAAAGTTTCGGCGGTCGCGAGCTGGGATACCTGAACGCTGCCGATCTCGGCCACCCGCGAGATGTCGTGGCGCAGCAGGTCCACGATCATCAGGTTCTCGGCATGGTCCTTTGGGCTGGCGAGGAGTTCGGCCAGGAGAGCAGCGTCCGTGGCGGGATCTGGGTGGCGGGGCCGGGTGCCTTTGATCGGGCGGGCTTCGATGGCGCCGGAGGCGTTGAGGCTGAGGAAGCGTTCTGGGGAGACGCTGGCGATGGCATAATCCTGGCCGAGGCCGAGAAAGGCGCCGAAAGGGGCGGGGCTGGCGGCGCGCAGGGCTGCGTGAATGTCGGCGGGCGATACGGCGGCAGGGCGGGCGGCGTGGAAGGCGGCGGTGATGTTGGCCTGGTAAATGTCGCCGGCTTCGATGTAGGCGATGGTGCGGGCGATGCGGGCTTCGTGCAGGGCGCGCGGGGTTTCTGGTTCCCAAATTAGCGCGGGCGGGTTGGCTGGGGCGTGGTTGGCGTGGGCCAGGCGGTTCAGCGTGGCTTGAGCACGGGCGGTGGCCCGGGCGGCACGGCGCTGCTGGTTAGTTTCCGGCAGGCCGGAGGCGTGCAGCCATGCGGTGTTGTCCCGGCGGTCGAAGGCGAGGATGACGTCATAGAGGCCGATGCTGGCGTCAGGCAGGCCAGGTGGCGCGGGGTGCCGCGGGATGCGTTCTAGCGTGGCGCCGAATTCGTAGGCCAGGAAGCCTATCGCGCCACCGATGAAGGGGGTGCGGCCAAGTGCTGCCGGTTGGGCGAAGCGGCGCAGGGCGGCGGCCAGGCGGGCGAAGACGTCCGTGGTGAAGACCTCGAACGGGTCCGTGGCGAGGTAGCTGTGGCTGCTGCGGCCGGTAAGCGGGCCGGCGCTGTCCAGCCACGCGGTGTGGGGGTCCGCGCTGAAGGCGGCGAAGGCCTGTTCGGGCGAGATGCAGAGGGGGATGGAGACGCCTGGGCGGTCCAGGACGCGGGTGTCAGGCACCGAGATCGCGCAGGTGGGTGGCGAGGTCCGCCGGCGACATCGAGTCGTCCAGCAGGCCGGCGTAGTGGCCGTCCGGCGTCATGACGTAGATGATGGAGCTGTGGTCCATGGCGTAGTCGCCGCCCTTCAGGTCGTGGCGCCTGGCATAGACGTGATAGCTGGCTTCGAGCGGGTCCAATTCGGCCTGGGTGCCGGTGAGGCCTACGAATTCCGGGCCAAAGGCGTGGGCGTAGTCGCCTATGACGGAGGGCGTGTCGCGCGCCGGATCTACGGTGATGAACAGGACGCGGAGGCGGGCGCGGGCGGCGGGGGTGAGCTTGTCCAGGGCCGCGGCGAGCTTGCTCAGCGTGGTGGGGCAGGCGTCCGGGCAGTGGGTGTAGCCGAAATAGACCAGGCGCCAGTCGCCGGCGTAGGAGGCGTTGGTGACGCGGTGGCCGGCGCCGTCCGTCAGGGTGAACGGGCCACCTATGGTGGGGACCTGGGTGCTGCTGGTCAGATCCAGGTGGATGAGGAAGGCGACCAGGCAGGCCAGCGCGATGCCAGCCAGCGGGACGAGAATGCGGAAGGGGCGCATGGCTTAGCCTGGCGGCCCCACGGCGGTGATCGGCTGGACGGGGACGCTGACGTGGACGGTTCCGGCGTGGGCGAAAGTGAGGTCCAGGTGAATCTGGGTACCGGCCTTCAGGCCGTGCGGCAGGCCTGAGAGCATGATGTGTGCAGCGCCTGGGGCGAAGGCGACAGTGCCGCCGGCGGGGATCGGCAGGCTATCGATGTCCTTCATGCCGGACATGCCGCCCATGTGCGTGGTCTGGTGCAGCATGGCGGATCGGGCATCCGGGCTGGTGACGGAGAGCAGCTTGTCCGCGACCGAGGCGGTGATGCTGAGGTAGACAGCGCCGCTTTCCTGGCCCGGAGCCGTGGCGCGCGCCCAGGCGCCGGTGACCTGCACGGACGGCACCGGGAGGGCGGCGGCCAGGAGGAATGCTGCGGCGGCCAATTTCCAACGCGGGCCGTTCGGTCTAGAAGCCAAAGCCAGTTCTCCGATGGCCGCCCTGCAGGGTGGTACCATGGCGAATGTATGGGGTGTGTTGCCGGGTGAGGTAAGGGCCGGACAGCACGCGGCGGGACTCGGGAGGCGAGGGATGCTGAAGCAGCCGAAGACGCAAGCCGTCACCCGCCTTCCGCAGGACATGGACGCGGACGAGCGTGCGCTGCACGACGTGCTGCTGCGGCTGCTCGGGCGAACGCCCACCGACGCCGAACTGGCGAACTGGAACACGCGGCTGGACGGGCTGAGCGCGCGCCAGCTCATCGCGCAGGTGGCCAAATCGCGCGGGTTCCTGGCGAACAACATGGTGCGGACGAAGAACCCGGCGGGACATTTCTACTCGCCGGTGGTGGATCCGGAGCAGGTGCGCGGCTACGTGGAGCGGGCGCGTGCGGCCGGGCTGGACGGGCTGGCCGGCATAGAGTTTCCGCTGGAGGACATGGCGCGGTTCTGGCGCGCCAACCTGGCCCACATTCAGGCGGCGCCGTTCACCGATACCAATAACGGGGTGCACCGTTACTGTTACGAGGGCGGGCCGTATAACGGCGGCGACGGGACGGTGCTGTGGACGATGATACACCAGTTCCGGCCGCGGCGGATCGTCGAGATAGGATCCGGCTACTCGTCGGCTTGCATGCTGGACACGGCGGAGTATCTGCGGCTGGCGGATTTCCACCTCACCTGCATCGAGCCTAATCCGGAGCGGCTGTTCAGCATCCTGCGGCCGGAGGATGCGGCGCGGATGACGATACATCGTTGCGGCGTGCAGGAGATCGACCTGCCGGTGTTCGATACGTTGGAACGCGACGACATCCTGTTCATTGACTCCTCGCACGTGCTCAAGACGGGCAGCGACGTGCATTTCGAGTTGTTCCATATCTTGCCGCGGCTGAAGCCGGGGGTGGTGGTGCATTTCCATGATTGCCGGTTTCCCTTGGAATACACGGACCGGCAGATTTTCGTGAAGAACTACTCGTGGAACGAGGTGTACGGGGTGCGGGCGCTGCTGATGTACAGCACGCGGTTCCGCGTGATATTCTATGGGAGTTTGTTTGCGGAGCGGTTTCCGGAGCTGGCGCGGCTGTGTTTGCCGTTCCGGCGAAATCCCGGGAGTGCCTTGTGGATTCAGGTGCAGGGATAGGAAGGCGGTTTTCGGAGCAAACACTTCAGCCCCGCACATCGCTATGCCGCCGCAGGAGACCGCCCTTGTCACTCGCCGCTCTGAACATCCTCCCGCATGTGCACCGAAGCCTGTGTGCGAGCCTGCTGGCTGTCTTGACGTCCATTCTTCTTGTCACGCCTTGCTGTGCAGCGCCGCGGCCGCCGAGGGCCACTCCCGTTTCAATGGACCAAGCTTCATGGTCTGCGGCGCCCGTCACCGCCTGGGTTGGAACAGCGGCGCCTTCGATGAAGTTCGCGCGCTACGAAGGCATGCCGGCGGGCAGCATGACTGTGAATGAAGCGGTGGCCGTGTCGAAGGATGCGCATTTCTCGGATGGCGTGATCGAGTTCGACATGAAGCCGCTCGCCTATAGCGACACGGGCGTTATTTTCCGGCGTCATGGCAATGATGACGGCGAGTTTGTCTATGCGCGCGCCAATCCGGATTGTCCTGCCGCCGACGATTGCGTCCAATATGCACCGATCGTCCATGGCCGCATGGATTGGAACATATACTCGGATTTTCAGGGCCAGGCACCGATCGCGCCAAATGGCTGGAACCATTTCCGCCTGGTGGTCGCCGGCGCGAAGATGCTTGTCTATGTCAATCGCCAAGCCGAACCCAGCCTCGTTGTGCCGAAGTTGCAGGGCCTGACGGCGGATGGCGGGATCGCGTTCAAAGGACCTGCGATCTTTGCCAACCTTACCTTGCGGGGAGGCAGCCAGGACGCATTGCCCGAATTGCAGGTGCCGGCGCCTGATCCGGGCACCGTCACAGACTGGCTGACGGCCGCGCCGATGGCATACCCCGCCGATCATCTTGTTCCCGCATCCGACATTCCGTCGGCGAATGCGTGGCGTAAGCTCAACGCGGAGTCGTCCGGTCTCGTCAATCTTGGCAGGGCATTCGGCTCACCCGAGGCACCTGCGCCGGCGATCGCCTGGCTCAAGACGGCCGTTGACGCCTCGGCCGCGGTCCGGCGCACGATCCGCATCGGCTGGACCCAGCAGGTGACCGTCTTCCTCAACGGCGAGAAGGTGTTTTCCGGCGCGAACTCCTATTATCCGGAAGCTCGCAGGCTGTCTCCGAACGGGCGTCTGGAGTTTGACAACGCATCGCTTGCCCTGTTGCTGCGCAAGGGGAGAAACGAAATCGTGCTGGCGGTCGGCGATGATTGGACGACGGCAGGTGGTGTCGAGAAGCTTAGCCCTTATGGTTGGGCAGCGGAGGCGCATTTCGATGATCTGTCGGGCATCGTGCTCCAGCCCGCAAAGTAAAAAAGCAAGGCCTTCTTTTTTGAAAAAAAGAAGCAAAAAACTTTTGGTCCCTGTCGGCGACTGCTGCTTCAGCCGCCGACAGGGAGTGAAAGTTTTTTGCTTCTTTTTTTCAAAAAAGGACTGTTTGCTTTCTTACGAACTCTCCACGGCAAATTGTTCGACCAGGTCAGCCAGATGCCCGATCTCATCCAGGCGCATCCCCTCCCCTGCCGGCGCACGCCCGCCGCGCGCCACGCGACGTGGCAGCACGGCACGCTCGAAGCCGAGCTTCTGCGCTTCCTTCAGGCGGGCGTCCGCCTGGGAGACCTGGCGGACTTCGCCGGACAGGCCGACCTCGCCGAAATAGACCGTGCCGGCATGGGTCGGCTGGTTGGTGGCCGCAGAGGCCAGGGCGGCGGCCACGGCCAGGTCGGCGGCCGGTTCGGTGACGCGCAGGCCGCCGGCAACGTTGAGGAACACGTCCGAGCCGGAGAGTTTCAGGCCGCAGCGGGTTTCCAGCACGGCCAGCAGCATCGACAGGCGGCCGCCATCCCAGCCGACGACGGAGCGTCGGGGCGCGCCGCCGGCGTTGGGTGCCAGCAGCGCCTGGACTTCAAGGAGCACGGGGCGGGTGCCTTCCAGGCCGGCGAACACGGCGCTGCCGGCGATGTGGCCGCGGCGTTCGGCGAGGAACAGGGCGGACGGGTTGGCGACTTCGGCCAGGCCGCGGTCGGTCATCTCGAAGACGCCGATCTCGTCCGTGGCGCCGAACCGGTTTTTTGTGCCGCGCAGGATGCGGAACTGGTGGCCACGGTCGCCTTCGAAATGCAGCACGGCGTCCACCATGTGCTCCAGCACGCGCGGGCCTGCGAGGTTGCCCTCCTTGGTGACGTGGCCGACGAGGATGAGGCTGAAGCCGCGCTGCTTGGCAAGGCGTATCAGCTCGAAGCCGGCGGCGCGCACCTGGGTGACGGTGCCTGGGGCGGACTCGATGTTGTCCAGCCACATGGTCTGGATAGAGTCGATGATCACCATGGCGAGGTCGGGTTCGGCTTCCAGGGAGGCGCCGATGTCGCGCACGTTTATGGTGGCGGCGAGCTGGAGCGGGGCGGTGTCCAGATTCAGGCGGCGGGCGCGCAGACGTATCTGCTCGATGGATTCTTCGCCGGAAATGTAGAGCACGCGCTGGCCGGCGCGGCTCAGCGCGGCAGCGGCCTGCAGCATGAGCGTGGATTTGCCGATGCCTGGGTCGCCGCCCACGAGTATGGCGCTGGCGGCGACGAGGCCGCCGCCCAGCACGCGGTCCAGCTCGCCTATGCCGGAGAGCAGGCGGGGTGGCGGAGCGGCCTGGCCCTCCAGGCCCACGAAAGTGACGCGGCCGCCTGGTTTACGTGGGGCGCCCGGGCGTGCTTCGGATTTCTCCTCGGCGATGGTGTTCCACTCGCCGCAGGCGTCACATTTGCCGGACCATTTGGGATAGGCGCTGCCACAGGCGGAGCAGACAAATAGCGTGGTGGGTTTGGCCAAGAAGGAAGCAGCTCTCTTTTGGAAAGAGAGGTTAGCCTGGCTGACGCGATCTGCGCCATAGCAAGAAAGAAAACAGTCCTTTTTTGAAAAAAAGGACCAAAAAACTTCTGCTCCCTGTCGGCGGCTGT
>CAXTJZ010000119.1:0-11558 GCA_964244695.1 uncultured Acetobacteraceae bacterium
GCTCCGCACAGTGTTCATCGACCATCTGTATTCGCCGTTTGGCGTAGCGCTCGTCGGCAATGACCTCTACGTGGCAGACACCGATGCCATCCTGAAATTTCCCTACACGCCGGGCGTCACCAGCATCACCGCTGCCCCTGTGGTGCTGACACCGTTGCCTGGCGGCCCAATCGACCATCACTGGACGAAGAGCCTGCTGGCAAGCGAGGACGGTAGCAAGCTCTATGTGGGCATCGGCTCCAACAGCAACATCACGGAGAACGGAATCGGCGCGGAGATGGGCCGTGCCGACATCTGGGAAGTCGACCGCGCGACCGGCGCGCACCGCATCTTCGCCGACGGCTTGCGCAATCCGAACGGTCTGAACTGGGAGCCGCAGAGCCATGCGCTGTGGTGCGTGGTGAACGAGCGCGACGAGCTCGGGCCGGACCTGGTGCCGGACTACATGACCTCGGTCAAGGATGGCGGCTTCTACGGCTGGCCATACAGCTATTATGGCACGCACCTCGACCCACGTGTGCATCCGCAGCGGCCGGACCTGGTGGCGCGCGCCATCGTGCCGGATTACGCGTTAAGCTCGCATGTGGCGCCGCTTGGGATGGTGTTCGACACCGGCAGCAACCTGCCGGCGCACTACGCCGGCGGCGCTTTCGTGGGCGAACACGGAAGCTGGGACAGGCCGCAGTTCAACGGCTACAAGGTGGTGTTCGTGCCGTTCAGCGGCGGCAAGCCGAGCGGCAAGGCGGAAGACGTGGTCACCGGCTTTCTGGACGGCAAAGGTGACGCGCGCGGCAGGCCAGTGGCGGGTACACTGGACAAGTCCGGTGCGCTGCTGATTGCTGATGACGTGGCCAACACGGTCTGGCGCGTGTCTGCGGCTTCGCAGAACCAGGCTTCCAAGTAAGAAAGCAAGCGGTTCTGTCTGCGACCTTGAACCGGACAACCTGTTTGTAATGCCGGGTGCATATCCATCCAGCACCCGCCAGGAAGCAAAAGTTTTTTGGTTCTTTTTTTCAAAAAAGAACCGCTTTCTTACTTGCCTTGATTGATCGTGAAATCCGCCACGCCCGACCAATCTTTCTCGCCCATTCCAGCCGCGATCGCTTCTTTCATCCGTGCGCGCAATGCCCTTAGCATAGGCAGCTCGCGCCCTGCCGATTCGGCCACTGCGGCAGCAAGGTTCAGGTCCTTCAGCCCCAGCGTCATGACAAAGCCCGGCGTGTAATCGCCTTGAGCGATGTTCCTGCTGTAGGTTTCGTAAGCTCTGCCGCCGAACAGCGTATTCGTTAGCAAATCGAAGAGCTTGTCCGGCGCTACGCCGTTGTCTTTCGTCAGCACAACCGCTTCCGCCATCGCCTCGATCGCCATCGCGAGCATCATGTTGCCGGCGATCTTGGCCGCATTGGCCTGGCGTGGCGAGTCACTCATGACCCAGGTGCGTTTGCCTATCGCGTCCAGCAAAGGCTGCACCTTTTCTATATGCTCCGCCTGGCCGGCGGCGACGACGTTCAGCTGTCCCGCTTCCGCCACGTCTGGCCGGCCGAATACCGGCGCCGATACGTAGCCCAGCCCGGCTGCTTCGTGCAGTGCAGGCAATTCCTCCGCGAAGGCCACCGAAATGGTCGACGTCACGACATGCACGGCACCGCTTCGGGCCCGCGCCAGGACGTCGCCCGTCAGCACCACCTCGCGTATCGCCGCGTCGTCCGATAGCATGGTGAACACGGCGTCTGCCTGGAACGCCTCGACCGGCGAACTGGCAAGCTGGACGCCGTCCACTGTCTGGCCGGAGCGGGTCCACGCACGCACCTGGTGGCCTGCCTTGGCGATGTTGCGCGCCATCGCGCTGCCCATGCGGCCCAAGCCTATGAAGCCTACTTGCATTTCGCTGTCCTAGAAAAGTTGGAGGGCAGGCTGGCGGTGCCAACAAGAACGGCCGCCGCGCTGTCTCAACGCACCCGAGCGCACGCTGCGGACGAAAGTTGATTCCAGACGGGTGGCCCGCGCCATGCTCACTGAACCGGCCGGAGTAGTGCACTTTCGATAGACTTTGCCTAGGAGGAGAATAGATCGTATTCCACATCGTTCTTCTTGGTGAGACAGCAGAAAGCTTTCGCGCCGGCCGTGACGGACCTGCGGATTGGGCTTTCGAGGGAGGCCGCATGCAGGAGTTCACGGGAGCCGCAAGCGCACTGACCGAGGCGGGATTGTCCGCGTTCATGGATGCCACAGGCGCTTGCGCGCCCGATCTTTGGGCCGTGCTGTCCGTCGAGACCTCGGGATGCGGCTTCCTGCCAGACAAGCGGCCGAAGATCCTGTTCGAGCGGCACAAGTTCCACGCCATGACAGGCGGCACCTATGACCGGTCCCACCCGGACGTCAGTGCGCCGAGTGCGGGCGGCTACGGGCTGGGCGGCGCCAACCAGTACAACCGCCTGGCCGAAGCGGTAGCGCTGGACAGGGAAAGTGCGTTGAAGAGCGCCTCCTGGGGCATCGGCCAGATCATGGGGCAGAACCACGTGCAGGCGGGGTTCGACGACGTCGAGACCATGGTCGCTGCCATGGTGGAGTCGGAGGACAACCAGTTGGTCGCGATGGCAAAGTTCCTGAATGCGACGCATCTGGCGGCGCCCCTGTCCCATAACGACTGGATTGCCTTTGCCCTCGGGTATAACGGTGCCGATTACGCCAGCAACAATTATGACGGCTTGCTCGCGCAGTTCCACGGCCGCTTCACGGCGGGCCCGATGCCGGATGTGGACGTGCGTGCCGCCCAGGTTGCGCTTACCTTCCGCGGCTACAACCCGCACGGCATCGACGGCCTGCTTGGGCCGGGCACAAAGTCTGCTATTGGCAAGTTCCAAGCTGACAACGGGATGGAGGAGACGGGGTGCGTGGATGCGTCGCTCTTTGCCGCGCTGGGTATCTGAAGGGAAGGACCGCGCCTGTGGAAATGCGTCAGGCCGATTTCGCTTCCCTGCCTGCATAGCGCGAGATTGTCCGGCTTCTTCATAGAAGAAACGTTTGCTTTCTGCCTGCCTGGAGCACGCCGACATGGAACAGTCTGAAGCCAGAGACGCCCTCGTCGCCGTCATGCAACGTATGCACGCGAGCGGGTTGAACCGCGGCACCAGCGGCAATGCCAGCTTGCGCGTGCCCGGCGGCATGGTGGTCACACCTTCCGGCATTCCGCCGGATGTACTGACGCCTGAGGGCATGGTGTTTGTGGCGGAGGACGGCACACCGGACACGCACGGCCTGCGCCCCTCCACCGAGTTTCGTATGCACCACCACATCCTGGCGGGGCGGCCGGATGCGCGGGCGGTGGTCCACTGCCATTCCCGCCATGCGACAATACTGGCGTGCTGCGGCCGGCCGATCGAGCCGATCCATTACATGGTTCTTGTCAGCGGCGGCTCCTCTGTGCGCGTGGCGCCCTACGCCACGTTCGGCACGCAGGCGCTGGCAGATGCCGTTGTGGCTACGATGGCGGGCAGCCGCGCGTGCCTGATGGCCAACCACGGTCAGGTGACGGTAGGCGAGACGTGGCAGCAGGCACTGGCCGTTGCCGAAGAGGTTGAGGAGCAGGCTGCTGTGACGTATGGCGCCCTGTTGATTGGCGGGGCCGTGCGGCTGGACGAGGCTGCGTTGCGGGATGCGGAGCGCGCGTTCGGCCGTTATGGGCAGGTTGCCGCGGAGCAGGCAGGATAGCGTAACAAGCGATCCTTCGAGAAAAGGATCGCTTTCGCCTGCAGTGCCGGGTGCAGTTGGAGAACAGGCGGGAGCCTGGCGTGAGGGTATCAACGGGCGAGCACGGACCGGACTGCGCAGCCGGTGCCGCCGGCCCATTGGACGCCTTCTTTGCGCACCGGTTCGACCGGACGCGCGACACCGCGGCAGCGCGGCCCATGGGTGGCAACGTCTCGGCGCGCGAGGCTTGCCCCCGCCTCTTGCACCGCACAACGGCCCCACACACCTGCGCCATCAACGCCGCTCCCAGGAGAGACCATGCCGACTCTTTTCGACCCAATACAGCTTGGCGCCATACACGCCCCGAACCGCGTCCTGATGGCCCCGCTTACACGCGGCCGCAGCACGCGCGCGCATGTGCCGACGGAGCTGATGGCCGAATACTACACCCAGCGCGCGTCTGCCGGCCTGATCATCAGCGAGGCCACCGGCATCACCCAGCAGGGCCTCGGCTGGCCCTACGCGCCAGGCATCTGGAACCAGGCGCAGGTGGATGCCTGGCGCCCGATAACCGAGGCGGTGCACAAGGCGGGCGGGCAAATCATGCTGCAGATGTGGCACATGGGCCGGCTGGTTCACCCGAGCTTCCTGGATGGCGAGGCGCCTGTCTCGTCGGTGGCCACCGCCGCACCCGGCAAGGCGCACACCTACGAGGGAAAGCAGCCTTACGCTGCGCCGCGCGCGCTGCGCGCCGACGAGATCCCTGCCCTGCTCGAGGATTACCGGAACGCGTCACGCAACGCGATGGCGGCAGGGTTCGACGGCGTCCAGATCCACGCCGCCAATGGCTACCTGATCGACCAGTTCCTGCGCGACAACACGAACACGCGTGACGATATCTATGGCGGCAGCACCGAAAACCGCGTCCGCCTGCTGAGCGAAGTGACATTGGCTGTTTGTGAAACGGTGGGTGCGGACCGCACCGCCGTCCGCCTTTCGCCAAACGGGTTTGTGCAAGGGGTGGACGACAGCAATCCCGAGGCGCTGTTCAGCGCCGCGGCCGCCGCACTCTCCGGCTTCGGCCTCGCCTTCCTGGAAATACGCGAGCCGTTCGAGGACAGCACGTTCGTTAAGACCGTGGTTCCGGTGATCGCGCCGGCGATCAAGCGCGCCTTTGGCGGCCCGCTGGTGCTCAACTCGGACTATGACGGTAAGAGCGGCCAGGCGATGCTGGATAGCGGCGTGGCGGACGCCATCGCGTTTGGCCGGCCGTTCATTTCCAATCCGGACCTGCCGGCCCGCCTGCGAGCGGGCAAGCCGTTGGCCAAGGACGAGATGGCCACTTGGTATAGTCAGGGGCCGCAAGGCTATACCGACTATACCGTAGCGGCGTGAGCCGAGCGCCATGAGCCTGTCGAGGATGTGGCGCGAGGGCTTTCTGGCCAGGAGCAGTTACGCGCGCTGATGGGTTCGGCGCGCCGGCCGGGCGTCGGCTAGGCCCAGCAGTTCACGCTGGCGGAGGTCCCGCGAGGCCGCGCGATGTTTGAAGGCGTGTACGGCGAGCACGCCTACAACCCGATCGATACGGTGCACGGCGGCTACGCGGCGACGCTGCTGAACTCGGCGTGTGGCTGCGCCTTACATTCCAGCTTGGCAGCGGGCCAGGGTTACACCACGCTGGAGCTGAAGGTGTCTTACCACAAGGCGATAACGTCGAAGACAGGCGTGGTGCGTGCTATCTGGACGTTGGTCTCTTTGGGCCGGCAGGCAGCGTTTGCCGAGGCTAGGCTGGAGGATGCGGCGGGGAAGCTGCTCGCTTCGGCCACTTCGACGTTGCTGGTGATCTCTTAGGCAAACAAGCGGTCCATCTTAAAACGGACCAAAACTTTTACTCCCTGTCGGGTACCGGCCGAATAGAACGCCGACAGGGAGCAAAGTCTTTTGCTTCTTTTCTTCAGAAAAGAAGGACTTGCCTACTGCACAGTAACCGATCCAAACCCGCTCACATCCTTCGTCAACTGCCCGTTCACCTTGTTGAAGTGCACCGACCCCACGCCAGACAGATCGACATGCGCGTCGTCCACCTCGGCGCCGATCTGCATGTGACCGGCGCCGCTCGTCTCGAGCCTGGCGCGGCCGATGTGGCCGGCGAAGATCGCGATGTGGCCGGCGCCGCTCAGGTCCACGCTGAAGGTGGGCATTGTGGCTTGGTCCACCGTTATGTCGCCGTGGCCGGAGAGGCTGATTGAGGCGGGGCCGTCGGCGCGGGCCACGTGCAGGCTGCCGTTGCCGCTGATGTCGGCTTGCAGGGACGTGGCCGATGCGTCGGCGATCTCGGCGGCGCCGGACAGGTCCAGCGACAGCGTGCCGCCTACGGCACCCACGGTGTAGCGACCGACGCCGGACTCATCGATCGTGAGCGGATAGGCGGCCGGCACGCGGACGGAGATGGCAAGCGTCGGCTGGCTGTTGAAGCCCTCGCGCCAGCAATCGCCTGGGTGGGTGTGGATGCGCGCGGTGCCGCGGCTTTCCAGGAACAGGTGGTCGATCTCCTCCTGGTGGTCGGCGGTGGCCTGGACCACGGCCTGGCCGTGCAGCGAACTGTCCGGCGTGACCTCGACGCTGCGGGCGCAGGGCGAGTCGATGGACAGGCCGGAGCCGTTCAGCGTGGCGGAGAGCGTGGCGGCCTGGGCGGTGCCTATGGTTGCGGCGAGCAGGATTGCGGTGAGTGCGTGGTGTATTGGCATGATGGCCCCCTTGGCTGTGAAGGTCCAGTCTGCAGGCGGTGTGCCAGGCCCGAACACCTTGATAAGCCCGACATTTTGTGTTCGGCGTTTTGGCCGGCTCGGCCTATGTCGCCGAGTTATGGCTTGTTGCACCACATCAGCAGCGGGCAAGAAGGGCGGATTGCGTCACCGCCGCCCGGTCGGCGATACCGCGAATCCTGGCTGGCGGGTCGCTTCGACGCAGATCCCGCCTGGCGAACACCGCTGGCAGGCCGGCGGCGATCCAGGCGCGGCCGCAGGGTTGCGGCTGGCCGAGCCTGGATAACCCGGCTTGGGCGAGATGGCTGAGTACCGGCAGGAGCGCGGCAGACTTCACGCCGGCCAGGATGGCGTCCGCCGACAGCGCGTGCTGCTCCAGCACGTCCTGCGGCAGCAGGCAGCGCCCGGTTGCAGCCAGGGCCGCCAGGTTGCGAAGCTGGCCGGCGAGGCCGAAGCCCGAACCGAGGTCTCGCATTCGTCCATGTACAGCGGGAGGCGCGCCCAACGCCTGGGCGGCGGCTACGGCGAGCGAACCGGCACCGCCATCGAGCCAAGCCTGCCAGGCGGCCAGCGTTGGGAACGCGGCTTCCGCCTCGGTCTCCCGGGCATCTACCATGGCAAGCAGGGTTTCGGCCTGAAGCGCCCCGGAAGACACTGCGTCATGCAGCGAGCTGGCGACCTCGTGGTTGCGTTGGGCGCCTTCCACCACCTCGCGCCACCATTGCAGGCGTATCAGGGCCAGGCCCGGTTCGCGCGTCACCTCGCAGGCCCGGGCGAGTTCGTGGTTGAAGGCGTAGAGTGTGAACAGCGCCTCGCGGTGCGCTGCGGGGGCGAACAAGGCGCAGAGATAGCGGTCGGGATCGTGGCGGCGCACGAGTGGGCCGAGAGAAGCGCCGGACGGCAGGCCGGTGCCGGTCATGCGGCTGGCCTGCGCTTCATGGAACAATCGCGCTGCCGCGCGTTGTGGCTGCAAGCCGACGCTGGCCGTATCGCGCGTCGCATCCAATCGAGCAGACGGAGAATGCCCATGGCTTTCGAACTCCCCCCCCTTCCCTTCGAGACAAACGCGCTGGCCGGCGCCGGCATGTGCCAGGAGACGCTGGAACTGCACCACGACAAGCATCACCAGGCTTACGTGACGGCGCTGAACGGGTTTGTCGAGAAAGACTCGTCGCTACAGGGCAAGAGCCTGGACGAGATCGTGACGACGACGGCGCAGACGCCTGGCCCGGTTTTCAACAACGCCGGCCAGCACTGGAACCACATCCTGTTCTGGCAGAACCTTTCGCCCAAGGGCGGCCAGATGCCAGGCAAGCTGGCGGCCAAGATAGACAGCGATCTGGGCGGCGCGGAGAAGTTCAAGGAAGCATTCAAGGCGGCCGCGATCGGGCAGTTCGGTTCCGGGTGGGCGTGGTTGGTGATGGGCAAGGACGGCAAGCTGACCGTGACAAAGACGCCGAACGGCTCCAACCCGCTGGCGACCGGCGAAGGCAAGGTCCTGTTGGGCTTGGATGTCTGGGAGCACAGCTACTACCTGGATTTCCGCAACCGCCGGCCGGATTACATCACCAATTATCTCGACAAATTGGCTAACTACGAGTTTGCTGAGGCGCAGCTTCAAGCGGCCTGATATCTGTTGGTATGGCTACGATGCGGGGCGCATGTGCCCCGCATATTCTCGATCGGATACAGTAATGACAGCCCGCGTACCCGCGCCATTCGCCCGGCCAATGATGTTCGCGGAGCTTGCGATGGCCTCCTGGGAGACGGTGTGGCACCGCACTGCGCTTATGGCCACCGGCGCCTGCACGCAAGCCGAATATGAGCAGATGGTGCACGAGAAGATGCAGGCGGTGCAGCAGGCTAGTCTGGCGTTCCTAAGAGGTCAGGATACACAGACCGTTTTGGGACCGTTTCATAGGAAGGCTACGGCTAATGCGCGTCGGTTGCGGAGGGCTTAAGGAAGGAGCGCCTTCTTTTTTGGAAAACACGCAAACGACTTTCGCTCAGTTGTCGGCGGAATCTTCTGACGCCATGCGACCCATCTAGAGTCGAACCACCTGTTTGCTGAGCGTTACAGACAAAAGCTTTCGCTTCTTCTTTTAAAAACGTTCTTCACTTGCTATCGTTTGCCGCAACCGGCGGTGTCGGCGTAAGTACGGTCGAGATCGTGTCCCGCGCCACCGTCACGCGCACGTTAGGCGCAATTTCCACTTCTATTTCGTTGGCGCCGTCGCGAACCTTCTGCACCACCCCTAAAATCCCGCCGCCCGTCAGCACGCGATCGCCGCGCTTGATGGCGGCCAGCTTCGCTTTCAACACTTTCTGCTGCTGCTGCTGCGGCCGGATCATTAGAAAGTAGAACACGACGAAAATCAGCACATACGGCAGAAACTGCAGTATCTGCGCACTGGCAGGCGCGCCGCCGGCGGCTTCCTGGGCGTAGGCTGACGAGATCAGAGACGGCATGGAAGGTGATTCCTGACGGGAGAGGTGGCACGCGGCCGATGCTTGCGGAAGAGGATCCGGGTTGCGGCTGGATGCGCCGCACCATAGTTTCCGGACCACCTCCGTCAAGCATTGGCGTCGCCTCGCACCATGGATGTATTGCTTCCCCTCCTGCGACGCATTGCCGAAGCGCTGGAACGGCTGGCGCCGCCTGTCCCCGCCCATCTGACCCTGGAAGGGGCTGACGCTTTCGTCTGGCAACCCGCGGCGCAGGGCAAAAACGGCCGGCTGCTGTCGGTTGCCCGCGTGGCCCGGGTGGAGATCGGGCTGTTGCAGGGCATCGATCGGTCACGTGACATACTGCTGGCCAATACGCTGCGCTTTGCGGCCGGCCGGCCGGCTAACAATGCCATGTTGTGGGGCGCGCGCGGAATGGGCAAGTCCAGCCTGGTCAAAGCCGTTCATGCGGAGGCTCTGGCGCGCACGCCAGGGAGCCTGGCGCTGATCGAGATACATCGCGAGGACATCGCCACCCTGCCCGGTTTGCTGGACAAGCTGCGCCAGCAAGACAGGCGCGTGCTGGTGTTTTGCGACGACTTGTCCTTCGAACGGGAGGATGCGGACTACAAGGCGCTAAAGTCCGTGCTGGATGGCGGCATAGAAGGGCGGCCAGAGAACGTGTTGTTCTACGCGACGAGCAACCGCCGCCACCTGATGCCGCGCGACATGATCGAGAACGAGGCGGCAACCGCGATCTCGCCGGGCGAAGCGGTGGAGGAGAAGGTCTCGCTGTCCGACCGTTTCGGGCTTTGGCTGGGATTCCATTCTTGCGATCAGGCGACCTACCTCGCCATGGTGGCTGCCTACGCGGCGAATCTGGGGCTGGAAGCTGATCCGGCCGATGCGCTGACTTGGGCGGCGGGTCGTGGGTCACGCTCGGGGCGGGTAGCCTGGCAGTTCATTCAGGACTTGGCCGGGCGAACAGAGACTTAGAAGACTTCTTCGAAAGAAGCAGAAACCTCTTTCTTGCCGTATGCCAAATGCTCGGTGACACAGGACGCAGACGACAGTCCGAGCAGTAAAAAGGACAAATTTTTTGCTGTTTTTTCAAAAAGAAGTTATTGCTTACCTGTCCGGCTGCATGGTCCGCAAATTAGCCGCAGCCAAGCTCGCCAGAAAGCTACGGGCGCCAGCAGACTCCATCTCCACGTCTGCACGCGGAACCAACTCGCGCTTCATCTTCGGACTTGCGGCTTCGGCGAGCGCCCACGCCGTGCCGAAATACGGTAATGCCAGCCAGCCTTCCAGCTGTTCATACGGCAGCACAAGCTGCTTGGCCAAATGATCGAGATGTTCGCCACGGTCGTCGGGCGAGCTCCAGGCGGCGCGCATCAGGCGGCGGGCAACGAGGCGGCGAATGCGGTGACTGGCCGGCTCCAAGGCACTGTCCAGCATAGAGTCCTGACACTGTATGCGGCGTCGAATGGTGTCCGCCATGCCGCCGGCGGCGCGCCCGTGGGTCCGGCCGGAGACGCTGACGGTGACGTCGGGATCGTGGCAGATGCGGGCGTCTATGCGGCGCAAGGCGTCAACCAGAGCGCGGTCCTCGCCTGAGCGTACGGCCGGAACGCCTCCGGCTGCAAGGAAAGTGTCCCGCCGGACGGCGATGCTGGCGCCAGACTCCTCGGTGTGACGCGGCCAAGGGTCGGACGGCTCAGGGTCGAGAATGCTGGCGATGCGGTCGAGATGGGTTGTGTAGTGGACCTCCGCTTCGTCATCCTCGTGAAGGTGCCCGGGGATACGCATCGCGTCCACCGGATCGATAACGGCGCGTCCGCAAACCACGTCAGCACCAGCCTTTAACGCAGCCAAGTTTGCCGCCAGCCAATCGGGGGCAACACAGCCGTCTGCGTCGGTGGTCATGACGATGCCACCCGGGTCGGTGAGCATGGCGGCCTTCGACATGGCGAGGCGTCTGGCATGGCCGGCATTCGCCTGGGCAGGGGCGAAGCTGTGTTCGAGGACGTGTATGCCGCAGGGGAGCGTGGGGCGAAGCGCGCGGGCGATGTCCGCCGTGCCGTCCGTGCTGTTGTTGACCAGAAGCAGGATGTCGGCTTTTGCCGAGCCTTCCTGGAGGGCAAGCGCACGCAGGCAGTCGCCGATCAGGGCGGCTTCGTCTCTGACGGGGATGGCGACAACGATACGCGGCATGGTCGGGCCCTGGCTGGTTCAGCCTTGCTAACCGGACGGGCGTTTCGGGGTTGCAATCAATCTGTTGCGAGGGAAGCGGACCGGGCGGTCAGGTATTCGTGATGCTGGATTACTTCGCGTACGACGAAGGCAAGGAACTTCTCTGCGAATTCCGGGTCCAGGCGGGCGGTTTCGGCCAGAGCGCGCAGGCGGGCGACCTGCTGGGCTTCGCGTGCGGGATCCGACGCGGGCAAGCCTAGGCGAGCCTTCAGGCGGCCGACCTGCTGGGTGCATTTGAAGCGCTCGGCCAGCAGGTGGATGAGGGCCGCGTCTATGTTGTCGATGCTGGCGCGTAGGGTGAGGAGTTCTTCGGGGGGCATTGGTGGGGTCCGGGGAGGAGATAGGCAAGGAAGGCCTTCTTTTTTGGAAAAAAGAAGCAAAAAACTTTTGCTCCCTGTCGGCGGC
>CAXTJZ010000120.1:0-11486 GCA_964244695.1 uncultured Acetobacteraceae bacterium
GCGACAGCGGGGTCAAAAGTTTTTTGCTTCTTTTTTTCAAAAAAGAAGGCCTTGCTTCCTTACGCCACCGTAAAATCAAACCGGCTCTTGGAAAAGTTCGGATTGAAGTGCGGGTCGTTCTCCATATACCGCGCCCAACGCGCGACAAACCGCCGCCGCTCGTCCGAGTTCTGCGTCACCCGCTTGGCGGACGCGCCCTCGAAGTGGAACAGCGAGCAATACGGCGTGTAGACGATACGGTAGCCGCTCTCGATCACCTTCAGGCACAGATCGGTGTCGTTGAAGTCGATGGCGAAGCTTTCGTCCAGGCCGCCCACCTGGCTCATCACGCTTTTCCGGGTGGCGAAGCAGGCGCCGGTGACGGCGGAGTAGTTGCGTATCAGGTGGGTGAAGCCGTTGTAGCCGACGAAATCGCCTGGGAAGGAGTGATACACGTGCGCGGCGCCGTTGTTGACGCCGATGACGCAGCCGACGTGCTGGATCGTGCCGTCGGCGTGCAGCAGGCGGCCGCCGACGGCGCCCACTTCCGGATCCTGGCTCAGTTCCAGCAGGGACGTCAGCCAGTCCTCGTTTATCACCTCCATGTCGTCGTTCAGCATGACGAGGTGTTCGGTGCGGCAGACGCGCAGGGCGAAGTTCGCCTTTGCCGCGTAGTTGAACGGCACCACGGTGGCGGTGTAGTTCTCCACGCGTACGCCTAAGCCCCGGAAGCGGGCGAGCTGTTCGGACGAGAGTTTGCTGTTGTCGACGACGACGATCTCGTAATTGCGGTAGCTGGTGCGGCGCAGGATCGAGTCCACCAGGTTGTCGACCATGTGGAAGCGGCCGCGGCCGGGCAGTTCGAGGTCCGCGTTGTTGGTGAGTATGAGCAGGGAGACGCGCGGGCGGCCGAGAATCTTGCGGCGCACGCGGAACGTGCCTGGCAGCAGGCCGTCTTCCACCCAGGCGCGATTGCCGTGCTTGGCGGTGACGTGGTCTTCCAGCGCGCGGAAGCCGGCGCGCAGCGCGTAGGGTTTGGCATCCACCACGGCGGCGGACGAGCCTTCCACCGCGCGCCAGTGATACAGCGCGCGCGCGATGTGGTGCACGCGCTGGGTGCGGCGGGAGAGGCGCAGCATCAAGTCGTAATCCTGCGCGCCGGAATAGGCGTCGCGGAAACCGCCTAGATCCAGGAACAGGCGTTTGCGCACCACGAGCATGTGCAGGACGTACATGACGGATTCGAGGTGTTCTGGGGACCAGTCCGGTTTGTGATACGTGTCTATCAGATGGCCGTGCTCGTCGATCTTGTCTTCGTCGGTGTAGATGACGTCGATGTCGGGATCGGCGAACAGAGCGCGCGCCACTTCCAGCAGCGCGTCCATGTGCAACGTGTCGTCGTTGTCCAGCATGGCGACGAACTCGCCGGTGGCCATTTCGGCCGACAGGTTGGAGGCGCCGGCGATGCCGAGCTTGCGCGGGGCGCGGCGGATCTTTATGCGCGGGTCTATGCCTTGCAGGCGGGCCAGCACGGCGAGCGTGCCGGGGTCGGTGCTGCAATCGTCGCAAATGCACAGCTCCCAGAACGGATAGCTCTGCTGGACCACGGACACCACGCAGGCTTCCAGCCAGGCGGCGGCCACGTTGTAGACCGGGACCACCAGGCTGATCACCGGGCGGCGCATGCCCAGGGCGGCTACCGCCTGGCGCTGCAGCGCGTCCAGGGCGGCCACCGGCGTGGAGCCCACCATGCCGCGCGTGCGGCCGACCCAGCCCAGGAAGGGCGGCAGCTCGGCGGACAGGCCGATCGCGTGCAGGCGTCGGCGTATCTCGTGGCCGATCTGCGCCGCGCTGAACTGCTCGCGCATGCGCGCCTGGCCCAGCGCGCCGCGAGCCCAGGCGCCCGGCTGGTCCTCGTAGACCGCGCGGAACTGCGCGATCAGCGACTCGCGCCGTGGATCGGCCCAGACATAGTACGGCATGTAGGGGCCGGCGGCCGCCTGCACTTCCGTCAGGTCATACTCGATGGGAAAACCCACGGTGGCGTCGAAGAACTCCAGGTTGCCGGAGTAATTCGTGGCGATCACCGGTTTACCCAGCGCCATGAACTCCGCAATGTTCAGGCCGAAGCCTTCGCTGCGATGCGCGCTGACCAGCACGTCACACGCCGCGCGCAGCAGCGCCATTTCGTGCTCCGGCAGCATGTCCGCCATCACCAGCACGTTTTCCGCACCGCGCAGCGCGCGGGTGAGCTGGCGGGTGATTGCCGGCTCGATGGCGGTGGAATGGAATTTGATGACGAGGAAGACGTTCTCGTCCGCGGCAAAGGCCTCGCGGAACGCGTCTATCACCATGCCGGGGTTCTTGCGCGCGCTGGTGCTGCCGACGTCGAACGCCACCAGGAACACCAGCCGGTCGCGCGGGATGCCGAACATCTCGCGGCCTTCCTCGGCGGAGGCCTGCACCACTTCGACGGGCAGGCGTATCTTGTGCACCGGGACCGGCGCCACCGCGCCTATGCTGTCGATCTCGAAGTCGCTGTTGGTCCAGACCTCGTCCAGCGGCGCGAAGCTGGTGTGCCAGTCCGGGCGGAAGGCCGCGAGCTCCCAGGCCCAGACGGCGATGTTGTAGGCATCGTCGAAGTGGCCGGCGGGGTAGAGCGCGGTCAGACGGGCGATCTGGTCAGCGTTGGCCATGAGCAGGTTGCAGCGATAGGTGGGCGTGCGGTCGCGCTCGGCGGGGGTAATTCGCGGGGCGGCGCGGCTCACGTCGAACGGGTGCAGCTCGGTGGCGATGCCCACGCTCTGTATCGCGCGCAGCAGGCCGCGCGCGGCGGTGCCCAGGCCGGAGGTGGCGGCGAAGGGCCCGAACACGTTTATGCCGAACGGCTTGGCCAGCACCTCGGCCGGGCGGGCCTGCCAGGTGCGGTACGGCGCGATACCGGTGCCCACCCGGCCTTCGAACCTGCCGTGATGTATCCAGTGGTGGCGCGCGGCCTCGGGGTCGCTGCCCAAGGCGGTGCGGACGTCGGGGTAGAGGAGGAAATAGCTCTCCGCGTCGAAATTCTCCGTCTCCACCTCGCAGCCGGTGCCTGGCGGCACGGCTTCCGTGTAGAGCGAATCCTCGGTGATGCTGGGACGCAGCCCTGCCTGCTCCTCGTCCGCGCCCATCGCCTCCCAATGGGCGCGGCCGCTGGCGAAGTCGCCGCTTTCCACCAGGGCCGCCACATCGGGGTTGAGCGCCAGATAAAGGTCCTCGGAAAACCGGTCGGGCGGAGCGGCGTCCGCGTCCGGCTCGGGCGGCAGGTAAGGCAGGGCCGCGTCCGAAGCCGTCATGGAAGTGGGCACGGGAGAAGCCGGCACCGGGTTCTCGTCGGCCGGCGGCAGCACCGAGCGGTCCAGCCCTGGCGGACCGCCCTCGAACGGCGAGTGCCTGACGCCGGCCTCGATCTCCGCCCGCCCGTAGGACTGGTAATGCTGAAAGCCGCTTTCGAACGAGCCGGCGATGATTGCCAGGCGCACGTCGCCAAACGCGACGAGATAGGCTTCCTCCGGGAAATTCTCTGCGTCGAACGCGTCTTCCGGCATAGATGTTGGCTCTCCACGCAAACGTTGCGGCAACCAGGAACCGGGTTGCTCGCCTAGGAGTTGTAGCATGCTTGGCGTATTGCCGTAACGATGAGCTTAGCGGAATCGGATTTGGATCAAAGCGCTTACCCGGAAGCCGCACGTCAGGCCGAAGGCCTGGCGGTTCTGCCGCCCCGGGCGGCAGGCCGGAACGTGCTGCGTGCTCTGCAAGGCAAGCACACGCCGGGAGGGCATGGCCGGGTGGTGCTCATCACCGGCGGCTCGTCGGGCATCGGCCGCTGCACCGCGGCGCTGTTCGCCAGGCGCGGCTGGAACGTCGGGCTGATCGCGCGTGGCCAGGCTGGCCTGGCGGAGGCGGCGCGGGACGTGCGCGGCGCGGGCGCCCTGGCGGTCACAGCCACGGCCGACGTCTCGGACGCGGCAGCCCTGCGATCGGCGGCCGGTTGCATCGCGGCGATCCTCGGCGTGCCGGATGTCTGGATAAACTGCGCCGGCAACGGCGTGTATGGCCGCTTCGAGCAGGTGCCGGGCGAGCAGTTCGATCGCGTGACGGCGGTTACCTACACCGGCACGGTGAATGGCTGCCGCGCGGCGCTCGCCCTGATGGCGCCGCGCGGCCACGGCACCATCGTCAACGTCTGCTCGGCGGCTGCTTTCCACGGCCTGCCGATGATGTCGTCCTATGCCGGCGCCAAGGCCGCTGTGCGCGGCTTCGCCCAGGCGCTGCGGGCGGAACTGCGCATAGCGCGCAGCCGGATACGGGTGACCACCGTGTTCCCGCCCGCGGTCAACACGCCGTTCTTCTCGCACGCCGTCTCGCACATGGATTGGCCGGCGCGCCCTGCCCCGCCCGTCTATCAGCCCGAAGTGGTGGCCGCCGGCATCTACCACGCCGCCACCAAAGGCGGTGCGGAAGTGATCGTCAGCGGCACGGCGCATGCCTTCCTGCTGGCCACGCGCGCGGTGCCCGGCCTGATCGCCTGGTGCATGACGCAGCTCGGCTTCGAAGGCCAGCTCGCGCGCGACCCTGAGCCGGAGCGCCTGGCGAACCCGACTTTGTTCGCGCCTTCCGAGGACGCCTCGCCCGTGCGTGGGCCGTTCAACAGCCAGGCGCGCGGCACCAGCCTGCATCTGGCCGCCACGCGGGCGCTGGCCGTGCTGTCTAGGGATCGGTCAGAAGCTCCGTAGCCGCCCACACGCGCGCGGCCAGCGCGGCGTCCAGCGCGCGCGGGTTGGCCGGCACGGCGCGGCGCCGCTTCACGTAGGCGCCGGTGGTGGTGGCGAACTCCGGCGCCTGGGCCACGTGCAAGGGGGTGTCGGCGCCTTGCTGCTCGCTCAGCAGGAACGGCGCCATGCAGCGCCACGCCAGGCCGATGGCGCCGCCGGCGCGCACCAGGCCGCTGGCCACTGCCCCCGGATGCACCGTGTTCGCCACCACCCCCGATCCGGCGAGGCGCGCGGCCCAGCCGCAGGTTGCGATGAGCAGAGCGAGCTTGGATTGCCCGTACGTGTGCACCAGCCCCCAGCGGCGGTGGCCTTCCAGGTCATCTGGGTAGATGCGTGCGCGGTCCGAGGTGGAGGAGCCGACATTGACGATACGCGCGCCGCGCGGCGCCAGGCGCAGCGCCGGCAGCAGGGCGCGCGTCAGCACGAACGGGGCCAGGTGGTTCACGGCCAGTACGCGCTCGTGTCCCTCTGCCGTCTCCTCCCGCCTGGCGCAGAACACGCCGGCGTTGTTGACCAGCACGTCCACCGGGCGGTTCAGGGCTAGCACTTCGTTGCCGGCCCGCCTGGCGCCCGAGAGGAGCGAGAGGTCCGCGATGATGAGGTGGATGGCGGCGTGGGGGGCCTGCAGGGTGATCCAGTCGCGCGCGGCTTGGCCGCGCGCCGTGGTGCGGCTGATCAAGGCGAGGTCGTGGCCGGCTTTGGCGAGGCCCAGGGCTACCCAGCGTCCCAGGCCGCCGGTGGCGCCGGTGATTACAGTTAGGGGCATGCAAGGTAGGAAGGCCTTCTTTTTTGAAAAAAAGAAGCAAAAAACTTTTGCTACCTCGCCTGCACCAGGTTCTTGCCAGGTTCTGCAGCAGCGCGTCTTGCAGGACCTGGGCGGACCGTCGTGCAAGCGCGGGGTGTAAAAGTTTTTTGCTTCTTTTTTTCAAAAAAGAAGGCCTTTCTTGCTGCGCTAAAACGCTTCCAACCCTGGACGCCACCCGGATGCTAAGCAGCGACCGCCTGCCCAACTTCACCTTCGTGACGGCCAGCGGGTGCGACCACACCATGCGCCCCGCCGACCGGCTCGGCCGCATCCACGCGCTTGCGCAGGCCGTGCGCGCGCAGGTGCCGGCCGGCAGCGTGGTGGGGCTGATGTTCCCGTCCGGGCCCGAACTGGTGTTGGGTTGGCTGGGCTGCGTGGTGGCCGGCATGCAGCCGCTGGTGATGCAGTATCCCACCGCCAAGCAGACGCGGCAGTATTGGGAGGAGCAGGTGGCCAACACGGTGGCCACTGCCGAGGTGAAGCTGGTGCTGTGCGATTGCCCGAGTGCCGCGCGCGGCCTGGACCGGCTGGTGCCGGTGCTGACGCAGGAGACGCTGGACGGGTTGCCTGACCAGCCTGCCCTTACCTTCACCGTCGCCGGCTTCGCCGTGGTCCAGCTTTCCTCGGGGACCACGGGACATCGCAAGGCGATGCGGCTGGAAGGCGCGGCACTCCTGCGCCACGTCACCGAGTTCAACGACGTGCTGATGCTGGCGAGCACGGACCGTATCGTCAGCTGGCTGCCGCTGTATCACGACATGGGCTTCGTGGCCTGCTTCATCATGCCGCTTCTGCTGGGCGTCGACGTGGTGATGATGGACCCTGTCGTCTGGGTACAATCGCCAGGGCTGCTGTTCGACGCGATTGTGCGGCATCAGGGCACGGTCTGCTACATGCCGAATTTCGGCTTCGAGGTGATGGCCAGCGCCGAGCCGCGCCCGATGCCCAGCATGAGGCTTTGGGTGAGCTGTTCGGAGCCGGTGTCGGCGAGCACGGCGGAGCGCTTCCTTGGCGCGACCGGCGCGCCGGCGGAGAGCTTCGCCGCCTGCTACGCGATGGCGGAGAACGTATTCGCCGTCAGCCTGGCGCGCGGTGTCACGGTGCGCCGCATAGAAGGCGCCGATGTGGTGAGCTGCGGCGCGCCTATCCCCGGCGTGCAGCTGCGCTTGGTGGACGGGCAGATATGGGTGCGCAGCCCGGCCGCCATCGCCAGCTATTTGGGCGGGGCGGACATACGCGACGCGGACGGGTTCTATCCTACCGGCGACTTGGGCGAGCTGCAGGACGGCGCGCTGTATGTGACGGGCCGGCAGGGTGACGTGCTGATCCAGGCCGGACGCAAGTTCATGCTGTCCGACCTGGACCTGACGCTGAACCGCTTGTTCCCGGACATACGCGGCCGCGCCGCCTGTATCGCGCGCGACGATTTACGCCTGGGCACGCAGGTGGCCGTGGCACTGATCGAGACGGCCGAGTTCATCACCCGCCACGACCAGGCCGACGTGGCGGCCGCCTTGCGCGCGGCGAGCGGGCTGGACCAGATCGAGGTGGCGTTTGTGCCGCCGCGTTTCCTGACCAAGACGTCCTCCGGCAAGATCAACCGCAAGATATGCGCCGCGCACTGGGCCGGCGTGCTGGCGCACAGGGCGGAGGCCCAGGCCCAGGCCGATCCGCTGGCGGAGCTGGCAGCGGCGTTCCCGCGCGTGGCGCGCGACAGGCCGGTGGCGGAGGTGCTGGACTCGCTGTCGCTAACGGTATTGCGTATCATCCTGGGCGGCGCGGGCGTGGCCTATGACGGTGGCCGGACGCTGGGGGAGACAGCTTCCCTGCTCGGGCAGCAGAATGCAGCCGGGACCGAAGAGACGGGGCTGCGCATCGTCTCGCTGGCCGATTTGCGCACTGTCGCGCGCGTTTCCGAGCGCCATCTGGACGTGCTGTCCCGCCGGTTGGGCTGTCCGGTGAGCTTCGAGCATGTCTGCCTGCCGCCCTCGCCCGTGCTGCTGTCGGACTTGGTGTTTGACGCGTATTTCTCACCGCGTATCGATCAGGCGGCGATGTCCGCCATGCGCACAGCGTTCGCCAGGCTGCATGGCGCCAGCGTGATCCTGATCGACGACGGGGCCGAGCTGCGCCTGCCGCCGAACCAGGCCTATGCGCCGCTGTCACACAGCCTGGAGCGCGACCCGAACGCGGACCTGATCACCGTACGCTGGCAGAGCTACGCACGCCAGCATCACAAGCTGCCGACCAGCTTCGCTTCCGGCAGGGACCTGGCGCTGGAAGACCGCGCGGCCACGATCCCGCTTCTGGCCGCCTTCCTGGCCAAGCCGGTCTTCCGCATCGCCGCCCACCCCGGCCTGGCCGCCTACACGGCCGGCTGGGAGTACACGGCCCGCCCAGGCACCGCGGATGCGCCACTGGCGCCGGGGATCATGGATCCCGGCCGGCTGATCGATGCGCTGGCCGGCTGGATGGAAGGGCTGCCCGTGCCGCCCGCGAAGGTGGAACTGCCCCGCGCGGCAAGGCTGGACACGGCCGACCTTGGGCATTTCTGCTCCCATTTCGCCAACCGCCGCGCGATCGACATCCTGCTCGCCAGCTACGCAAGCTTCTGCATCGCCGGGCAGGATTCCAGCATTCCTTACATACGCCAGGCACTCGCGCGCGCCAGGAAGCCTTACGTGTGTGTCCCGAGCTACGCGCCGGAGATCCTGCGAACCGTGGACCTGGCCTATGAGTGCCTGCTCATCTGCGGCGCCTGGGGCGACTTTCCCGTGACCACGCCGGGTGGGGCCATCATGTTCACCGGCAACAGCGCGGCCGTCACGTTCAACATGGCCGACCCGGCGCTGGCGAAGCTCGTATTCAAGCGAAACTCCGCTGCCGACCCGGCGAGCGCGACGGACTGGTTCTACCCGGCCAAGCTGCACCGGGACTGGGACATCTCGGTCTGGACGCGCCTGCGCGTGGAGGCGCCGGAGCCCGGACGCGTGAAGCCGCGCCCCCTGCGCGCCCTGCTGGAACGCGCCCGCACGGCACGCGAAAGCGGCCGGCTGGACGAGGCGCGCGACCTTGCAGCGGAGGTTGTGGCGGCTGATCCTGGCTGTTTGGCCGGGTATCGCATGCTTGCCACGGTTGATGCGCGGCGCGGCGATCGGGAGGTGCTGGTCAGGACGTGCGAGGTAGCACGGGCGCGCTTTCCGGATCAGGCGGAGGTGTTTGATCGGATTGTGGCGCGTGCGGGGAGGTAGGAAGGAAGCAAAGCCTTCTTTTTTGAAAAAAGTAGCAAAAAACTTTTACTACTTCGCCTGCATCGAGAAATGCACCGGTTCTGCCAGCATTCGTATTGGCAAACCGGCACGCGAATTGACGCAGGCGACGTCGCAAAAGTTTTTTGCTTCTTTTTCAAAAAAGAAGGCCTTGCTTGCTTACTTCACCGCAGCCTGGTCATTGCTCCTGTCAGCATCTGGCAGAACATGATCAGGGTCGATGGTGACGTCGCGCACCTTCTTGGTCGTGAAAAGTGTCAGCACGGCCGGATTGCTCTTGAAGAAGGCCTCGACAGGCACGGTCTGGCGCTTTGCGGTGCCGTCCTGGAAACGTATCTCTAACGTTGCCGGCAACACCAGCGGCTGCTGCGCTGCTATGTCGACGGTCAGATGCTGGTTATCGTTGCCGGCGTAGGCAACTTTGGCGATCGCGAGATCGAGCGTTTCGTTGTTGAAATACCAGCCACGCCACCACCAGGACAGGTCCTCGCCGGCCTGGCTTGCCATGAAGCGGAAGAAGTCCGAGGGGGTTGGATGCTTGTAGGCCCAGGCGGCGATGTAGGCGCGGAAGGCGGGATCGAAACGCTGGGGCCCGAGTATCTGCTCACGCAGCAGCACCAGGCCGAAAGCTGGTTTGAAATAACTCATGGCGTGGCGGTATTTTTCGCTGATCAGGTCGGCAGGCATCATGATCGTGGGCGCGTGCGTGTCGGCCAGGAGGGGGAGGATTTCGTCGGCCGGGTTGCCGCCGTGCTCGGCGTATTCCGGGTCGCGCTTGGGCGCGTATTCGCCATGGTTGAAGGCGTCCGACGCATAGACGTCGATGAAGGTGTTGAAGCCTTCGTCCATCCAGGCGTCGCGGCGTTCGTTGCTGCCGACGATCATCGGGAACCAGCTATGGCCGACCTCGTGGGTGGTGATCCAGAACAGGTCTCGGCCGGCATCCAGTTTATCGTCGAAGACGATGCCGGGATATTCCATGCCGGCGCCGTGGCCGCCGAGATTGACCATGACCGGCCAGGGATAGGTGAACCAGCGGGCGGAAAAATGCTCGATCGCGAACTTCACGTATTCGGTGGAGCGGCTCCATTTGCCGGCGCCCGTGGATTCCGGTGGATAGACCGACATGGCCAGCGCGTGGCCGCCGCCGGGCAGGTTTATGCGGGCGGCGTCCCACACGAAGGCGGGCGAGGCGGTGAAGGCCACGTCTCGCGTGTGGTCCATGTGGAAGCGCCAGGTCTGCTCGCCGGCTTGGGTGGGACGGCTGTCCGGCGAGCCGACCTCCTGCGGGGTGCGCACCATCACCGTGGCGTCGCTGCCGGCGGCCTGGGCCAGGCGGGCGCGCTGGGTGGCGGTCAGCACCTGGTCCGGGTTCTGCAGGGCGCCCGAGCCGGCCACGATGTAGTCCCAGGGGACCGTCACGGTATAATCGATGTCACCGTAATCCAGGTAGAACTCGCTGCCGAGATAGGGGGCGGTGTCCCAGCCGCGCAGGTCGTCATAAACGGCCATGCGGGGGAACCACTGGGCGATCTCGTAGATGTCGCCGTGCGGCGTGGTGGTGACCGCGGTGCGGCCGCCCCATGCGCCCGGCACGGTGTAGCTGTAGGCGATGTGCAGGCGCGCAACGCCGCCGCGGCCGGGCAGCTTCCTGGCCAGGCGCAATTGCAGACGGGTGTCGGTGACGATGCGTGACGGCGTTATGGTCTGCCCGTCCTGCTGCACCGTGATCTCGCCCAGCCGGTAGCCGTCGGTGAAGTCGGCAACGGTGCGGCCGGGCTCGTGCTCCATGGCGGCGGCGCGGGCGTCCCGGCGGTAGATGTTCTGATCGAGCTGCACCCAGAGCACGTCCAGCGCGTCCGGGCTGTTGTTGGTGTAGGTTATGGTCTCGGTGGCCGTCAGCGTGTGGGTCGTGGGGTCTATGCGGGCGGCGATGCTGTAATCCGTGCGGTTCTGCCAGTAGGCGGGCCCTGGGATGCCGCCCGCTGAGCGGGTGGCGCCTGGCGGGCTGGGCAGGGTGAGCGGGGCGAAGGCCACCAGCGGGTCCAGCGGTGCGGCGTTGGCCGGCGCAGCGGCGGCGAGCGCGAGCGGCAGGGCCAGACGCAGAAGGGTTGAGGCTATGGTCATTCGAGAGCAGCTCCTGCGGTCGAGGGCACTCTACGAGGGCGTGGTTGGTGGCGGAAGGACCGTTCGGGGCGGATTGCCTTAGGCGAAGGAAGCAGTCCTTTTAAGGCAGGGACGGCGGACTCTAGTTCCGGAGCGAGCACCTTCAGCGCTCAGCGCTTTTCTGGGCGGCTGCCTTGTTTGGCTTCCTCGATGTCGGTCGTCTGGACGGCCCACCGTTGACCACGCGTCGAAGAGGCCTTTGGGTCGGTTGGGTGTTACTCCGAAACTTGGATTTCACCGACCAAGACTTTCTCCCTATTGGTCTGAGTGCGGCAAATACCCGACCGGAGTCCGCGTCTGCGAGGACCGGCACCGGCGTAGCTCGCCCGGGGAGGAGCTGCCCAGGTTGCCAGAACCAAGTCAGGCGTGTTACCCCGCTGCCGCGCAGCCCCGGCTGGTGGGGGATAGTTTAGCGGTAGAACTTCCGACTCTGACTCGGAAAGCCTTGGTTCG
>CAXTJZ010000121.1:0-11432 GCA_964244695.1 uncultured Acetobacteraceae bacterium
GGCCGCGCCACCCAGCACTTCCTGGCACGTGACGCCGAAGAAGAAGTCGCCGTGTTCGAAGCCGCACGCGACGACGTCTTCGGCTCGGCGGAATCCGAAGCCACCGAAGCGCCGGACGGCCGCAAGCTGCTCCTGGTGGCCGCCTGCGCGCTCGTGGACACCGACAGCCGCGTGCTGCTCGCCCGCCGGCCGGAAGGCAAGAAAATGGCCGGCCTGTGGGAATTCCCCGGCGGCAAGCTGAACCCCGGCGAGACGCCCGAAGCCGCCCTGATACGCGAGTTGCATGAAGAACTGGGCATAGACGTTACCGCCGCCTGCCTGGCGCCGTTCGCCTTCGCCAGCCACGCCTACGAGAAGTTTCACCTGCTGATGCCGCTATACCTGTGCCGGCGCTGGCAGGGCTTCGTGCAGCCGCTGGAAGGGCAGACGCTGGCCTGGGTGAAGCCGGGCAAGCTGAGCGAGTACGAGATGCCAGCGGCCGACAAGCCCCTGGTGCCTTTGCTGCGGGATTTTCTGTAAGGAAGAAAGCAGTTCTTTTTTGAAAAAAAGAACCAAAAAACTTTTACTTCCCCGCACCTGCAACGTTCGTGAGACTCCTGTAACAGCGAGGCGCGTCAGCAGCGACAGTAGCAAAAGTTTTTTGCTTCTTTTTTTCAAAAAAGAAGGCCTTGCTTTCTCCTTTCTTCAAGGCACCAACAATGCCAACCCTCTTCTACTCCCCAGGCTCCTGCTCCCTAGCCGCGCACATCATGCTCGAAGAGACCGGCACCCCCTTCGAAGCCGTGCGCGTCAGCCTGCCAGACGGCGAACACCGCAAGCCGGACTACCTGCGCATAAACCCGCACGGCCGCGTGCCCGCCTTGCGTGACGGTGATTTCGTCCTCACCGAAACCATCGCCATCCTCTCTTATCTGGGCCACCTGCACCCAAACGCGAACCTGCTACCGCTGGGCGACGCCAGGAAAATGGCGCGTCTGACGGAGATGCTCGCCTTCTTCGCCATCTGGGTGCATCCCGCGGTGGCCCAGATCTGGCGCAGCCCGCGTTTCGCCGACGGCGCCGCGGCGCAGGCCGAAGTGCAAGCGAGCGGCAGGCGCAACCTTCCCGGCTATTTCGAAGAGATAGAGGCGATGGCAAGCAAAACGCCGTGGCTGCTGGGTGAGCACATCAGCGCGGCCGATTTCTATCCCGTCGTGTTCTACCGCTGGGGCCGACGCCTGGAGATGGACATGAAACGCTACACCGCCTGGTCGGACCACATGGGGCGCATGCTCGCGCGCCCCGCCGTACAGCGCGCCATCGCCCGCGAGGGCCTGGCGTCCACCGAGTTCCAACCCGCGCGGGAAGCAGCATGACGGACAACCCCACCGCCTGTGTGCTCGTCATCGGCAACGAGGTGCTGTCCGGCCGCACGCAGGACGTCAACGTGAACTTCCTCGCCAAGCGGCTGGGCGAATTGGGCATACCGGTGCGCGAAGTGCGCATCATCCCCGACGTGGCGCAGGCCATAATCGCCACCGTCAACGAAGTGCGCGCGCGTTACGACCACGTGTTCACCACGGGCGGCATCGGCCCCACGCATGACGACATAACCAGCGAGTGCATCGCCGCCGCCTTCGGCGTGCCGTGGGAGCCGGAACCCACGGTGTGGGCGCGCATGGAAGCGCACTACCCGCCGGGCGGCTTCAACGCGGCCCGTCAGCGCATGGCGACAATGCCGCGCGGCGCCGTCATCATCGACAACGGCCACATCGCGCCCGGCTACTCCATCGGCAACGTGCACGTCATGGCAGGCGTGCCGGCGATCATGCGGCTGATGTTCGAGTGCCTGGCGCCCAGCCTGGCCGGCGGCGCACCGGTGCTCAGCCGCAGCCTGCACGCGACAGGCGTGCGCGAAGGCGACATCGCCGAAGGCCTGACCGCAATACAGGCGCGCTACCCCGCGCTGGACATAGGCAGCTACCCGTATCTCCGCGACAACGCGTCCGGCGTGGCGATTGTGGCAAAAGGCGTGGACGCTGCGGAGGCCGAGGCGGCAATCGCGGAAGTTGAAGCACTGTTCAGGGCAATAGGAGGCGACCCAGTTATCGGAGAGCCGAAGACGTAATCTCCTTGTCGTCTGATGGGAAAGTTTCTCGCCCAGTCCGCGAACCGTCTTTCCACCTGACGACAGACGCCTCTTGTATCATGCGCCCAGATCAATCCAAGCCGATTTCGCAAGCAGCATTTAACGGCCTCATATCGGCCATGCTGCACGGCGATCCACAAGCCCGCTTTGCAGCTGCTGATGCGGCAGAAAAAGCCTCGCGCACGCAGCCCGATTTGCTAATGGCCAGAAAGACAGCGCTCCTGGGTGTTCTGCTGCAAACCGGGAAGTCAGGCGTGCGATGGCATCTATTGCAGATGCTGCCTAGGCTGGAGCTGGACGCGTGCGAGCGGCGGCTTGCGTTCGAAACCGCGTACCGGTGGATGGAGGATGGCGGCCGGATTGTCGCCGCCGAAGCCCTGACTGCTATGTTCTTGTTGAGCAGGGCGGGAGGACATGCGCGACCATGCCGTGGATATGGCACAACGCTTGCTGGACTCACCCTCGGCAGCCTTGCGTGCAAGGGCGCGCAAGATGCTGGGGCAAGCCGTTGTGCGCCTCTGAAGCAAGTAAATCTATTTTGGAAAAGTCTTTTGGTTCTTCGTTCAAAAAAGAACTCCTTTCTTGCCCATGATGCCGACGCTACTTGGCGTCATCTCATAGCAACTGCCCGAGACGCGCGTATGCTCGGCCGCTCCAAGCAAAACCATACGCACCAGCCGATTGGAAATGACAACACAGCGCCAGCTAACGCGCCAGGCCTGCCGAAAGCTTGCGTCAGGCCTTGCAAAACCAGCCAGTGCGAGAGGTAGAGGCTGTACGAGATGCGGCCCAACCATTGCGGCACCGCGGATTCAAGCAACGGGCTCGAAAAATTAATACGCGACATGCCGGCGCCGGCGACGAAGCACACCCCGTAAGAGACGAACGCCCGTACTGCAAGGTCCGCCGGATGCCAGAACACGGCCATAGCGACACAGACGGCCATGCAGGCAAGCGTGCGAATTACCCCGCCACGCCCAGACCAGGCGATCAGCGGCATCACTAGCGCGGCCCAAGCCTCAATGAACAAGGACCACATAGGCGGGCAGAGTTCATTGGCGTCGTACCGTGGATACGGGATCCAAAAAAATTCCAACAAAGCGGGCATGCGCATCGCGAGCAAACCAGCTGCAGCAAGGCAAAAAGCGAACACCGGCCATAGGCGCACGAACCGGCGTGCGAGAAACTTCCCGAAGCGGTAGTCCCACGCGCGGGTGAGGACAAGGCCCGATAGGAGGAAGAAGACGGCGACCGCAAACCCGGCAGCTACCCCTAAAATCGTACTGCCCAGCTCCGTCAGTGCGTGGTCGGCAACTACAATAGCGGCTAGGCCGCCGCGTAGCCCGTCGAGCGCAGGAAGTCTGGCGGGTTGCGGTGCCGTCCCGGTCAGACCAGCCCCTCGCGTCCCATCGCCAGGAACTTGTCCCGACGCTGCGCGCGCAACGCGGCCGGCTCCAGCCCGGTCAGCGTGGCCAGCGCCTCGCCTATCACCACGCCCACTGCCGCGACCGCCGCCGTCGGGTCGCGGTGGGCCCCGCCCAGCGGTTCGGCGATCACCTCATCGATAAGCTTGAGCGACTTCAGGTCGGACGCCGTGATCTTCAGCGCCTCTGCAGCGGTGGCCGCCTGTGCCGCATCACGCCATAATATGCTCGCGCAGCCTTCTGGCGAGATTACCGAGTAGACCGCGTGTTCCAGCATCAGCACGCGGTCGCCCGTGGCCAGCGCGATCGCGCCACCCGAGCCGCCTTCGCCGATTATCGTGGCTACAATAGGTATTGGCGCGTCCAGGCAGGCCTCTATGGAGCGTGCGATCGCCTCTGCCTGCCCGCGCGCCTCGGCATCTATCCCGGGGAACGCGCCGGACGTGTCCACAAAGGTGAGCAGCGGCAGCGAGAACCGCCCGGCCATCTCAATTAGGCGGCGCGCCTTGCGGTAGCCCTCCGGCTTGGCCGAGCCGAAATTGTGGCGCACGCGCGACTCGGTTTCCGTGCCCTTCTCGGTGCCCAGCACCATCACCGGGCGGCCCTGAAAGCGGCCCAGGCCGCCCACGATGGCGGCGTCCTCGGCGAAGGCGCGGTCGCCGGCCAGAGGGGCGAAGTCAGTGATCAACTGGGCGATGTAGGTGAGCGCGCGCGGCCGGTCCTCGTGGCGGGCGACCTGGGTCTTCTGCCAGGGCGTGAGCTTGGCGTAGGTGGCCCGGAGCTGGCGGTCGGCCTTGTCTGTGAGGCGTGAGACCTCCTCGGCGATGTTCATGCCTTCCGGCTCGGACATGTGCCGCAGTTCCTCGATCTTGCTTTCCAGCTCGGCGATCGGTTTCTCGAAATCCAGGAAGTGCCTCATGATCGGGGGGGTCTAAACACAGGGGCGGGCAAACCGCAAAGGGGCGCTGCATCCCGCCGGTCTGTCTCGTGCCAAAATCGTGTTTGCAAAACCGAGCCGGACGCCGGTGCAGGCGGAAAACAGAAATCTGCTTCTTCTTTCCAAAAAAGAAAACCTTCCTTCCTGCCATGTCTTATCGTAGACCGTAACGAATGGACCTGAGCGCACCCTGGCTGACTGCCGATCGGGCCAGAACCTGGTGCGCCCTCCTAGGCTCGGCCATGCTGGCCTTCCTGATCTGGATCGGCTGGCTGACGCTAGCTCATGCCAGCGCCAAGCCGGTCGCCCTTGATTTCGCCGCGTTCTGGGCTGCGGCAAAGCTGGCCGTGAGCGGCCACGCCGCTGCTGCTTACGACAACGTGGCCATCGAAGCCACCGAGCGCGCCTCAACCGTGATGCCGCCAGGCTACCTGGCTTTCTACTACCCACCAACCTTCCTGCTGCTCGTCTCACCGCTGGGCTGGCTTGGTTATAGCACTGCTCTGGCGGTCTTTATCGCCGCCGAACTGGTGCTGGTGCTTCTGCTGTTGCGGCGCGTGTTGCCGCAGAGCTGGGCGTGGTTGCCGTTGCTGACGTTCCCCGGATTTCTGATGAACGGCCTGTCAGGGCAGAACGCCGCGCTGTCTGCGAGCTGTTTCGCCGCTGGCGCGGTGTGGCTGGAGAAGCGCCCGATGCTGGCGGGCGCTGCATTGGGCGGCCTCGCCTGTAAGCCGCAGCTCGCGGTGTGCGTGCCGGTGGCGCTGCTGCTGGCGCGGCGCTGGCGGGCGCTGATCGCGTGCGGCGCCACCGCATTCGCTATGGCCGCGCTGTCCTGGGCGGTGCTGGGTGGCGGCGTCTGGCGTGGCTTCCTAGGCAATGCCGGCAACGCACGGGCAGACATCGAGACGATAGCAATCAAGTGGCCGAAGATGCAGAGCCTGTTCGGTGCCATCCGGCTGGCCGGCGGCGGCAACGGCGTGGCCTACGCTGCGCAGGCCGTGCTCTCGGCGGCGGCTGTGGCCGGGCTGGCCTGGGTGGCTTGGCGCCGGCCGGGAGCGAAGGTGGAGATGGCGGCGCTGACCGCGGCCGCGCTTCTGTTCACGCCTTTCCTGTATGATTACGACCTGACACTTCTGGCCGTCCCCCTCGTCTGCCTGACGGCCCTGGCCCAGAACACGGGATGGCGAAGCGGGGAGAAGCTGCTTCTGGCGGCGCTCTTCCTCTCACCCCTTGCCGCGCGCGCCTGCGGGATGCTGGCGAGCGTGGCGATCGGGCCGCCGCTGGTCGTGCTTTTGCTCGCCATGCTGGCGCGGCGCGCGGCGTGGCTGCCGGCGCGCGTTCCCGCATGGTCGTAGCTAGCATGCTGCGGACACATCGTGCGCTGCGGCAGGCAGATTGGCTGAGCGCAGACCGCGCTTTGGCCTATTGCCGGCTGTTTTCGGCTGCCGTGCTGATTTTCGGCCTGGCCGCTCAAGCGGGGATATTCCTGCCTGCGCTGGCAGACCCGCATTGGCGTCCGATAGCGTCCGACTTCGATCCGTTCTGGTCCGGCGCCCGCCTGGCCCTGCAGGGCCATCCCGTCCTGGCCTACGACATGCCGGCGATACGCGCCGTGGAGGCGAGCGCCGCCCAGACCAGCGGAGGGCTGTTCTACTACCTGTATCCACCGGTCTGGATGCTGCTGTGCCTGCCATTTGCAGCGTTGCCCTACATCTTGGCGCTCCCGGCATTTTTGGCTGCCGGCTACATCGCTTTCGTGTTCAGTCTGCGCGCGCTGGTGCCGCGTGGCTGGCCGCTGTTGCCAGTGATTGTCTTTCCTGCCGCCATACTAAATGCAACGATCGGACAGAACGGGTTCGTGACGGCCAGCTGCTTTGCCGGCGCCATGCTGTTGCTGGACCGCCGGCCAGCACTGGCTGGCGCATGTCTGGGGCTGCTGGTGTTCAAGCCGCAACTCGCGATCGGCATTCCGCTGGCCCTGCTTCTAGCCTGGCGCCTGCGCGCTCTGGCCGCTTGCGCGGTCATGGCGGTTTCCCTTCTCGCCATGTCTTGGCTGGTGCTTGGCGCAGGCGCCTGGCGTGCGTTCTTCGCGGCAACACCGTTCATACAATCGATCCTGTGGGACCCAGGTATCTGGCCGAAACTCGTCAGCGTGTTCACCGGCGTGCGATTGCTCGGCGGCAGCAGGGCGCTTGCCGGCGCTGTCCAGGCGGCATCGGGCGCCGCCGGGCTGGTCGCTCTGGGGTGGGTCGCCTGGCGCCGGCCCGGAGCGGGCGCCGAGGTCGCAACTCTCGTAGCAGCCGCCATGCTCTGCACGCCCTACCTGATGGATTACGACCTGGTCTGCCTGGCTGTTCCCATGGCCTGGTTGGTGTCACGCGGCGTGGCAGCCGGATGGCTCGGATACGAGAAGATAATGCTGGTTCTCTGCTTCGTGCTGCCGTTGGCAGCGCGCAACGGCAATTTGGCCATCGGGGTCTCGGTGATGCCGGTTGCGCTGGCCGCACTGCTTTGCGTGATCGTTGCGCGTGTGAAGCAGGAGGGGAAGCACCGCCGTTTGACAGGAAGACAACAGAACTATGCGCCCTAGTCTGGTTGCTGAACCGGCGCACGGGACCGTGCAGGCGAAAGCGGTAGATCTATCACCCTTTTCAACTAGGGCGGCTTCATCCCTACCGTGCACATCCCTCCCGCACATGCACCACCGCCAAGTCATCGGCATATAACCGGCACCACCCGGGCAGCATGTCCATGACCGCTACCGCCGGGTTGCCGGTCGAAAGCATCGTCCAGGCGATGTGACCGCTCTCGAGCGCGCCGGCCAGTGCCGCCCTGTCAGGGTGGATGATCGCTGTGTACTGCCGGAGCGCCGCCGCGCCATACAGTTCCACCCGAGCATCGATGAACGGGCGTACATGGGCGAAGATGAGATAGCCGCCAAACGCATAGTCGTTGAGCACCGCTTGCGCGCGCAAGCCGGCCGGCACGTGGGCCAGGGCGGTGATCGGCGCCGTGGGCCCGTCCGTACGCACGATGGGCGTGGCCAGCCGCCCCACCAGCAGAAGCGAAGCTGCCAGCAGACCCGCGCCGTCCACCCAACGGCGCGCGCGGGTGCGCATAGAAGCAGGTAGAGCCGCGCCGAGCGGCTCGGCGATCAGCAGCGGCAGGATCACCCCGATCAGCAGCGTGTGGCGGGTGTGCTGCAACGCCATGTGCAACAGTCCGAGTGCGATAAGCAGACGCATCGGTGCCAGCCGCGCTCCTCGCCCGAGACCCATGTAGAGGCCAACGAGAATCAGTATCTCCAGCGGTTGCAGCGTGGCGAAACTTGTGGGCTGCCACTCGGACACGTTGGAGAGTTCTGCGATGCCGGACATCCTGAAGCCCAGCAGCAGGCCGGAGAGACCATGCGGGGTCACCAGCGCGGCCGCCGTGCTGGCGGCGAGGAAAGCCGCCCAGCGCAAGGCGACCGGGCGCCAGCTTGGCAGGCTGGCCAGCACCGCCTCGGCGGCCAAGAGCACCACCAGGGCCAGACCGATGAGGAAACCGGCATGCAGATTGGCCCACAAGCACATCAGCGGCACCAGCCACCAGGACGGCGCGCGCGCCTGTGCACGCGCGATGAGAAGCCCGGCCACCCATGCCTCGAAGACGGGCAGCGCCAGGATGTGCGGCCGCGCCAGCATGTCCGGCGTGATACAAGCGGCCGAGAGCAGCAGGAGCAGCAGGGCCGGGCCGGGCCGCAGCCAGCGGGAGAGGTGGCGACCGAGGTTATAGAACGCGGCCGACGCGGCCACCCCTGTCAGAGCCACCACCCCGCTCCAGCCGGCGACACGGTAACAGACGGCCATGGCGATCTCGGCCAGCCATTCATGCGCCACCCAGGGTGCGCCAAGCCGGGTCGCCGAGAACGGATCATGGTCCAGAACAATGCGGTGCCGGATCATCCAGGCGCCGGCGGCAATGTGGGAGAACGTGTCGCCATCGTTCAGCACGGCCGGCACGAACAGGACGGCGCCCAGTATGGCTACGGCGGCGATCCAGGCAGGGCTCACGGATCTTATCTCGCACCATTTCATCTTGAGGTTGACTGAAGAAAGCAAGCAGTCCTTTTTTGAAAAAAAGACAAAAAGTTTTTGCTCACCTGCCTGGTGAGCTATCGAATTTGGTCCTGCCAGTGCTCGCGTTTGCAGAACAAGGCCGGTTGCCCATGCAAGCGAGGGAGCAAGAGTTTTTTGCTTTTTTCAAAAAAGAAGCCCTGCTTCCTTAGCAAACCGGAACAGCTTGCCTGCCCAGCCGCCGCCGTATAAATCATCGAAACATGCACAGCAACGTAATAAACAAATACGGACATCTGTGGCCCGCGGCACTCCTTGCTGCGGCTGCCGCACTCTACGGCTGGGCGGTTTTCCTCTCCACCTTCCATCATCCCGGTTCCATTGGGTTCGACTACATCGCGCCAGGCTCGGACTGGATGGTGCTCTACGGCGCCATACGGCTGGCGATCACGCACCATTTCGGCCTGACCCGCGATGGTGACGGTTTCACCGCCTACATCAACAGCAGCTTCGCCCATCTCCTGCCGCAGCGGTTGTTCTACCGGCCCTGGGTGTATCCACCGTCCTTCCTGATCATCCTGCTCCCGTTCGGCCTGCTCGGGTTCGCTGCGTCCTATGCGGCGTTCCAGGTGACCGGCGCTCTGCTTCTCGGCAGCGCGCTCCTCTTCAAGCCCGACCGCCCCGAGGCCGCGAAATGGATCGCCTTGGCGGCGCTGCTCTGCCCGGCGGCGTCGATCAACGCGGTGGACGGGCAATGCGGCTTCCTGGTCGCAGGGCTGCTCGTGTTAGGGCTCCGCCTGCTGCCTACCCGTCCATTGCTTGCGGGAGTGATATTAGGCCTGGGCAGCGTGAAACCGCAGTTCGGGCTGATGGTGCCGGTGGCCATGCTCGCGATCAGACAATGGCGCGGCATGCTTGGCGCTCTGATCTCTTCCTGCGGATTGGCCATGTCCAGCGTTGCGGTGTTCGGCTGGCAGCCCTGGCTGTGGTGGCTCGGCCGGGCCGCTTCGTCCTACGGCGATGCCGGTTCGAAATGGGTGATTTCCGGACGGATTTGGGGCAATAGCGTCTACACCTGTGCCGAACTTCTGGGCGCGTCTCCGCTGCTTACCCAAGTCTTGCAGGTTGCTGCCATAGCCCTGGCCATGATCCTCGTCTACCGCGCCTGGCGCCGGCCCCTGCAGCCTGACCGCAGATTGGCCATCCTGCTTGCCGCCAGCATCCTGGCGGCCCCGCACTCCAGCACCTACGACATGATCCTGCTTGCCGCCGCAGGCGCGCTCTGGTTTGCCGGGCTGGCCACGCCACGCCTCGCCGACGCGATCGTTCTGCTGCTGCTTTGGCTGGCGCCCATGCTGGCGCCGCCGGCGCTTGTCCCGGCAGGGCGGGCCGAACCGCTGCTTGTCATCTGGTTCCTGGTCATTGCGGCGCGGCGCGTTTCGCCAGCGGCTCGGCCCGCTGCAGGCCAGTCACATGACATGGCCGTCCGGCAGCCTGGGTGAACAACAGCGCCGCGAATGCGCCAGTTGGCGGCGCGCCGCCAACCGGCGCGCAGGACGCGCCAGCCGGTAACTGGCTGGTGCAGCATTTTGGCCGCATAGCCCGCATCTTGGTGGGTATTCAGCTGTTCGGGCTGCTTTTCTGTATCGCCGGAACACATGGCGCTTTTGGCCAGATGCCAAAACCGCCGACGACCACGGATTTCGCCAGCTTCTACACCGCCGGACTGCTGGCGAATTTCGGCCACCCGGGCAGCGCCTACGATCCGGTGGCGCACCGGACGCTGGAGGAGGCGGTGATCGCGCCTGGCGTGGAGGAGAAGCGTTTTCTCAACCCGCCTGTGTTCCTGCTCGTCTGCGCGCCGCTGGCCCGGCTGCCCTATCTCGCGGCCTTCATCCTCTTCGAGTCGGTCACTGCGGTGATCTGGCTGCTCCTGACCACCCGGATTGCAGGCGGCGGCGCCAAGGCGGCGACCTGCCTCGCCGCCATTCCCGCCGTGTGGTGGGCACTAGGATGGGGGCAGAACTCGTTCCTTTCGGCAGGGCTGATGGCGGGCGGTACGCTGCTCCTGCAGCGCCGGCCGATGGCCGGCGGCGCCCTGCTCGGGGCGCTGTGCTTCAAGCCGCATTTCGGGTTGCTCATTCCGGTGGCCCTGCTGGCGGGCCGGCGCTGGCGGGCGGTCCTGGGGGCGGCGTTATCGGTCGTGACACTCGTTACAGCCTCTACTCTGGTGTTCGGCGTCGATACCTGGCGGGCGTTCCTGGGCATGGCCGCCCAGGCGCGGCAGACCGTCGAGACGGGCATCGCGCTGGCCGGACATGTCGATTTAGCCGGCGTCCTACGACTCGCCGGCGTGGCTGCTTCGTATGGCTGGATCGCGCAGGCCGGGCTGAGTGCGGCAGCTTCCTGCTGCGTCGGCTGGGTATGGAGCAGGGATGCCGGCCGGCCACAACCTGCTGCCGCCAACGCCGTTCTGGTCTCTGCCACGATGGCGGTGATGCCCTTTCTGCTGTTCTACGATCTGGTGATGGCAGGGGTCGCAGCCGCCTGGCTGGTTCGCGCCCTGCGCAACACCGGACGCCAGCAGTTCAGCCAGGAGACTGGCTGGCTGGCCGGCTGCATGCTCCTGTCCCTTATGGCTTTTCCGCTTGCTGCCGGCTGCCGGCTGGGCGTGGGCGTAGGGGTCGCGCCCATCCTGCTGGTCCTCTCGGTCCGGCTTTCAAGCAGTGGTCATCGCGGCAAGAGCCGTCTCGATCTCCAGCCGTCCAGACAGGCGGCCGAATACTGATCAGGGCTGTTTCAGCCAGTTATCTGCGGAGCTGAGATTTGTCGCAAAAACTCGGCAGGCAGCGAAAATGTGGTTAAATTGCAACGAACGGCATTCG
>CAXTJZ010000122.1:0-11388 GCA_964244695.1 uncultured Acetobacteraceae bacterium
TGCATGTGGGAGCAGGCACGTTCCTGCCCGTGCGCGGCGAGACCCTGGCCGGGCATCGCATTCACGCTGAACATGGCGTATTGGATGCGGCGTCCTGCGCAATGATAAACGCGGCGCGCGCGGCCGGGCGGCGCATCGTGGCGGTGGGCACCACCAGCCTGCGCCTGTTGGAGACCGCGACGGGCGAGGACGGCGAGACCCGGCCGTTTGCCGGCGAGACTGACATTTTCATCCACCCGGGGCGGCGCGTGCGGAGCGCGGACCTGCTGCTGACCAACTTCCATCTGCCGCGCTCAACGCTGTTCATGCTGGTCTGCGCCTTTGCCGGCACCGCGCGCATGAAGGCGGCCTATGCGCATGCGATCAGCGCCGGGTATCGTTTCTATTCTTATGGGGATGCGACTTTGCTGACGCGGGCATGAGCAAGGAAGCAAGCAAGGCCTTCTTTTTTGCAAAAAAGAAGCAAAAAACTTTTGTCCGGCTGTCGCGGTTTTTTCCGCAGACGCGCGACAGCGGAGTCAAAAGTTTTTTGGTCCTTTTTCTCAAAAAAGGACTGCTTGCTTGCCTTCCTCTTGCCGCGACTCCACATCGCCCCCTAAGTTATTGAAAGCAGTGCCGGCCCGGCTGCTGCCTCCAGGGGATATCCGTATGTCTCTAAGCATGCACGCCAACCCCGCCGCCAACCCGCTCGACGTCATGGAGCAGATCGTCTCCGCCAACGAATGGGTGTTCGACCGCCGCTCGGACGCCGAGATGGCGGCCGAAGCTCCCGGTAAATGGTGCGACTACGGGCTGTATTTCAGCTGGTCGGCAGAGATCTCCGCCATGCACTTCACCTGCACGTTCGACCTGAAGGTGCCCAGCCCTCGTCGCGCCGCGCTCTACGAGCTTCTGGCGCTTGCCAACGAGCGCCTGTGGATCGGTCATTTCGGCATGGACAGCGACGACGGCATGCCGCTGTTCCGCCACTCCGTGCTGCTGCGCGGCGCACCAGGCGCCTCGGCCGAAAGCCTTGAGGACATGATCGACATCGCGATCACCGAGTGCGAGCGCTTCTATCCCGCCTTTCAATTCGTGCTCTGGGGCGGCAAGGCGCCGGCCGAGGCGCTGGAAGCCGCCATGCTGGAATGCGTGGGCGAAGCCTGAGGCACAATCTTTGAGCGAAACCGGGCTGCCGGCTGTCCTGCTTCTGGGCGCAGGGCGGATGGGTGCTGCGATGTTCGCCGGCTGGGCCACGCAGGACCTGCCGCCTTGCGTGCTGGTGGACCCCGCTTTGCCGCGTGGCGTCGCGCGCCAGCAGGATAGTTTGGTGCCAAGCCTCGCGGCCCTGCCCACCGGCTTCCGGCCCGGCGCTGTCGTCCTTGCAATCAAGCCGCAGATGGCGGCGGACCTGCTGCCTGTTGTTGGCAAGCTGCTGCCGCCCGGCGCCGTGGTGCTGTCCATACTCGCGGGCCTGACCGTCGCGCGCCTGTCCGCGCTGCTGGGCGTGCCAAATGCTGTGGTGCGCGCCATGCCGAACACCCCGGCCGCCATTGGCCAAGGCATGACCGTGGCCGTGGCCGGCCCAGGCGTCACGCCTGCGCAGCATTCGCTTTGCACGCGCCTGCTCGCCGCATCAGGCGAGCTGGTCTGGCTGGACGACGAGGCGCTCATCGACCCTGTGACTGCGGTGTCCGGCTGCGGCCCGGCCTACGTCTTTTTGCTGGCGGAGCTGCTGGAAGAGGAAGGCGTGGCGCAAGGCCTGCCGCCCGCGCTGGCACGGCAGCTGGCCCGCAAGACGGTCTCCGGCTCAGGCGCCTTGCTGGCTGCCTCGAAGGAGGAGTCCGCGCAGCTCAGGCGCAACGTCACCAGCCCGAACGGGGTTACGGAACGGGCTCTGGGGGTGCTTATGGACAAGGCAGCCTGGCCTGCTTCGCTTGCTCTTGCCCTTTCGGCGGCGGCTGCGCGGTCTCGGGAGTTGGCAGAGTGAATTAAGGCGTGGGGCGCTGCCCCACACCCCGCTGGGGCCTCCAGGCCCCCGACCCCCGATCTTGAGGGCGGGGGTGGAAGCTTCTCTTCGCCTGAAGCGGTGCCACAGGTGTTCGCTGCTTTTGCAGAACTCGCTCTGCATCAAGGCGCCGCGCATCTGGTTTTTACCTATTTGGCTCCACTCCAACCAAAAAAACGCCCGCCCGATCCGCCGCTTTCACGCACGCCGCCATATCCGTCACCAGCGTTCCGCCCGCCTCGAACGCCACCCCCCGCAGGCCCGCCGCCGCAGCCGCTTGAACCGTGCGCGGCCCTATCGTGGGCAGGTCCGCGCGCCTGTCCTGGCCGGGCTTGACCAGCTTCACCAGCACGCCGCCTGGCCCAGGCCGGCGCAGTTCGGCCGCGCGCGCGATCATCCGGTCCGTGCCCTCGATGGCTTCCACCGCCAGCACGCAACCGGCCTGCACCACGCAAGCCTGGCCCACATCGGCTAGGCCGAGCGCGCGCAACACGGCCATGCCACGCTCGATATCGGCCAGCGCCTGGGCGTCGGGTGCGATGCGGCCGGCCTGGCCGGCGGGGCCGAGGGCGGAGGTCAGAACCTCGTGGGCGCCGATGATGCGAAAGCCTTCCTCGGCCAGAACGCGTACCACCGCGGCGAGCAGGCCGTCGTCGCCGGAAAAGGCGCTGCGGCCGATGCGCGCGAGTATGCGGGCACCTTCGGCATCTGGCCGCAGGTCCAGCAGCGAGGGCCGGCGGACAGGGCCCACGAGCACGAGGTCCCGGCAGCCTTGGGCGCGCAGCAGTGACAGCATGCGGCCGGCGGCGCCCAGGCGGACGATGGCGTGTTTATACGGCGCGATCACCGCCGGCTCGGCAAAATCCTCGAAGCCGATGATGAATACGCCACGGCCGGCAGCCGCGGCGGCTTCTGCGACCTGGCCTGGAAAAGGGCCGCCACCGGCCAGGATGCCGAGCGGGGTGTCGGGCGTCATGAAGCTAGGCCTTTCAGCCGGCGACTGGTGACGGTTAAGCGTTGGAGCATGGGAACGATCTCAAAAACATTTTTTGGTACTACGATCCAAAAATAGTGAGTTTTTCGTTGCGTTCGGTTCGTATGCAAACTAACAATGGCTTCATTGATCACGGAGTTGTGATATGAAGGATTTTACGGGCATGGACGAGAACGAGCTGGGCCTGACCCCCACCGTCAACGGCATCCTGCACTGCCTAAAATTCCTGGCCGCTGAAGCCGCATCGTTAAAGCTGCTCCGCACGCTGACTGCGATCGAGGACGCGCTCGAAATGGCAGCCTGCGAGAGCGGCACCAACGGCCTGGAAGAGCAGCAGGCAGAGCCTGCGAGGCCAGTCCTGCACTAACTGCCGGGATGGCGTCCGCCTGATCCCGCGCGCAACGCGGGATAGCGGCTGGTCTTCGCCGGCTTGCAGCGTCGCTCTACACCGGCTCGTCGTCGAGCCGGGCCGTGCTGCGCACCAGGCCGCGGCGGCTGGGCACATCGATGAACGCCAGCATCTCGGCCACCAGCGTGTCATCAGCCATCGCGCGGGCTTCGGCCAGGCGAGTGGCAAACACCACTCCTTCGGCGTCGGCGGCGAACAGCAGGCGGAACGCGGCGCGCAGCCGGTGCAGGCCGGCGCGATCCACGCCGCGCCGCTTAAGCCCGACCACGTTAAGCCCGGTCAGCCGCGCCCTGTTGCCGAGCACGGTGCCGAACGGGATCACGTCCGCCTCCACACCCGAGGCGCCGCCCACCATGGCGGCGCGGCCGATACGCACGAACTGGTGCAGTGCGGTGGCCCCGCCTATCACGGCGCCATCGCCGATGGTCACATGGCCGCCCATCACCACGTTGTTGGCCACGATCACGCCGTCGCCCAGCACGCAATCATGGGCCACGTGCACCACGGCCATCAGCAGGCAGTCGGCACCAACATAGGTGACGCCGCTGCCGGTGATGGTGCCGCGGTGTATGGTGCAGTGCTCGCGAATCTGGGTGCGCGGGCCGATGATCGTGCGTGTGGGCTCGCCACGGTATTTCAGGTCCTGCGGCGGCAGCCCCACGGTGCAGAACGGGTAGAGTATGGCGCCAGCGCCGATGCGCGTGTCGCCGTCTACCACCACGTGGCTGACCAGGCGCACGCCCGATTCGATCACCACGCTCGCCCCCACGCTGCACCAAGGGCCGATCTCCGCATCGGCTGCCACCTGGGCGCCTGCGGCTACGATGGCGGTAGGGTGCACCCGCCCCATCGCCGGCAGTTCGACCAAGTTGTCCATCACGTCTCGCCCGGCGGCACATCCATGATCATGGCCGCGTAAGTCGCTTCAGCCACCGAGACCCCATCGACCCTCGCCACGCCGGAGAACTTCCATACGCCGCCGCGCCGGCGCTCGCGCGTGACGTGGATGCGCAGCTGGTCGCCTGGCACGACGGGGCGGCGGAACTTCGCACTCTCGATCGTCATGAAATAGACCAGCTTGCCGGCCGCCTGCGGCCCCAGCGAAAGCACCACCAGCACGGCGGAAGTCTGTGCCATGCTCTCGATGATCAGCACGCCTGGCATCACCGGGTGGCCGGGAAAATGGCCCTGGAAGAATGGCTCGTTCGCGGTCACGTTCTTGATGCCGATTGCCGAGACATGCGGCACCACATCGACCATGCGGTCCAGCAGCAGCATGGGGAAGCGGTGCGGGATCGCGTGCATGATCTGCGCAATGTCGACCAGCGCAATCGTGGCTGCCGTCTCGACCAATTCTGGCGTCTGCCCGGGCAGATCCGGATCCGCCTTGCTGTCCTGTGCCGTCCCGTCCATCGCTTTCAGCCTGCCGCCTTCTGCCCATCCCTGCCCGGGGCCTCACCCGAGGCAGGCGCTGAATTCCCGCGTTTTGCCAGGCGGCGCAAGGCCGCGACGTTGCGGAAGAACTCGCGCACCGGCAAGGCCGGGCTGCCTATTACGTCCGTGCCCGCTGAAACGTCCGACATCACGCCGGCCTGCGGGCCGATGCGGGCGCGCGCACCCACCCGCAGATGCCCGCCCAGCCCGGCCTGCGCGCCGATCTGGACGAAATCCTCCAGCGTGCAGGAGCCCGCCATACCGGATTGCCCGGCCATGGCACAGTAGCGTCCCAGCTGCGAATTGTGGCCGATCTGGACCAGGTTATCGATGCGCGAGCCGGCGCCGATGACGGTATCGTGCGAGGCGCCGCGGTCGATTGTTGAATTGGCGCCCACCTCCACGTCATCCTGCAGGATCACCCGGCCGAGTTGCGGCACGCTTACGAAGCCCTGCTGCGTTATGGCGAAGCCGAAGCCTTCCTGGCCGATGCGCGCGCCTGTGTAGACATAGACTCGCGCGCCGAGCAGCGCGTGGCTGACGCTGGCGCCCGCGCCGATGCGGCAGCCGGGACCCATCTGCACGCCCGGGTGGATGACGGCGTGCGGGCCGATCTGGCAGGACGCACCTAGGATGACGCGCGCGCCGATGACAGCGTAGGGTCCTATCTCCACGTCTGCGCCGAGTTCTGCCGAGGGATCGATCACCGCGGTTGGATGAATGGCGGACGTGGCGCGGGGTTCCGGGTGGAACAGCCGGCAGACCTGCGCCCAGGCGAGGTGGGGGTCCGCCGCGATGATGACGGCGCTGCCTTGCGGCACCCGCTTTGCCAGCGCCGCCCCAATGATCACAACGCCCGCCGCTGTCTGCTCCGCCGCGGCCACGTAACGTGGGTTGTGCAGCACGGCCACCTGCTCGGGCGTGGCACTCTGCAAGGCGGCCACGCCTGTCAGCTTTCGGCCGCCCAGCGCGTCCGTCCGCTCCGGCGTGCCGCCTGCCGCGGCAGCAAGCTCGGTCAGGCTATAGGGTCCCGTCCGCTCGAAAAAGCGAGGATCACCCAGCAAAGAAGGCGAGGGCGCGTCTTCCCTCATCGTGCGTTCATCATCGCGCGCACCTCAGCCATCGCAGCCCTGGCCTCAATGCGTGGGCTGCGCGGGGCTGGCTGCGGCCAGCGAGGCCGGTGTGCCCCAGTCCTTCGGCAGCTTGGCCGGATCAATTCCGTCCTCTGGGATCTGCACGGTCGGCATCAGCTTGTTGAGCTGGGCCACCACCTGGTCGGTGATGTCGAACTCGGGGATGTTCAGCGCCACCTGGCTGCGGTGCAGCACCACGTTCATGTTGTGGCTTTCGGCCACCTGGCGGATGACGGCCACCAGCGTGCTTTCGATCTGGTTCAGCGCCACCTGGCCGGCCTCGGCGACGATGCGGTTGCGCTCCTGCAAGCCGCGGCGGTCCGAGTTCACGCGGTCACGCAAGGCGCGCTCGCGGGCACGGCCCTGGTCCGGCGAGAGCTTCGGGGCGTCAGCCTGCAGGCTCTGCTCCATCGCGCGCCAGCTTGCCTGCGCGTGCTCCACGTCCACCCGCAGGCGCTCCTTGCGGGCGCCTATGACGCGCTGGATGATCTGCGCGGCGTTGGACTGGCGCATCACGTCTGGCACGCCGAGCACGCCGATGATCACGGTGGGCGGCGGCGCCACTTTCGGCAGCGCCGGCAGGGTGGGAACCGGCGGAGTCGGCAGCGGCGGCAAGGGCTGCTGCTGCTGGCCCTGCTCGTCCGCCACCTGCTCGGAATCCTGCGGCAGCGGGGCTGCTGCCACCGGCACGGGACGGGCCGTGCGCGGCGTGCGTGCCGGCGGCGCCGTGCGGGGTGTGGCAGGCGCAGGCGGGATGAAGTAGCCGGGGCTGCTCTGCGCCTGCGCCGGCAGCGTGGCGGCAGGCAGCATCAGCAGCGCCGCGAGTGCAGCGGCGTGGGGCAAGCGTGTGCGTGTCATTGGAACCTCGTTCCGAAGCCGAATTTGAAGACCTGTGTCTGGTCGTAAGGCTGCTTGATCAGGGGGATGCCGAAATCGATGTTGATCAGCCCGAACGGGCTTTTCCACGAGATGCCGACACCGGCCGAGAGACGTATCCCGCCGCCATCGTAGAAGCATTGGCTGACCGAGTCGCCGTGGTCGTCCACAATGCGGCCATGGACGCGCGGCAAGGTGGCCAGGCAACTGGTGGCCGCGTTGGGCGGCACGTTCAGGCCGGACAGGCCGCCAGAATCCACGAAGGTACGGCCCGTCAGGCCGAAGTCGGCGGGTACCGGCAGCGGGAAGTGCAGCTCTGTGCTTTGGGTGTAGATAAAGTTGCCGCCTATGCTGTCGCTGCCGTGATAGAAGATGTCACCTTGTGGACAGGCGCCACTTCCGGGTGACGTGGCTGTCGCTGTCGCTGCGAAGTTCGCCGCGACCGAGGTGAGGCACGTGGAATACGCCACCGAATGCGGCCCAACGCCCTGGTCCAGGAAGCCGCGCAGATTGTCGCCGCCCAGGAAGAAGCGGTCGATGATGCGCTCCTTGCTCTGGAAGTTGTCCAGATAGCCGGCACCCTGGCTGAGCGAGATGCCCCATAGCGAATTGCCTGTCACGAAGTCGAGCGGGATGAAATAGGTCGTGTCGATCTTCGAGCGCAGATAATGTTCGTCGCCGCCCAGGCCCGCCAGATCGTTGCCGATGCGTACGATGAAGCCGGAGTGCGGTGCCACCCGGCTGTCGCGGTAGTCGAAGGACAGGGTCTGGCCGATCTGGGAGAGCAGCGAATAACCCGCTTCGTCCTGCACGTAGACGCTGGCGAATTGGCTGATGTTGTTCACGTCGCGGTCACTGACCGTGTAGTTGAACGCCTGGCTGATATGGTCGTTGTAAGCGTAGCCGAGGCGCGCCGAGATGCCGTAGCGCGTCTCGCTGTAGTCGGACACGTACTGGTTGTTGTTGGTCAGGTAGAAAATGTCGCCGCCGGCGACCAGGTTGCGGTCGAGGAAATACGGGTCGGTGGCGGAGATGTCGACCTGGCTCTGACGTTCGGCGATGGTGCCGTTGATGCCGGCGTCGATGCCGGTGCCGATCAGGTTGTGCTGGCGCAGACCGGCCTGCGCCAGCACGCCAGAGGTCGTCGAGTAGCCGCCGCCGAGCGAGAGCTCGCCGGTGGCTTTTTCCGTCAGCTCGGTGTTGACCACCACGCGGTCCGCGGCGGAGCCGGGCACAGGCGTCACCTTGACATCGCTGAAATAGCCGAGGTCGGTCAGGCGCTGCTTGGTCTGGCGTATCAGCGCGGGATCGTTCGGGTCGCCTTCGGCGAAGCGGAACTCGCGGCGTATGACGCGGTCGCGGGTCACCGTGTTGCCGCTGATGTCGATCCGCTCGACATAGGTGCGAGGGCCCTGGGCGATGTCGAACTCCAGGTCCACCAGGTGTTTCTTGCGGTCCCGCGCGATACGCGGGTTCACCACCAGGAACGGGTTGGCGTTGGCACGGCGAACCGCGTCCTGGATCAGGTCGCTGCTCTTCTCGACGAGGTTGCCGTTGTAGAAGGCACCCTGTTCTTCCTTGATCAAGCCGGCGTAGGGCTTGGCGTCCACTTTCGGCACGTTGCTCTTCACCGTCAGCTTGCCCACCCGGTAGCGCTCGCCTTCGTTCACCTGGAAGGTGAGGAAGAAGGCCTGGCGTTCGGGCGAAAGCTCGGCCACCGTGTTGGTCACCTGCACGTCCGCGTAGCCGTGCTCAAGGTAGAAGCGGCGTATCAGTTCGCGGTCGAAGTTCACGCGCTCGGGGTTGAACTGGTCGCTGCTGCTAAAGAAGCGCCACAGGCGCTCCTCGCGGCTGTCTATAACGCCCTTAAGGTCATTTTCCGAGAACGCATGGTTGCCCACGAAGACGATGCGGCTGATCTTGGTCTCGGGTCCTTCGACGATCTTGAAGATCACGTTCACCCGGTTCTGCGGCAGGCGGGTGATGAACGGCTCCACGGTGGCGGCGAAGCGGCCCTTGCCGGCATAGACGCCCAGCAGCTTGGTGCGGTCCTGCTGGGCCATGCGCACGGTGAAGACGGCGCGCGGGCGCAGCTCCAGCGCCTTGCGCAAATCGTCTTCCTTGACGTTGTGGTTGCCCTCGAAGCTGATGTTGTTGACCAGCGGGTTCTCTTTCACGTGCACCACGAGGGTGGAGCCGTCGCGCATGATACTCACGTCGCTGAACAGGCCGGTGGCGTACAAGGTGCGCAGGCTGCGATCCACGCGCTCGCTGCCGAACGAGTCGCCGGGCGTGACCAGCATGTAGGAGAGGATGGTGCCTTCCTCGATGCGCGCGTTGCCGACGATGCGTATGGTCTGGATTGCGTCGGCGGGGTTGCCTGCGGCCGTGGCGGTAGCGGCTACGGAACGCGGCTTGCGCGGCTGGTGGTGCAGGCGCACGCGCGGCTTGAGTGCGGGGGGCTGCGCGGGAGAGGCCGGCTGGTCAGGCGAGGCGGGCGGCGCGGCCTGGCCGGCATCCTGGGCGCTGGCGGTGCTGGTGGCGAGGAGGGGCAGCACGCATATCGAGGCAAGCAGCGCGGCGCGTGAACGGTGCAACGAGAAACCCCCAGATGAGCGGCCGCCCTGGCTGCCTGGCGTGGCATGCTTGGGCGGGAAGCGGCGGACGATAGCCGCCGTGTCCGGTGCGGGCTACCCGAGAACGTGATCGCTGTCCATGCGGGGTTTCGGGTCGTTGCAGTTGGTTTCGTGGAGTGTGGGCAGGCGGTGGTTATTTGAAGCAGAAGCCAGAACTTCCGCTTTTCGCTCGCCTGTGAACGGGCTGCCTGCGGGTGGATGACACCGAGGCTGCGACTGCGGCGGCGAAAGAGGATGAACCACCAAGGACCAAGAGGCATGGTTCAAACGGCATAGCTCCCGTTGGCCGTTTGCTCTTTGGAAGCCTCCGGCGGGCCACGCGGGCTTCTTGGTGTTCTCGGTGGTTTATTACTGTGCTGCCGTTCACCCGATCAGGTGTGTCACCCAATGCACCGCGCCGGTATGCACGAGATCATTCCAGCTGATGAAGATGAAAAGCGAGCCGATGATCGCGAAGCCGATGCGGTAGCCGTAATCCAGCGCACGCGGCGGCAGCGGACGGCCGCGTACGGCCTCGGCGGCGTAGAACATCAGGTGGCCGCCATCCAGGATGGGGATCGGCAGCAGGTTCATCAGGCCGAGATTTATAGACAGCAGGGCGATGAAGCCGACCAGGCTGGCGATGCCGAGTTCGGCCACCTTGCCGGACAGGCTGGCGATGGCGATGGGGCCGCCGAGTTCACGCACGCCGTGGCCTGTCGTCAAGATGTGGCCGAGCCCGGCCAGCGTCTGCGTGAGGACCGTCCAGGTTTGCGTGGCGCCAGCCTTGACCGCGCCGATCGGGCCCAAGGAGACGGTTTTCACGTCCCCGCTGCTAACGCCCAGGCGGCCTACCGACATGTCGCCAGGGCTGGCCGGCTTGATGGTGACGGGGACAGTCAGGTCCTGCGTGCCGCGGTGTATGTTGAGCTGCAGGGTGCGGCCGGCGTTGGCTGCCACAATGCTGCGCAGATCCTCGAACACGGCGATGGGGTGGCCGTCGACAGCGCGCACCGAGTCGCCTGGCCGCAGGTGGGCGTCAGCGGCCGAGCTGTCCGGCGCCACTTCGCCCACAACGGGCAGGGGGACCTGCTGGCCGATGGCGGCGAAGAGAAGCGTGAACAGGACGAACGCCAGCAGGAAGTTGGCGATGGGGCCGGCCGCGGCGACGATGGACCGCGAGGCCACGGATTTCTCGAAATAGGCCTCGCCCGGCCGGGTGGTGGTCATGTCGATGGCGTTCTCGTCGGCCACGTTTATAGCCATGCCGTGCATCTTGACGAAGCCGCCGAGCGGGAGGGCGCAGATCTTCCACACCGTGCCGCGCCGGTCTGTCCAGGAAGCCAGCGCCGGGCCGAAGCCGATCGAGAAGGCTTCGACGTAGATGCCCCGCCAGCGGGCGGCAAAGTAATGGCCGAGCTCGTGTATGGTGACCAGCACGCCGAGCACGAGGGCGAAGCTGGCAAGCGTGCGTAGCAGATGGGCGATCTCGGACATGAACCCTCTCTAGGCCGCGTGCGCCGAGGCGCGGCGGTTCGCTATACCTTCCGCCGTGCGGCGCGCCTGTGCGTCCAGTTCCACGACCGCGTCCAGCGTGCCGGCCGCCTGTGTGCCGAGGGCGGCCAGGGTGGCCTCCACGATGCCGGCGATGTCGAGGAACCCGATACGGCGGTCCAGGAAGGCGGCGACCGCGATCTCGTTTGCTGCATTGAGGATTGTTGGGGCGCCGCCGCCGGCGCGCAAGGCGTCGCGGGCCAGGCGCAGGGCGGGGAAGCGGATTTCGTCGGGCGGCAGGAACTCCAGGCGGCCGATTTGCGCCAGGTTAAGGCGTGGCGAGGAGGTGGCCAGGCGCGCCGGCCAGGCCAGCGTGTGGGCGATGGGTATGCGCATGTCCGGCGCGCCCATCTGGGCGATGACGCTGCCGTCCTTGTAGCAGACCA
>CAXTJZ010000123.1:0-11300 GCA_964244695.1 uncultured Acetobacteraceae bacterium
TTCGGCTCCGTCACGCCCTCGACGAAGTTCGAGACCTCGCCTGGCGAGTCGGCGAAATACCATTGCGCGATGCCGAACGCGCCGGCGGCGCGGGACTGGCGCCAGTTGTCCAGGAAGGGGGCGGCAAAGGCGAGCTCGTAGTCCCAGGCCTGGCGTGCGGTGCCGGTGCCCCAGTATTCCGATCCCCAGGCGGGATTATTCTTGAATTCCTGCTTGGTGAGGACCTCGCAGCCTTCCAGCGTGCAGCCGAGTATGTCGCCGTTCGCAGGGTTGGGCGTGCGGTCCGCCTGCACGCGTGTGTTTATCGGATCCCATTTGACGCTCAGCGCTTTCAGGCTCTGCGCGAACGGCGTGTCGATCGGACCGTTATCGGCCTCCCAGGCCAGGACGGAGGGGTGGTTACGGTCGCGTATGATCATGTCGCGGTGCAGTTCGCTCTTCAGCGTCTGCAGGTCGCAGGGCGACGTGTTGCAATGCGCGCTGAACGCGCCTTCGCCTTCGCCGCTCGGCTCAACGATCATGATGCCGTAGGCGTCCGCCGCGTTTACGAACTCCTCGCTTTCCGTGGAGTGGCCGGGGCGCCAGAGATTGCCGCCGGCCTGGGCGAGCAACTGCAGGTCTCGCCATTTCTGTTCTTCCGGCATCGCGGAGCCGAGCGCCGGGTAGTCGTAGCGGCCGGATGCGCCCCACAGATAGTGCATCTTGCCGTTTATGTAGGGAAAGTTCGCGTCCCAGGTGATGGTGCGTATGCCGAGCGGGCTCTGCACCGCGTCGACCACGGCGCCGCCTATGCTGACGATGTGGAAGACCTTGTACATGTACGGCTTGCCGTAGATGCTGTTGTTTGGATACCAGAGGTTGGGGTTCGTGACCGTCATCTGCTGGTTGAACAGCGTGGGGTGCAGGCCGGGGCCGGCGTTCGGCGGCAGGGTCTGGCTCGCCTGTGCGGTGGCCACGACGGTGCCGTTCGCATCGACGATCTGCGTGGTCAGCGTGGCGGCTTGCTGCGTGTTGCTCTCATTGAGCACGTTGGTCTGCACGTTGATCAGTGCGGCGCTGCTGCTGGCCGAGACCGTGGCTACGTAGGTGCCCCAGGTTCCCAGGTTGGAATACACGTTCTCCGGGATGTGCACCGGGCTGGTGATAAACATGTCCACCGGACGGAACAGGCCTGAATCTGACTGGCCGAAACGGAATCCCTGACTGAAGCCAGGCGGCTCGAAGAAGGCGGCGTTCTTCGCCGCGCGGACGGCGAGGACCTGGTCAGTGCCGTCGAACTTCACGTAAGGGGTCAGGTCCACGATGAACGGCACGAAACCCACCACGTGCGTGGCCTGCGCGTTGGCGGCCACTGCGCTGACGCCGGGCAGCAGCGTGCCGTTTATGAAGACCTGTACGCCGGTGTGGGCGCCTTCGAACTCCACGAGCACCTTGCTGCCGGCCTGGCCGGGCGACAAAGTGAAATGATTGCGGTACCAGCTTATGGGGCCGTTGAGGTCACCGTCGCCGCCGCCTGATTCCGCATTTATGAAGCCGTCCAGCTGGTCGGCGGAAAATGGTATTCCGACGGTCCGCCAGCTGGTGTCGGAGAAGTTCGCCGCCTGCGCGCCGGTTGGGTCGCCGAACAGGTATTTCCATTGCGTTTGCCCCAGGCTGATAGTTGTGCGCTGCGACGGCGGCAGTGACGCCGCCTTTGCAGCAAATCGACCGAATGGCAGGGAAATAACGGCAGTGCACAAGAGCATACGCGACAAGTGAATTGCCGAAAAGGGCTGCATGCGGCGTCCTTCCTAACTCGGAACTAACGCATGCTGGCATAGCCGGGTAACGGACGATCTGCCAATAAGATTCGGCTTAGAAGTTCGAAATGATTCTGGTGTTTTGTATCACCAGACGCTGTGTGGTTGAATGAGAGATGCAGGTAATCCAACGTGCAGGTTTGCGATGCCCAGATGTATGGAGCGGTAACGAAGCAAGGCAGAGGGCACGATAATTGGCACATATGTTCGTTGCAGGAGACGGTAGCCCAAAGCTGCCCGCAGCTCTGGGCTTTGACAGATCTCGTTTGAGCTCTATTGCCCCAATACTGCCTGCACGAGCGCCGCACCTTTTGCGTAAGGCGGGTAGAACGTTTCGATCATGTCTCCTTCGCCGCGCACGAAGACGCCGCGCGGGTTGGAGAACTCGCGGAAGCCCTCGATGCCGTGGTGGCGGCCCATGCCGCTGTTGCCGGAGCCGCCGAATCCCATCGACGGCAGCGCGCTCTGCATCGCGCAGGTGTTGACGGCCGCACCGCCGGAGCTGGTGTGGTCCAGCACGTGGTTGGTGGTGGCCTGGTCGTCGCCGAAGACGTATAACCCGAGCGGCCGTTCGCCTGCGTTGATCGAGGCGATGGCGGTCTCCAGCCCGTCATAGGCGACGACGGGGAGGATCGGGCCGAAGATCTCCTCGTGCATGATGCGCAGATCCGGCGCGGGATCGATGACGAGGGAGATGGGCATGCGGCGGCCGTCGCGGTCGATCGCGTCGTTCTGCTCGAGTGTCACGATGGTGCTCTGACGCTGGCGCGCCTCGTCCAGCAGGCTCTCCAGGCGGTCGAGGTGGCGGTCGGAGATTATGCCTGTGCACTCGGCGCCGCGGGCGTAGTCCGGCGCTGCTTCGGCCATGAAGGCGCGGGCGTGGTCCACGAAGCTTTGCAGCTCCGGGCGCGGGACCAGGGCGTAGTCGACGGAGACGCACATCTGGCCGCCCTTGATCATCTTTGTGCCGAGGACGGATTCCACGTTGCGGCGCGTGACCGCGCCCGGGGTGAGGACGGCCGGGCACTTACCGCCGAGTTCCAGGGTAACGGGTGTGAGGTTCTGCGCGGCGGCGGCCATCACCAGGCGGCCGACCTCCGGGTTGCCGGTGTAGAGCAGGTGGTCCCACGGCAGGGCCGAAAAGGCGCGTGCGAGATCCAGCCCGCCTTCGGCAACGGTGACGAGCGCCGGGTCGAAATTGGCGGCGACCATTTCGGCCAGCAGCGCCGCACAGGCCGGCGTGTATTCGGACGGCTTGACGATGACGCGGTTGCCGGCGGCCAGCATCTCCACCATCGGGCCCACCGAAAGGTCGAACGGGAAGTTCCACGGCACCATGTTGCCGATGACGCCCTTCGGCTGGTTCTGCACGTAGGCGCGCGACGTGCCGAGCAGGCCAGGGTCGGTGTCGCGCGGTTGCGGCGCCATCCACGTTTCCAAATGTTCGGAGACGTAGCGCGCGCGGCCGAGCGGGCCTAGCACCTCGATAAGATCCGAGGCTGGCACAGGATGCGTGCCGAAATCCTGTGCCAGGGCGGCGCTTATGCGTTCCCTGTTGGCGGCCAGCATGCCCATCAGCGCGGTCAGGCGGCTGCGGCGCTCTTCCAGCGAGGGGTTGCGGTCGGCGGCGAAGGCTTCGCGTTGCGCCTGGAAGGCGGCTTGGAGTTTCGTGATCGCCACGGCGTCGTTGGCCATTTTTTTGACTCCCTTAAGAAAGCAAGCGGTTCTTTTTTGAAAAAAAGAACCAAAAAACTTTTGTTCCTCTGGGCGGGCGTTGTGGAAGAATCCGAGACAGCACGGACAAAAGTTTTTTGCTTATTTTTTTCAAAAAAGAAGGCCTTGCCTTACTCTTTCATCATCGCGAGCAACGCGGTACGCTCTTCACGCACCGCTTCCGGCTGCTGCACCGCCTGCACGTCGAAATCCTTCAGCTCCTCCGGCACGTACCAGTGCAGCTTATCCTCATGATAGGCACGCCACACCGTCTCGGCGATCTCCGACGGCTGCACCAGGCGCCACATGCCGCTCGGCGGCGCCATCTTGCGCATGGTGTCCGACAGGATCGGCGTGTTTATCAGGCCGGGGAGGAGGTCGGACGCGCGGACGCCGAAGCGCTTGAACTCTATCGACAGCGCTTCCGTCAGGCCGCGCACGGCGTGCTTGGTGGCGGAATATACGGCGATGCCGGCGGTGCCGAAGATGGAGGACGAGGACGAGTTGATCAGGCACAGCGCACCTGGTGTGGCGCGCAGCAACGGCACGGCCGCGCGCGTGCCGATCATCACGCCAAGGAAGTTGACGCCCACGATCTTCATGATGTCGGCCCATTCCATCTCGTCGAACAGCCCGCCTATGGCGATGCCGGCGTTGCTGAACATCAAATCCAGCGTACCACCTGTGGCTTGTCCGAAGCCTTCCATCGTGGCGGCGAAAGCGGCCGGGTCGGTCACGTCCAGCGTGGCGAAGATGCCGTTCTGTTCGCCGAGTTCGGCTTTCAGGCTGTTCAGGCCATCGACGTTTACATCGTAGGCGCCAACGAACCAGCCGCGCGAGGCGAACAGCCGCGACGTGGCCAGTCCCATGCCGCTGGCGGCACCGGTGACGAAGATGGATTTTCGGCCGTTCGACTTGCTCATGGTTCAGGCGTCCTGTGTCTGACGGGCGAGCCGGCCGTCGAGTTCGAGGCCGGCAAAATCGCCCCCCTCGCGCCATTTGCTCAGCAATTCGATGAAGGCGACCGGGCCGGAGCCGTAAGGAAAGCTTTTTGCCACCGCCTCCGACATGCCGCGGCCTTCGTTGTTGTAATAGCCCGGCGTGCAGTTCTCCAGGAACTGGCGGCGGCCCTCGCCCATCTTAACGATGGTCCGTACCCACTCGTCTTCCGCTGCCTCGCTTGCTTCCACCGTGCGCACGCCGTGCTGCAGACTGTAGCCCACGATGTGGGCCAGATGCTTGGCCTGCTCGTTGATCATATGCGGGAAGTTGGGCGACATGCCTGATTGCGCCTGGCTGATGACGAAGCAGTTGGGGAAATGCCGGCTGTGCATGCCGTGTAGCGTGGACAGTCCGGCGGACCATTTTTCCGTCAGCGTCACACCGCCGACACCGTGCATTTCGAAGCCGGAGCGCTTGGAGTAGTCCGTGCTGACTTCGAAGCCGGTGGCGAAGATCAGGCAGTCGAGCTCGTATTCCTGCCCGGCGACGACGACACCGTTCTCCGATATGCGCTCCACGCCGCGGCCGGCGGTGTCGACCAGCGTCACGTTCGGGCGGTTGAACACGTCGAGGTAGTCGTCGTGGAAGCAGGGGCGCTTGCAGAACAGGCTGAACCAGGGCTTCAGCGCGTCAGCCGTGGCGGGGTCGCGCACCAGGCTGTCCATACGGGCGCGTATCTCCTCCATCTTCTCCACGTCGGCCTCCGCCAGCATGGCCGGGAAGTCGGTGCGGCTCGGGTCTTTGGCCACTTTCTCGCGAACCTTGCGGGCCAGCGAGGTCCAGCCGTCGGCCACCTCGTCCGGCTGCTGCAGGTGGCCGGCCATCTGCTCGGTGAAGTTGGCCATGCGCCGCGCCTGCCAGCCGGGCAGCAGGCTGGCCGCCCAGTCCGGATCGGTTGGCGTGTTGTTGCGCGCGTCCACGGATGACGGCGTGCGCTGGAATACGGTGAGGTGCTTGGCCGCGCGGGCCAGCGGTGGCACGCATTGTATGGCGGTGGCGCCGGTGCCGATGATGCCCACGCGCTTGTCGGCCAGGCCGGTCATCTTCTCGGTGGCGGACCCGCCGGTGTAGGCGTAGTCCCACCGGCTAGTGTGGAAGTTGTGGCCGCGAAAGCTGCCCAGGCCGGGGATGGCGGCCAGTTTCGGCTTGTTCAGCGGGCCGGTGGCCAGCACCACGAAGCGGGCGCGCATGTGGTCGCCGCGGTCGGTGCGGACCTGCCAGAGTGCGGCGTCGGCGTCCCAGTCGAACGAGGTGACCTGGGTGGAGAACAGCGCGTCCTCGTACAGGCCGAAATGGGTGGCGATGCGGCGGCAGTGCTCGCGTATCTCCGGCGCCTTGCTGTAGCGCTCCTTCGGCATGTAGCCGGTCTCTTCCAGCAGCGGGAAATAGATGTAGGATTCGATGTCGCAGGCGGCGCCAGGGTAGCGGTTCCAGTACCAGGTGCCGCCCACGTCGCCGCCGGCTTCCACGATTCGTATGCGGCTGGCGCCGGCCTCGCGCAGGCGGGCGGCGGCGAGCAGGCCGCCGAAGCCGCCGCCGACGACGAGGACGTCCACGCTGTCGTGTACGGGCGCGCGGTCGATCGGCGCCGTGTAGGGGTCCGCGAGGAGGTGGGAGAAGCCCTCCTTCATGTCCTGATACTTGCGGTCGTCCAGGTTTTCCGCGCGGCGTTCGCGCTCGATGCGGTAGCGGTCGCGCAGGGTTTCGAGGGAGGTGGTTTCGGACATCTTGACGCTGCCTCGGTCTATTTGGTTGGGGGTAATTGACATGCCTTCATGTCAGTTGCAAGTGCTCTGCTTCGCGGGAGGGTGCAAGACTTGCGTTCAGGGATGCCGCAGGCGGTTAGGCGATGGGGCGCCAAGACGGCCGACGAGCGCAGGGCCGAGCGGCGCGTTCAGATCATGCGCGCGGCGCTCAGCGTGTATGGCGAGACGGGCTTCAGGACGGCCAGCGTGAAGGCGGTCTGCATCAAGGCCGGCCTGACCGAGCGGTACTTCTATGAGTCCTTCTCGAACGGCGAGGACCTGCTGAAGCACTGCTTCCAGGAAGTGAACCGGGCGCTGGTCGTGCGCATGCGTGCGGCCTCCGAGCCGGACGGACGAACGCCGCTGGAGCGGATAAGGGCGGCGTTGCTGGTGTATTTCCGCGACATCAGGGACAATCCGTCCAACGCGCGTATCTTCCTCCTCGAGATGGCCAGCGTGAGTGCGGCGACAGAGGCGCTGGTGTCGCAGAGCCTGGATGAGTTCGGGGTGTTGCTGATGGAGGTGCTTGCCGTTGACGGTCCGTCGTCCGGGTTGCTGTTGCGCGGCGTGATAGGCGGTGGCTTGCACATCGCGCGGGCGTGGATTGGGACCGGATATGCGGAGAGCGTGGAGGATGTGGCGGATGCGGCGTTGCAGCTCTACGCGCTGATGGATGTGAGGAAGTGAGCAGTCCTTTTTTGAAAAAAAGGACCAAAAAACTTTTACTCCCTACGCTTGTACCGAAACCGGATTGTCAGAACGAAACACGGCAGCTGCGACAGCGCAGGGACAAAAGTTTTTTGCTTCTTTTTTTCAAAAAAGAAGGCCTTGCTTGCCTAACTACGCTCAAACACGAAACACATAATGCGAGCCAGCTTCCCGCTCGATATCCGGCGGAAAGGCCGCGTGCTTGTCCGCGTAGTAGCGCGCGCGGTGGTCGCCAGCGGACAGCAGATTATACGTCAGGTAGAGAAGCCGCCGCGGCTGCGAGGTGAAATTCGGTTTGGAGGCGTGCGGCGCGTAGCTGTCGAAGAAGATCACGTCGCCCGGCATCGTGGGTACGGCCTGCAAGGCCAGGCCGCTTTCATCCAGCGGATTCCATTCCTCGCCGATCAGCCCTTCGCGGTGACGGCCGGCGACCATCTCCAGGCAGCCGTTCTCCAGCGTGGCCGCGTCGATGGTGACGAGCGCGGTGACGAACAGATCGGCGTATGTGCTCCAGCCGGCCTGCTGGTCCTGGTGCGCCTTGAAGCCGGGGCCGCCGGGCATCTTGAAGTTGATCTTGTCCTTGAACAGGACGACAGGGCCGCCCATCAGCGCCGAAATCCAGCGCTGCAGGCTGCCGTGGCGGACCAGATCGTCCAGATCCGCACGGTATGGACAGAAATTCTCGATGCGCTGGATGACCCGCCGGCCCGGTTCGGTCAGGCTGTCCTCGTGATATACCCAGTGCTGGCCTGGCACTTCAGGCGCGTGCTGGAGGTCTTCCGTCCAGCGTAGCAGCGCGTCCATCTGCCGTGTGTCATAGAACTGCCGCACGACCAGGAAGCCGTCCTTCTGCATCCTGGCGACCTCGTGGGCGGCCGGGCCGCGCGATGCGGCCTCGCCTGCATGCGACAAGGCCGCGCTCACGATACAAGCTCCGGCAGCAGCGCACGCGCCTTGGTCACGTCCTCGGGAAAATCGATTTCGGTCCATGGCAGGGAGGTTATATCCTCGAAACCGAAACGGTGTGGATCGCTGGCCTGGATCATGTCGCGTATGGGTTCCTCGTATTCCTGTGACCGCCGCCCAGAGCTCACATAGCTTTCGGCGCGATCTGCCAACTCGCAAGCCGTAGCCGGCGAGAAACGGAAAAAACCTACCGATTCGCCATACCAGTCATGCGGCTCCGTTGGAATTTTCCTGAAATCCACTATCGCGTTCTGCCGGACACACAGCCTTACCGGTTCGTCGCCCGGTTCGATGTTGCGGTCCAGCAACAGGCAGTCGGCATGCGCGCTGTGCACGAGACGTTCCAGCAGGCGGCGGTCATACAATACGTCGGCATCCATCAGCAGGATAGGTTGTGTGCTCCGCAGCATGTCGCGTGCGGTCCAGAGCGACACCACGCTGCCTTCCCTGTAGTCCGGATTGTCTATGGCGGCGATTTCCAGGCCGGTATCAACCTCTGCCAGCGCTGACCTGACCTGCGCGGCGCCGTGGCCGACAACGATCGTCAGGCTGGAGACGCCTGCCTGCCCGAGCAGGCCGACGTGCCGCCGCAACAGGCTGCTTCCGTCAAAATCCAGCAATATCTTGGGCTTCGGCGGGCCGTCGGCGGACGCGGTGCCGAGCCTGCGCCCGATGCCGGCGGCCAGCATGACGGCGTGTATCCCTTGCGCGACACGCGGCGTGTCGGTCATCTCTCTGTCATGGATATTCATTGTAACGCCCCAGGCCGAGGATTATGTACGTTCCTTGACCGCTCGGTCAAACTCCCCTTGCATACCGAGATCGACTGAATTGCCAGACCAAGCACCGCTGAACCGCACCTACATACGCGGCGTCTCCCGCCCGGCCGAGCTTCGGTCGCTTCTCTTCTCTCCCGGCCTGTCTTTCCTGATGGAGGCGCATAGCGGGCTCTCGGCGAAGATCGTCGAGGAGGCGGGCTTTGCCGGCATCTGGGCGTCGGGCCTGTCGATCTCGGCGTCGTTGGGGTTGCGCGACAACAACGAGGCGTCCTGGACCCAGGTGCTGGACGTGCTGGAGTTCATGGCCGACGCCAGCTCGCTGCCGATACTGGTGGACGGCGACACCGGATACGGCAACTTCAACAATGTTCGTCGGCTGGTCAGGAAACTCGGCGAGCGCGGCATCGCAGGCGTGTGTTTCGAAGACAAATTGTTCCCCAAGACGAACTCGTTTCTGGGCGAACGCCAGTTGCTGGCGGACACGGAGGAGTTCTGCGGCCGCATACGGGCCGGCAAGGACGCGCAGACCGACAGCCAGTTCTGCATTGTGGCGCGCACCGAGGCGCTGATCTCCGGCCACCCGATGGACGAGGCGCTGCGCCGCGCCGAGGCCTACCATGCGGCAGGCGCCGATGCGGTGCTGGTGCACTCCAAGCGCAGCGACATCAGCGAGATCGCCGGCTTCATGCAGCGCTGGGACGGGCGCTGCCCGATCGTGGTGGTGCCGACGATGTATTACGCGACGCCCACGGCCACTCTGCGCGCCACCGGCATCTCCACCGTGATCTGGGCCAACCACCTGGTGCGCGCGTCGATCACCGCGATGCGTGAGACGGCACGCAGGATCGCGCAGACCGAGTCGCTGATGGAAGTGGAAGACCGCATCACCAGCGTGCGCGACATCTTCCGGCTGACAGGCAACGACGAGTTCGAGGCGGCGTCCTTGCGCTATTTGCCGCGCAGCCGCCGCGTCCAGGGCGTGGTGCTGGCCGCCTCGCGCGGGGCGGATCTGGGCGAGGTCACCGCCAGCCTGCCGAAATGCCTGGTGGACATCCGCGGCGAGACGCTGCTGCACCGGCTGCTGGGCACGCTCGGCGAGGGCGGGGTGCACGACGTGACGGTGGTGCGCGGCTACGCGCGCGAGGCGATCGTGCCCGACGGCTTCGGCGTGGTGGACAACCCGGCATTTGCCGAGACGGGGGAGGCGGCCTCGCTCGCCTGCGCCATGCCGCGGCTGCAAGGCGAGCTGGTGGTGTCCTACGGCGACGTGCTGTTCCGCCGCTACGTCCTGGACGGCCTGCTCGCCTCGCCGGCGGACATCACGGTGGTGATCGACTCGTCGCTGCGCAGCCAGGCGAACCCGGCCGACCTGGTGGCCGCCGACCGCCGCAACACCGCCGCCTACCTGGACGATACGCCGGCGCGCCTGACCGGCATCGCCGTGGCGCGGGACCGCGCGGACGGCGAGTGGATCGGCCTGATGCACGCAAGCGCGCAAGGCACCGAGAAGCTGCGCCAGGAGCTTGCGGCGATGGCGGCGGACGGCACGCTGAAGCAGGCCGGCCTGCTGGCGGTGATCGGCCGCCTGACAGCAAGCTGCGAGGTGGCGGTGCATTACATCGCCGGGCACTGGCTGGACGTGGACACACCGGCGGACCTGGCGGACGCGCGGAACTTCTCCTGATGCTCCAGGCCGGCGCGGTCCTGCAGGCGGCAGGCGCGTCCGGGTTCGGCTTCTACACCGGTGTGCCTTGCAGCTTCCTTACCCCGCTGATCAACCGTGTGGCCAGCGACCGCGCGCTGCACTACGTGGGGGCCGCCAGCGAGGGTGAGGCGGTGGCGATCGCCGCCGGCGCCTGGCTGGCCGGGCAGCAGACAGTGGTGATGTGCCAGAACTCCGGCCTCGGCAACGCGGTGAACCCGCTGACCTCGCTGAACACCCCGTTCCGCATTCCCACCTTGCTCATCGTGACATGGCGCGGCCAGCCCGGCCTGGCGGACGAGCCGCAGCACGCGCTGATGGGCGAGATCACCCAGGACCTGCTCTCCGTCATGCGGCTCGGGCAGGCGGCCTTCCCGCAGACCGAGGCGGCGCTCGGCCCCGCTTTTGCCCACGCGCGGGCGGAGATGGAGCGCACCTCGCTGCCGTTCGGCTTTGTCCTGCAGAAGGGCGACCTCGCCGACGAGACGCTTGACGAGCCTGCCCGCCCGCAGCCCGGCGCCGGGGGCCGCACCGATTTGTGCGAGCACGGCGCGCGGCCAAGCAGGGCCGCCATCCTGGGGCGTGTCCTCGCTCTGGCGCCAGCCGGCGCGCCGGTGATCGCCACCACCGGCAAGACCGGCCGCGAGCTATACACCCTGCAGGACCGCGACCAGCACCTCTACCAGGTGGGTTCGATGGGCTGTGCCGCGCCGATGGCCCTGGGCCTGGCGCTGGTTACCGGCCGGCGCACCATCGTGCTGGACGGCGACGGCGCGGCGCTGATGAAGCTGGGTGCGATGGCCACGATCGGCGCCTACCAGCCGCCCGGACTGCTGCACGTGCTGCTGGATAACGGCGTGCACGATTCCACCGGCGGCCAGGCGAC
>CAXTJZ010000124.1:0-7963 GCA_964244695.1 uncultured Acetobacteraceae bacterium
GGATACATGCTCAAGCACGCAGCAGCCCTGGTTCAAGGTGCATAACACCCTCTAGTGCGCGTGCCGACGCTGATCATCGATGCGGAGCACGAAGAACTGATGAACCGCCTGGAGCACGGTTTCACCGTGCACATGACCATACGCGAGCACGCGATCAGCGAGTACCGCACCTTTCCCTGCCAGCATTACGCCGTCTATGACCGCTACTTCGACGAGAGCGTCGCGCTGGCGCTGGGCTGGTTCGGCAAGCATCTGTGAGCGCTTTGCGGGTCAGCGAGTGCATCCGGCCAGCAGGCCGCCGAGCAGCGGGCGCACGTAGAGTTCGGCGGCGTTGTCCACAGTGGCGGAGCGCACCCAGTTGCCGAGTTCCTCGGCCGAGTTTATCATTGCGGTGATCATCTCGGCCGCAATACGCACGTTGCAGGGCCGCACCGACCCGTCGATTAGCCCGTCATTCAGCATGTCGCCGAACCGCAGCGTGTAGCGCGCCATCTTCGCGGCCATCTGTGCGCGCAGTTCCGGCCCCACCGCCGTCAGCGCCGAGGTGCGTAGCAGCGTGCCGCGGTCCAGCATCTGCCGGTTCACCAGCGTGACGGCGGCCGCGGCGATGCGGGAGATGCCGTCAGGCGCGCTGGCCAAAGCGGCGTCCTGCGCCTGCCGCAGCAGTGTGAAGCTGTGCTCGAAACAGGCGACCACCAGGCCGTCGCGTGTTTCGTTATGGTGATAGAACGCGCCTTTCGTCACGTTCAGCTCTGCCGAGATGCGGTCCACCGAAGCGCCACGATAGCCGTGCTGGTTGATCAGCGCCGTGGCCGTGCGCAGGAACACGTGCGGCGTCAGCCGGTCGGCGTCGTCCGGAGCCGAAGACACGGGCGCCGCGGTGAGCCGCAGCTCCGCCGGCCGCGCGGCGAGCCCGTGCAGGAGGATGTCGCAAAACCGTCCGGCCATCGCCGGCGCGTCTTCCGGCAGGTAGTCGTCCGCCCAGACGACCGACCAGAGGAGTTGCGAGAGAAGCATGTGCGCCGAGGCGTTGATCTGCGCCTGGCTCCAGTTTACCTCGCCTGTCGCGAACAACTGGCGTATCGCCTTGAACATCTGGTTGTAGGCCGGCCAGACCACGTCCGAATGCGGCGCCGTAAGGGCCCGCAGGTCACCGAAATGAACGAATTCCGGGCGGTCGCCCTTCTGCACGCTGGCGCGCAGGTCGAAGTAGCTGGAGACGAATTTGCGCACGCGCGCCTCGATTCCGGCCTCGGCCATGGCGTCCAGCGCCAATTGCCGGTGCAGCGCGATGGAGCGCAGGAAGGCAGCCGCCACGAGATCCTCGCGCCGTTCGAAATAGTAGCGCAGGCTTTTCAGGTTCAGCCCTATGTCGGCGGCGATCACGGCCAGCGTAGCGTCGCGCAATCCGTGGCGGTTCACCAATGCGCCGGCGGCATTGAGTATCTCCTCCTTGCGGCGGTCGAACCGGCTGGACCGCGCCGAACTGGCCTGGCTTTCAGGGTCTGCCATGCGGGGTGCCACTACTGCCGTCCTGCCGGGAAATCTTGCATACGTAGCATTGCGGGCTGTTGGCACCAAGACGTCGTCACGTCGCCCCGGCTTGGCCGAGCGCTTTGCATCAGCCCCTGTCGGGTCACGCGGGTGACACGCGGCTAGTCGCCATTTCGATCGCCGGCCGGGTCGGGGCGATCCGCGTTGAGGACTGGTATGGTCGAACGCCGACGGCGAGATGACTTGCCGTGGCGTACTGGCATTCTGCTTCGGAAGATTGTGGGCGCTGGCCGCGTGCGCGCGCCCGCGCATCACGCACGCCGGCGGTGCCCCCAGCCGTCACTACCGCAAACTATAAGAATTGGAGTACGGTGTGCGGAAGACCTCGGAGTCGTTGGGATATTAGCTACACAATGGTCTATACTTGAACGGCAGCTTGTTGACGTTCTGAGTCTGTCGGGGGTATCGTCGTTTTAAGAAGAATGGTCTGTCGGTCAATCGGCGGGCTTAAACGCCCGCTTTGCGGGCGCGAGGGAGTGGACATGGGGTCTCGCTGGCGCCTTTTGTTGTGCTGCAGCATCAACACGCTGTTGGTTGCAGCGCCTGTTCTCGCGCAAACCACCGGCAGCGACCAACAATCCCCCGTTCCTGGCTCGCCGAGCCAGAGTGCCGCAGTGGCGGCGGTGCACGAGAGAGGCACGGCCAAGTCCGACATCGCCCTCAACACCTTCGTGCAGAAATGCGCGACCGGGCTCGGCATCTTCGGCTCCACCGCCATTCTGTCGTTTGCGCATTTCCCGGCACATGCGGTCGCCGGCGCCGTGCCGCCCGCCATCATCAACCGCCTGGCGTTGACCTACGTAGGATCGATAACCTCGCTGTACGTGGGTAGCGGCATCTGCATCGCCTTCTACCGGATAACGCGTGCCCAGCACATGAAGAATCTGCAGATGCTTGCGGAGCGGCGGTCTGCGGCGGCGTAGAAAGTAGTAAGAAAGCAGTTCTTTTTTGAAAAAAAAGAACCAAAAAACTTTTGCTCCGTTCGGGTGCGTTTCGCTGACGCGTACGCTTCAACACGACGCGACAGCACAGATAAAAGCTTTTTGCTTCTTTTTCTCGAAAAAGAAGGCCTTCCTTCCTTGCCCAGATACGTCCTGGACCCGGATCACCAGGAGCAGCCATGATTAAACCGACTATCCTGACACTAGCCGCCATCCTGATGCTGGCCGCGGCACCGTTCATCGCCTCCAGCCAGGCGGTCGATCCTGCAACCTACGCGCAGGTCCCGTCGGCCAGCTACAAGCCGCCGGAAGGCATCGGCTTCCGCGTCGTGAACATCATGAGCGACGGTGTCCGCCTGCATGGCGAACTGATCTACCCCAAGGCGCAGGAGGGCCACAAACTGCCCACCGTAATAAGCGCGCATGGCTGGGGCGGCGTTGCCGCCTACCTGCGCGCGGATGCGGTGGCACTCGCCAAAGCCGGTTACCTGGTCATCGATTTCGACTATCGCGGCTGGGGAGAGAGCGACTCACGCGTGATCCTTGTAAGCCCCGAGGCGGCCGGCACGGGCAACGACCGTTTCACCGCAGAAGTGCAGGCGCAGCGCGGCTACGTCGATCCTTTCGAGCAGGTGGAGGATTGGTTCAACGTTATCGATTGGGCACAGGGCGAATCGATGGTGGACACCGCGCGCATCGGCGTGCGCGGCACCAGTTATTCCGGCGGTCACGTCGTCTACGTGGCCGCGCGCGACTGGCGCGTGAAGGTTCTGGTCAGCCAGGTAGGCGGCGTGCAGGACCGCCCCGCTCGCGATGTGAAGCTGTCGCCGGCGATCGCAGACTTCGTCAGGCGCGCGCACGCGGCCGGCACCGAACTGGCGCGCGGGGAGGCGCACTACCCGGATCCCAAGACAAAGGCGATCGGCAACCTGATCGGCGCACCGGTGGGCGACAAACTGTTGCGCTGGTGGCCGAACGCGGAATCCGGTTTCATCACCCAGCCTGCCCTGTACATCGTCGCCGAAAACGAAGAGCTCAACGACAACAACACGAACGCCATTCGTGCTTACGATAACGCGAAAGGGCCGAAGAAGCTGGTGGTGATCCCCGGCATCAAGCATTACGGGATATACGGGCCGGCGCGACAGCAGGCGATCGACCTGGCGATCGGCTGGTTCAACACATATCTGAAGCCGTAAGCTCCGCAGGGAATACAGCAGCATGTTCTTTGCCGCGAAAAACAACCGGAAAGCCTTGTTGCCGTGGGCGTGCGGCCTTCTTCTCGTTCTGGCTGCCGTATCGCCAGCAGCGGCGGCGGACACCGATCCGTCTCCTGCCGCGCTCTCCAGACCGCAAGTGTCGCGGGAGGCGGGTGCCGCCGCCTACACCGCGCATTGCGCGTCCTGCCACGATCACGCGGCCGGACGCATACCGCCGAAAGACATCATAGCCAACAACACCGCCGCGCTGATCTACAGCACCATCAGCGACGGCATCATGCAGCCTTACGCACAGGGTCTCGATTCAACCAGCGCCTGTCGTTGGCCGTGTATCTGTCGAAGAATCCAGGCGGCGGCACCGTCGACCGCGCCAGCGCCGAGGCGCCCGCCTGCACGGACAAGCCTGCCCCGCTTGCGATCGGGCCTTCCGGATGGAATGGCTGGGGCCACGATCCCGGCAACACGCGTTTCCAGCCCGAGGCCGGCCTGTCCGCTGCGGACGTGCCGCGCCTGAAGCTGAAATGGGCCATCGGCATGGACGGCGCCCGCAACGGACAGCCGGTGCTGGTCGGCGGCCGCCTCTACACCGACAACAGCGCCGGCGAGGTGTACGCCCTGAACGCGCGCACCGGCTGCGCCTACTGGCGCTTCAACGCGCCGCGCGGCTCGCGCAACACCATCTCGATCGCAACGCTTCCCGCCGCCGCGCGGGCCGGTCTCGGCGGTGCCGCCACCGCCGCGCTGTTCGTGGACGAGGCGGCAAACCTTTATGCTCTCGACGCGGATACCGGGCGGCAGCTCTGGAAGACAAAGGTCGATGACCAGAAGGGCACGCAGTTCACCGGTTCCGTCGCAATCCCTGACGGCCTCGTCTACGTGCCGGTCTCCTCCATGGAAGAATACCTGGCCACATCGGCCACTTACGAGTGCTGCAAGTTCCGCGGCGCCTTCGTTGCGGTGGATTTGGCATCCGGCAAGATCGTCTGGACCACCTACACCATCGCAAAGCCAGCCGCGCCGATCGGCGTCAGCGAACGCGGCAAGCAGATGTTCGGCCCGGCCGGCAGCGCCATCTGGTCCGCCCCAACCATCGATGCAAAGCGCGGCGTGCTCTATGTCGGAACCGGCGACAGCTACGTGGACGCACCGAACGAGAATGCGGACGCCATACTCGCACTGGATTTGAAGACCGGCGCCATACGCTGGGCTCACCAGCTGCGTCCGCAGGATAACTACATCATCGGCTGCTACGGCCCGCGCGAGGGGTGGGCGGTCAATTGCCCCCGCCATCCCGGGCCGGACGCCGATTTCGGCAGCTCGCCCATCCTGCGGACTTTGCCGAACGGGCATGACATCCTGATTGCGGCGCAGAAATCCGGCCAGGTTTACGGGCTGGATCCCGACAGCAAGGGAGACCTGTTGTGGACACAGCGCCTGAGCCAGGGCGGCCCGTTGGGCGGCGTGGAGTTCGGCCCCGCGGCCGGTGATGCCCAAGTTTATGTCGGCATCGCAGACATCTACATGCCGTCACCCAAGCCCGGACTGTCCGCCCTGCGCATCAGCGACGGCAAACTCCTCTGGAGCACGCCGTCCCCTCATCTGACCTGCCGCTGGACCAACGTATATTGCGACGCGTCGATCTCGATGGCGGTCACCGCCATTCCCGGGGTCGCCTTTGCCGGCTCCATGAACGGGCGCCTGCGCGCCTATGCAGCCGCGGACGGACACGTGATTTGGGAAACCGACACCGCAGGCGCGCCGATCACCACGCTCTCCGGCGGTCAGGCGCTGGGTGGCGTGCTCGATGCGTCGGGTCCCGTGGCGGCGGACGGCATGCTGTACGTCCATTCCGGCTATTCCAGCCGGTCCGGGCCCGGCGGGACCGTGTTGCTCGCTTATTCAGTGGACGGGCGCTGACGGCGCCCCGTTATTGCGGCTATCTGGTCGCCCATGGCCGGAACGCCCGCAAAACGCGCAACTGGAGATGTGAGCATTTGCCGTGGATGCGTGCCCTGGTCCTGCGAAGCGGATTGTCGAACGCAATCCTGCCGATACTACTGGCCGTGATGCCGGCCTGCGCGGCCACGCCATCGAGCACGACCGTCTTTCCCATGGCGGAGGCTGCGTGGTCCGCGGCTCCCCCTGTCGCGTGGGTGGGCAAAGAGCCGCCATCACTCACATTCGCGCGTTATGAGGGCATGCCGTCCGGCACCATGACAGTGAACGATGCGGTTGCGCTATCCAGTAACGCGACCTTCTCGGACGGCACGATCGAATTCGACATCAAGCCGCTGGCTTACAGCGACACGGGCATCATCTTCCGACGGCACGGCACCGATGCTGGCGAGTTCGTCTATGTCCGCGCCAATCCGGACTGTCCCGCCGCAGACGACTGCATCCAGTACGCGCCGATCGTCCATGGGCGCATGGACTGGGACATCTACCCGAACTTCGAGGGCCAGGCGCCGCTTTCCGCCACCGGCTGGAACCATCTCCGCCTGGTCGTCTCGGGCCAGAGCATGCTCGTGTACGTCAACCACGAAGCCGAGCCAGTGCTGACCGTCGATCGGCTGCGGGGCCTCACGCAAGACGGCGGCATCGCGCTGAAGGGACCGGCGATCTACGCCAATCTGGTCATACGCTCGAACGGCCGCGACGCCCCGCCTGCCCTGCCCGTGGCCGCGCCTGATCCCGGCACCATCACCGCCTGGCTTGCCGCGCCGCCCGAGGCACTGCCTATCGACCGTCCGGTGCCGGCATCGCGGATACCCGGTCCGGACGCCTGGCGCCCGGTGGATGCCGAGGCCACTGGCCTCGTCAACCTTGGCCGGGCGTTCGGCTCGCCTCACGCACCATCGCCTTCGATCGGGTGGCTGAAGACGGTGGTCGAGGCCGCCGCCCCGGCCCGCCGCGCGTTTCGTTTTGGCTGGGCGCGCCAGATCACCGTGTTCCTGAATGGCGAAGCCGTCTTTTCGGGCGACAATCCCTATTACCCGGCAGAGCGCCGGCTGTCGCCGAATGGCCGGCTCGAACCCGACAATGCAACGCTCCCGCTGTTATTGCGCCAGGGCAGGAACGAGATCGTGCTTGCGGTGGGCGACGGTTGGAAGACGGCGCAGGGCGTGGAGAAGCTCAGTCCCTATGGTTGGGCGGCGGAAGCGCATGTTGACGACCTGCGCGGCATCATGCTGAGCCGGTAGGTGCAAATCGCCGGTCTGGATCCCGGACACAGCAGGCTGTTGGAAAACAGAGGCGCTATTTTCGTTCTGCTGTCGTTTGCTGCCACATTCGATGTCTGTACAGAATGATGCAAGGCATGTGCGCATGAGCGCGGTGGCCGTGCTGACTGTGCAGGCGGTGGCACCCGTCATCACCACCCAGCCAGCGCCGCAGACCGTGGCGCTCGGGCAGAGCGCCAGCTTCAGCGTGTTCGCCGCGGGCGCGACCACGGCCAGCCTGGCCACACCGCCGCGGCGGGCAGCGGCACGCCGGTGGGAAGCTTCGGCGCGGACGCGGATTTCGCGGGCGGCGGCACCGCCGCGCAGCCGAACGCCACGATCAGCGTGGCCGGCGTGCCGGACGCAGCCCCCGCCGGCGTCTACACCGCCGAGCGTGACGGCGCGTTCACGGCGCATCGGGTATGCCTAGCCGGTTCTGCCCGCCTCTGAGCGTCACTGGCCCGGTACGATGGGGCATGAGGGCCGGGCGCTCCACGGGCCGAAACGTGGCACTGCGATGACAACCGATCGGTCCTGGTCGAGCGCGAGCGTGCAGTAGAGGAAAGCCTCCCCCGTCGAACGGCTAGTCGAGCTGGCAGGCACCCTCGGGCATCTGTTCGCGGATGCCGTCGAACACCCGGGACCTCGCGACAGCGGGCTTACGTAGTGGGCTACCTGGCGCACCCGGAAGGACTCGAACCTCCAACCCCCAGATTCGTAGTCTGGTGCTCTATCCAATTGAGCTACGGGTGCATCGGAGAGCGCGATGTAGCCCACGCCCATACGCCGGGCAAGCCCCTGGCACCTGAGGACGAGGCCAAAGGCATCATACGACGGCCATCCTGGTGCGCGGGGTTCGGGCCGGGCGGGCCGCGGCTGTGGCATTCGGGCTTTTCGGCGCTTGCCAGGGCGGCGGTTCAGGCGTTCGGCCCCACCTTTGTGTCTGCAATTGAGACCGTAAAGTTTGAGAGCGTGTCTCTGGTGCAAATGCGCGTTCGCTTGCTACCGCCGGATCGTAGGAATGCTACGC
>CAXTJZ010000124.1:7973-11294 GCA_964244695.1 uncultured Acetobacteraceae bacterium
GCTGTTGGTTGATTTCCGCTTCCGGCCTTGATCGGTGGCGCTGGACAGCCGGCGGGCCGGACATGGCGCGCCTGACCGCTTTCCTGCACGCCCAGTCTGCCAAGGGCAGCAGGCTCATGCCCGCCGGCGGCCAACATGCTTGTCTCGCAGCACGGGACGGCCGTGAGCGGGGAGGTGACTGGCAGAAAGCAAGCAGTCGTTTTTAAGAAGTGAGGACCAGACTACTTTGCTACCCGCAATCCCAGCATGCTGGGTGTCTTCCTTGAAACAGAGCAGCTGAAGCTGTGCAGAGAGCAGAAGTTTTTGCTTTTTTCAAAAAAGAAGCCCCTGCTTCCTTCGCTTCCCGCCGGTTCAATTCACGGATTTTTTAACCGACGGAAACACATCGAATATTTTATCTGCACGAGTCTCGACGATCTCGTAGAGGAAGCGCACTCGCATGCGCCCGACCATCCGCATCTGCCCGCCGGCCATGAATTTTGAAGACAATATGTCAGGCGGCGGCGCAGCGTTGGCGCGTCCTGAGCGGGAACTAACTCTGCGCCTTTTCCAACTCTCGTAGTACCGCCTCGCCCATCACGCCCGTGCCGACGCGTGCGGCCCCTGGCGCCATGATGTCCGCTGTGCGCAGGCCGTTGGCGAGCACGCGTATGATGGCGCGGTGCAACTCGGCGGCCAAATCTTCCATGCCGAACGAGATGCGCAGCAGCATCGCAAAGCTCAGGATCTGCGCGAGCGGATTGGCGATACCGCGCCCGGCGATGTCCGGCGCGCTGCCGTGAATCGGCTCGTAGAGTGCGTGGCGTTTTCCGTCCGGCTGCACGGCGCCAAGCGTGGCGGACGGCAGCATGCCCAGGCTGCCCGTCAGCATGGCGGCGAGATCGGAGAGCAAGTCGCCGAACAAATTCGTCGTCACGATCACGTCGAACTGCAAAGGCTGGCGCACCATCTGCATCGCACAATTATCCGCCAGCACATGGGTCAGCACCACATCGGGATATTCGGACGCCTGAAGCGCGGTCATCGTCTCGCGCCACAGCAGGCCGCTTTCCATGACGTTGGATTTCTCCACGCTGGCCACGCGCCTCGTCCGCTGGCGCGCGAGGTCGAATGCCACGCGACCGACGCGTTCTATTTCGTGTGTTGTATAGGTTTCCGTGTTGAAACCGCGCTTGCTGCCGTCCGGCAGCGTCTCCACGCCACGCGGCTCGCCGAAATAGATGCCGCCGGTGCTCTCGCGCACGATCATCATGTCCAGCCCGCGCACGATCTCCGGCTTCAGCGTGCTCGCGCTGACAAGTGAATCATAGACGGTGGCGGGGCGCAGGTTGGCGAACAACCCGAGCGCCTGGCGTAGCCCGAGTATCGCTATTTCAGGCCGTGAGTCGAAACCGAGATGTGCCCATGCCGGACCTCCCACCGCGCCGAACAGGACGGCGTCCGCCTGTTTGGCGAGCTCCACCGTACTCGACGCCAGTGGCGTGCCACGCGCGTTGATCGCGGCGCCGCCGACCAAGTCTTCCTCGATTTCGAAAGCCACACCGCGGCGCCGTATCAGCCAATCGATGACCCGCCTCACCTCGCCCATGACTTCCGGACCGATTCCGTCGCCTGGCAACAGCAACAGCTTCTTTTGCGTAGCCAACGTGCAGTCCCCCTAAGACAACCCCCGTCTCTTCTCAGGACGGATTTCCGAGGACGCAAGCAGAATCTTTTTTGAACACGCGGAAACGGATTTACGTTCCAGCGCACATCATGAAAGACTACAACACTCTACGTGTGAAATTGTAACTTCCGCAACCGCAAAGCGTAAAACTAGCCTGCTCTTTCTAGAAAAAAATAATCTTTCCTATGCGTGCGTAATGGACGGCAGCCAAGGCTGCGTCTGCAGGCGCCCTGCTTCAAACGCGTTTATCGCAGGCTTGCGCTGCATGGTCTGACCGATTTCATCAAGGCCCTCCAACAGCATTTGCCGTCTCAGCGTATCCGCCGTAAACGGGATTTCCTCGCCGTTCGGCCGCACTACTACCTGGCGTTGCAGATCCACCGTGATACGCGCGTTGGCACCCAATTTTGCATCTTCCATGAGCAGATCACAAACCGCGCGCGGCAGGGCGATCGGCAGAATGCCGTTCTTGAAACAATTGCCGTGGAAGATGTCTGCGAAATCCGGTGCGATCACGCAGCGTATGCCGAAATCCAGCAGGGCCCAGGGTGCGTGCTCGCGGGACGAGCCGCAGCCGAAATTCTCGTGCGTTATGAGTATCTCAGCGGACCGGTAAGCCGGCTGGTTGAGAACGAAATCCGGCCGTTCGGCACCGTCCGCATCGTAGCGCAGCGTATCGAACAGATGCACGCCGAGACCGCTGCGCTTGATCGTCTTGAGGAAGCGCGCCGGGATGATCTTGTCGGTGTCGATGTTGGCGGTTGGTAGCGGGGCCGCGGTGCCCGTCAGGATCGTGAATGCACGCATCACGCGAACTCTCGCACGTCGGTCAGGCAGCCGGTGATCGCCGCGGCTGCCGCCATCGCCGGGGAGACGAGATGCGTGCGCCCGCCCGGCCCCTGCCTGCCTTCGAAGTTGCGGTTGGACGTGCTGGCGCAGCGCTGCCCCGCGGTGAGCTTGTCCGGGTTCATGCCGAGGCACATGGAGCAGCCAGGCTCGCGCCACTCGAAGCCCGCCGCCATCAGCACGCGATCCAGTCCTTCGGCCTCGGCGGCCAGCTTCACCAGGCCGGAGCCCGGCACAACCATGGCGCGTACGCCGTCCGCCACGCGCCGCCCGCGCGCGATCGCCGCGGCCGCACGAATGTCCTCGATGCGGCCGTTCGTGCAGCTGCCGATGAACACGACATCCACGGGTGTGCCGGCCAGCTTCTGGCCAGGCTGGAGGGCCATGTAGTCCAGCATGCGCACCATGTCCGCGCGCTTCGCCGCGTCGGCAACCGCCGCCGGATCAGGCACGCATCCGGTGATCGGCGCCACCGCTTCCGGGCTGGTGCCCCAGCTCACCATCGGCGCCATCTCGGCCGCGTCCATCATGACGACCGTGTCGTAGGCCGCACCTTCGTCGGAGGCCAGCGTGCGCCAATACGCCACCGCGTGGTCGAACGCCTCACCTTGTGGCGCGTAGGGCCGGCCGCGCACGTATTCGAACGTCACGTCGTCCGGCGCTATCAGGCCGGCACGGGCGCCCGCCTCGATCGACATGTTGCACACGGTCAGCCGCCCGGCCATGTCAAGCGCGCGTATCGCGGCACCGGCATACTCGATCACGTGGCCGGTGCCGCCGGCGGTGCCGATCCGGCCGATGATCGCCAG
>CAXTJZ010000125.1:0-11289 GCA_964244695.1 uncultured Acetobacteraceae bacterium
CCGCGTCGGTGAAGCGGTATCTAGGCCGCACAAACCAACCTGTCAACACGATGCAAACACATGTTCCGCATCTGCACGAAAATCCAGAAACCAGCGGGCAAAACGCGGAATGCCCACCTCAAGCGGCGTGCTTGGGGCAAAGCCTGTGCGTGCGCCGATCGCCTCCACACTGGCCCAGGTCTCCTCCACATCGGCGGCGGGCCTTGGCACTTCGGTGATGATCGCGCGCCGCTCGAGGCTCGCCTCCAGCAGCTCCACGAGCCGGTTCACCGTCTCGCTCCTGTGATTGCCAATGTTGAGCACCAGCGGCGCCTGGCCCGCAGCCGGTGGCCGGTCCAGGGCGCCCACGACACCGGAGATGATGTCGTCGATATAGGTGAAATCGCGCTTCAGCCGGCCGCCCTCGTATAGCGTGATCGGTCGCCCTGCCATGATGGCTTCGGCAAACCCGTAATACGCCATGTCCGGCCGTCCCCACGGCCCATAGACGGTGAAAAAGCGCAGCCCGGTCTGTGGCAAGCCATACAAGTGCCCGTAGGCGTGGCTGATCAATTCACCGGAGCGCTTCGTCGCGGCATATAGCGAGGACGGGGTGTCGACCCGTGCCTCCTCTTCGAACGGCAGATCGCGGTTCAGGCCATACACCGACGATGAGCTCGCGTAGGTGAAATGCGCCAGCCTCGGCAGCAGCCGGCAGAACTCCAACATCACGACCTGGCCCATCACGTTGGCCGTCACGTAGGCATAGGGATCCACCATGGAAAACCGCACGCCGGCCTGTGCGGCCAGATGCAGCACGTGCGTGATCTCCGGCGAAGCACACGCAAACATCGCCTCGCGGTCGGACACGTCAGCCTGCACGAACCGGAACGTGGGCCGCGCCAGCCGCGCCAGGCGCGCCCGCTTCAACCGCACGTCGTAGTAGTCGTTGACGTTGTCCACGCCGATCACCGTCTCGCCACGCGCCAGCAAAGCGGCCGCCGCGTGATAGCCGATGAATCCGGCCGCCCCGGTGACGAGGATGCTCATTGCGACGTCCAGCCGCCGTCGATTGAGACAGGCGCGCCCGTCATTGTGGCCGCCGCGTCCGAACACAAGAACACACACAGCGCGCCGATCTGCTCTGGCTGGGTGAAACGCGGTAGCGGCTGCTTCTCGGCCAGCAGCGCGCGTGCCTCCTTGGCCTCCGGCCGGCCGGCCGCCTTGGCGCGCGCATCGATCTGCGCCTGCACCAGTGGGGTCAGCACCCAGCCGGGGCAGATGGCGTTGCAGGTGATGCCGTCATTTGCCAGCTCGAGGGCGGCCACCTTGGTCAGCCCAACCAGCCCGTGCTTGGCAGCCACGTAGGCGGATTTTTGCGCGCTGGCCACCAGCCCGTGGGCAGAGGCGATGTTGATGATCCGACCCCAGCCGGCCTGCTTCATCCCCGGTATCGCCGCCTGCATGGCGTGGAAGGCGGCAGAGAGGTTGATCGCGATCACTGCATCCCATTTGCCGGCCGGGAAGTCGGCAATGGAAGCGGTGTGCTGGATGCCGGCGTTGTTGACCAGGATATCAGCGCTGCCCAGTTCGCTGCGCGCGTAGGCCACCATGCCGGCGATCTCGTCCGGTTTCGTCATGTCGGCGCCGGAATGGCGCACCTGCACGCCATGGGCGGCGGCAAGCTCCTCGCGCATCTCCGCAATCGCCTCGGCCGGACCGAAGCCGTTGAGCAGGATCGCGGCGCCGTCGGCTGCCAAGGCGCGGGCGATGCCCAAGCCTATCCCGCTCGTCGATCCGGTCACGATGGCGACTTTGCCGTGCAGACCCATGCATGCTTCTCCCGTCTTGGCTGTATAAGGGCACATAGCTGGTCTGCGTGTCGGAAGGAACGGGCGTGGTTGAAGGAAGAAAGGCCTTCTTTTTTGAAAAAAAGAAGCAAAAAACTTTTGCTCCCCCGCCGCCGAAGCGCGTCAGCATGTCCTGGACAGCCCGGCTGCCGCAGATGCGGGGAGGCAAAAGTTTTTTGGCCCTTTTTTTGAAAAAAGGACTGCTTGCTTGCCTTGCTTGCATTCCCTCATCAGCCCAAGCCGAAACGCGCCAGATCGCCCTGATTCCACCCGGCACACGCGCGGAGTTTACCAGCTACGCCATGGGTCTTTGGCCGATTGCCGGGCACTTCACCCGCTTTACCGGCCAGCTTCAGGTGAACCCCAACCACGCGCAGGACTGCACCGTCACCCTGAACATAGACGTATCAAGCCTGGAGATGGCCGATCCGGAGCGCACCCGCACGGCGACCGGACCGAAGCTGCTGGACGCGCCGCGATTTCCCACGCTCCTCTACCAGGGTAGCTGCGCCGGCGGCCACGCGGCCGGGATGCTCACCATGCACGGAGTCACCCGCAAGCTGGAACTCACCGCCCAACGCTCGGGCCAGGTGGTCACGGCGATCGGAACCCTGCGCCGACAGGATTACGGGGTAGACGGCATGCCTGGGCTGATCGGCCGCACCGTCAAGCTGACCTTCGCCGTGTCGCTGCCGGGTGATCTGGCAGCGCTGGTCGATCCCTGACAGCCAGCCTATCGCGCCGTTAGACGGCCATCTCACGCGCCCCAGCCGCGTTTTGCGGCAGGCTTGCGGCCAGGGGAGAAACAAGAAGCGTCCACTCGCGTTGCGGGGCAACACCATCCTAGGAGCCGCGACATGGCAACCAAAGAGACAGCCCCCGCCCAGGCGCACCGCATGCACCGCACGCGCAACAACCTCCCTACCAACGCCAAGTCCGTCGCCATCGACCTGCTGAACGCCCGCCTGGCGGACGGCATCGACCTGGCGCTGGCGACCAAGCAGGCGCACTGGAACCTGAAAGGCCCGCAGTTCATCGGCATCCACCTGATGCTGGACGGCTTCCGCACGGATCAGGACGAGTGGAACGACACGATGGCCGAACGCGCCGTGCAGCTTGGCGGCACTGCGCTTGGCACGACACAGACGGTCGCCTCTATGACCAAGCTGGCACCTTACCCGACTGACACCTACGCGGTCGCCGATCACCTGGCGGCGCTGATCGACCGTTTCAGCACCTATGCGAACGCGCTGCACGACAGCATCGACCAGGCGGACGAGGCAGGTGATGCCGATGCCGCAGACATCTTCACCGAGGTGAGCCGCGGAATCGACAAGCAGATGTGGTTTCTTGAGGCGCATGTTCAGGAGCCTACGGGCGACATGCGGGATGGCGATGCAAAATAACTTGAAACAAGGCCTTCTTTTTTGAAAAAAGAAGCAAAAAACTTTTGCTCCCTGTCGGCGACTGACGGACAGATGCGCGACGGCGGAGCCAAGAGTTTTTTGCTTCTTACTTCCCTTGCGTACTGGGTGCGCTGTCCACAGCCCCAACGCCGGGCGTGCTGGACGCCGCCGCGGCCAGCGAGGGATCAGGCCAATCGGCAGGCCGGCCGGCCTGGGTAGGCGGCGCGTCAGGCGGCAACCGCGTATCAATGACGACCAGCAGGCGCCCGGCAAGCTTCGTAGGCGTCCGGTCAGCAGCCAAAAGCGCGCTGTAACGTATATCGGTCGCAGCCACGCGCTCGTAGTCCGCGTCCAAAATCCCGTAATGGTCCAGGAACCGGTTCATCGTGGAAGAGACACGCACGCAACCTTCGCTCGCCGGCCTGCCGAGGCGCCCTTCCAGAAGCTTCGGATCGGTCGCGTGCATCTGAAGGCGTATGTCGCCGCCGGCATTGTCCGTGTGCCAGCCTTTCAGCGCCCACTGCCAGCCGAAATCCCAAACACGCATACCGGCCAGCCCCAGGCCGCGCACATGGTGCTCGTTGTAGGTGCCAAGCGCACGAAAATCGAGGATGGCATCGGTGTGGGCGAAAACGCCGATCGGCGTGATGTAGTAATCCTTGCGGCCCGCCTGCCCCGTGGATACGTGGGCCGCGCCTATCAGCTGCCAGCCTTCGGGTCCGCCCGGCCGCGCCAGCATCAGGGATAGCGTCTCCACCGCCGGGTTCCGGTCCACCACGGCTACGAGCTGCGGCATCTCAATCGTGCGTCCGGCTTGCTTCAGCATGAAAACAGCCCGCCAGGCCGTATTGGCGGCGTGTGCCTTCGCCGGCGGGATCAGGTTGTGGACGCTTGCCGCCATGGCGCCGCGCAAGGCTTCCGCCTCCGCGGACAGGTTTAGCGGGCCGTCCACCCCCATTTGTGCGGGTGACGGCAGCACGTTGCGGGTGGACAAGGCAGAGATGATCGGCGCCTGGCCTGCGTTGCCAGAACCCGGGCGCAGATGCGGGAAAGGGCTCGTCTGCGGCTCGATTGGCGGCGGGGTGGCGCGTGCGCCCACGGCGGCCAGGCAAGCGGCAAGACACAAGGCTAGGCGCAGATCCGGCACAGCGAATTCCCCGACACGGCAGCCAACGCCGGACATGCCGGGTATGTTGTTCGATCTACGGGAAAGTGTCGTCCGATGCCAGAGTTAAGGAAGAAAGCAGTCCTTTTTTCGAAAAAAGGACCAAAGAACTTTTGGTTCCTGTCGGCTGCTGTTTCCGCACCCGCCGACAGGGACCAAAACTTCCTTGCTTCTTTTCTCCAAACTTGACGGGCTTGCTTTAGTTGCTTCAGCGAGACTTCTTGTAGAGCTTGGTAGCCACCTCGAACATCTCCTCAGGCGCGTAATCCGGGGTGAACGCGCCGTAATTGCCGGCCATGTCGGAGATCTTGCCGCCTTCGGGGTGGCCATCGACCACTTCGAGCTCGCCTGGCGGATCGCCGGGCAACGCCATCTCGCCGTTGCCCCAGATGCCCTTCATTTCCTTGTAGTCGTCCGGGCTGAAACGATACAGGCGGCGGTGGCTGCCCTCGTCCAGGTATTTCTGGCACTCGGGGATCTTACTCAGGTTTATGTTCGGGGTGGGCAGCATCTTTTCCACCTCGACGCCGGTGATCTTCTTCAGCGCCAGCGCATAGGCATGGGCGTGGACCGAGCCGCGGACCAGGAGGTAGCCGCAGACTTCACGACCGGTGGGCTCCGTCATCGTCTCGTAGACGCGCAGCTTGTGTATGCGCGCGCCGCATTCGAGGTGGAAGTTGTGCAGCAGGTCGATGATCACGTTGCCCGTGGTGGTCACGAAATCCATGTTCCACGACGCGCCGTTGGCATTCATCGGCATGGCGCCACCGCCATTGGACAGGAAAGACGATGCCAGGCGGATGTCCTGCATTTCCGCGAAGGGCGCTTCGCTCAGGTCCACATTCTCGGTCTGGTCGCCTGGGCCATTGTTCAGCATGGCCACGCCGTTGCTCACCAGCTCCAGATGGCCCAATTCTTCCGCCGTGATGCTAGCTACCAAGCTGTAGAAGGGACGCAGCTTGCTCTTGCTGCGGAAATTGAAGCTCTGGAACATGTAGTTGCCGAGCGTCGACATCTCGCCGTATTTGCCGCCCAACAGCTCCTGCAAGGCCGCGGCGGCATTTGGATCCGGCTTTTTCGGCTCTGGAAGGGCGGCCTGCAATTTGTCGATGCGCATAAACATGGGCGCTGGTCCTTGAATTGGGACGGCGAGCCTGCCGACCTGCCAAGTAACGCTGCGTTACGGGTTTATGTGCGAGTGACAGCGAAAGCGTGAAGGCTGGTAGAAGGTCAGGAAGGAAGCAGTCCTTTTTTGAAAAAAAGGACCAAAAAACTTTTGCTCCTTCGCCTGCATCGAAAACCACGCCAGTAACGCCAGCACGCTTAACGGCAGAACCAGAAACCGCCTTAATGCAAGCGGAGGAACAAAAGTTTTTTGCTTCTTTTTTCCAAAAAAGAAGGCTTTTCTTCCTTACTTAACCAGCGCTCTTGAGCTTCTCGCGCGCCAACGCCAGCAACTGCTTGTCCGTAACCGCCGAAAGGTCAGCGGTAACTTCCTGCATGCGCTGCGCCGTTTCCGTGTGCTTCGCGCGCAGATGTTCCGCCAGATGGTGCCCGGCGTTGCTGTGGCCGGTGCCGTGGCCCACGATGACGATCTGGTTGCCGCTGGCCAGTTCCTTCGAAATCTGCTCGTAGATCGCGGGATCTTCCGAGGCGCGTTGGCCCTGCTCGGCATCCTGGTCCTTGTGCTTCAGGTGATGGCGAAAATGATGCGGGTCGTGCGGCTTGAGCGTGTGCTCGGTGACATCATGGGAGTGGATGTCGATGTGGAATATTCGTGCCTCATGGTGTTCGATGGCGACGATCATGTCCGGGGCGTTTGGATCAGTTTTCATGCGGAAGTGAACGGAAAGTGGGCTGGCGAAGTTCCGCGCCGGCGGCCCTAGGTCGGCCGTGTCGCGAACAGGCCCGTCGCTTCCATCGTCATTACCGCTTCGCCGTCCTGGTTGCGGAACACGTAGGTCCGCCTGGCCGATCCCATCTCCGGCCGGCTGCGCGAGACGCGCACTTCCTTGGTCTCGCTCTCCAACGTCAGCGCGTCGCCAGGATAGACCGGTTTCAGCCAGCGTATGTTATCGATGCCAGGCGAGCCGAGCGACTGGATGCCGCGCGCCTGCATCTCGTCGACCATCAGCCGCATCGCATAGGCGCAAGTCTGCCAGCCGCTGATCGAGAGCTTCTTGAAGAACGGGTGCGCGGCGGCGGCTGCGTCGTCCAGGTGGAACGGTTGCGGGTCGTATTTGCGGGCGAAGTCCAGCGCCTCTTCGCGGGTGATTTGTATGGGGCCGAGCACGCTGGTGTCGCCCTCGTGCATGTCGTCCAGGTAAATCATGTGGCCTCCGCCTCCTCGTCCGGCCGGGCGCCGGCCGGCATCACAGGTGACAGGGCCGAACCGCCGAGCACAAGCGTACCTGGCTTCTGCCCCGTTCCCACCGCCTGTAGCAGGCGCAAGTTCATCAGCTCCGGATTGCCGCGCAACAGCCGCGCTGCGTTGGCCAAGGCGCGCAAGGCGGCATGCTCGGCGCGCGCGCGCTCCAGCGCCGCCTCGCCTTCCCGCCTGGCGCGCTCCACATCGGTGAACATCCGGCGCACCTCCGGCGGGAGCACCAGGGACGTCACCTGCACCGGCGCCACCGTGCAACCTGGCACAACACCCTGCACATGCGCGGCCGCCGCAGCCGAAATCGCTTCGCGTCCCACCACCAGATCCTGTAGCGGCGCCAGTGCGGCCGCGTGCACCGCGGCGGCGGACAGCGCCATCCTGGCACGCACAAGGTGGTCCGCATCGAAGGCCAGCTTCGCGTCCGTCAATTCGCACAACGCGGACAGAGAGAGCCGCAGGGGGAACCTGTCGGCGCTGGCGCACTCGACATTCGCCTCGGTGATCCACTGCCGGCGCGGCAGGCGCTTGACGGTGACTTCCCGAAACAGCGCGCCCACGCGATGAGCCCCGGACGCCAGCGTGCCCTCATAGCGGCCGTCGCTGAACAACAGCGCGATTTCCCAATCATTGACGACGATACGCACGCGGAACTCCTAACCAGACCGGCGAGCGTCCTGCCGCCTTACCCAACCATCCTTGGCGGGGGCACGAAACCCGCAGAGCCGGAGGATGGCCGTTGTATCGGGCAGGCGGCAGGAACAACCCGGCAACCACGGAAGATGCGCCTCCGATAACCCGCTGACCGCACCGCGAACGCGGCGTCGCGCGGACACAAGGGCGCATCGATGGGGAGTCGAACCCCGGGGCATGCTGGGGCGGGAGAAAAGGACAAGCAAGGCCTTCTTTTTTGGAAAAAAGAAGCAAAAACTTTTGCTCCCTGTCGGCGGCTGCTGAACGGTCCGCGACAGCGGAGTCAAAAGTTTTTTGCTTCTTTTTTCAAAAAAGAAAGCCTTTCCTTGCCTATTCCAGCTTCGGCGACCAGCGGTCGGGCGGGCGTAGCTGGGATTCAAGGTGCGGCAGGAGGCGCAAGCGATCCGGCGGGATGCCGAACGCCTGGCAGACACGGGCGAAGTTGGCGGAGACGTGGTTGGTTGGATAGGCGGTGAGCGTCTCCTCGATGATTTCGTCGAGGGTCTCGGAATTCGGCGCGGTTGGGGAGGACGAGGGCCAGGGTCCCTACGGCTTCGTAGAGGTTGCCGCGGTCCAGCTCGCAATAGGCGGGTTTTTGGGCGTAGGGGTCGTCCAGGTCTGGGTCTGGGTCTGGGTCGAAGTTCGAGGATACGGGGCAGGTTTGGTGGGGAGATTGGGGGCGGACGAAAGCGTTGCTGGTGTTTTTTCCAAGAGCTGGACGGATTGGCGGACGCTGCGGGAATGTCGCGCGAAGGCCAGGTCGGGGTCGGGTTTTGGGGCGGGTGGGAAGGCGGGGGTCGTTTCGGGGGCCGGTGGGGTTTGTTCGTGGGCGGCGAGGGCGCGGGCGACGGCGGCTCGGGCGAGCTGCAGGCCGAGGTCGCGCATTTCCAGGCAGGCGGCGAGGTTTTCGGCTCGGTGCTGCGCTTGGGTGGGGTCGGCTGGGTGGTGTGGGGTGGCGTTCAGGGTGGTGGGCCTGGGGTGGTTTGAAGAACATTGGTAGAACGGAGGGAGCAGGCTGGGCAAGCGGTGTTTGGGTTTTCGAAGTAGCCGAAATCGGGGGTGACAGCGGCGGTTGATATTTGAGGCCGCGCTGTTCGTTTCGCGGTGTTGGCAGCGTTTGCGTCGGAAGCGGCTGTATCTTGCCGTAAAGCGCCATGGAAACAGACGGGCGGAGTAGGCCGCTTGTGGCCGGAAGCGGCCGGTCCGCTTCAGACAAGGCGGGGGCAAGAAGCGGACATAGATCCACCGGTCGTCCCACTGACCGGAGTCGATGCAAATCGGACTCTCGCCGTCCTCCCGGCAACGCCCAGGCCTTCCCGCAAACGATGGTATTTGGAGAAAGCCGGTGAATGGCCTCGCACAGCAGTGCGGTCGGTGCTTATTCCTCGGCGGCCAACATCGTCAGCCGTTCACGCAGCCAGCGTTGTGCCGGATGGTTAGTGGTCCGGTCGTGCCAGACACTCGCGATGGTAAAGCCAGGGATGGTGAGTGGCGGTCTCAGCACCTGCAGGCGATCCGACCAGCCATCGGCAACACGCCGAGGAATCAGCGCAATCATGTCGGACCGCGATACGACCTCCGGCACGATCAGGAACCCCGACGTGGACAGGGCTACGGTGCGGCGGCGGCCAACAGCCTCCAGTGCCGCATCGGCAGGTCCCGAGAACCCGCCGCCCTGGGGAGACACCACAACGTGCTCCAAAGTACAGAACACGTCCAGGCTGACATATCCCTGCACGGCCGGATGTCCCTGCCGGGCGATCACCGCGTAACCCTCACGATAGAGCTGACGCTGGCGCATGGCCGCCGGTGCATGGTCCGGAGATGCCAGGGCTAGGTCGACCTCGCCGCGCTCCAACTGTGTGGCGAGCGCCAGCACGTCGAGGGCACGCCAGGCGGTGCGGACCTTGGGTGCCTCGGTCCTGAGCGCGACCGAGAACCGGGTGAGCAGCGCATACTGCACGTAGTCGCTCGCGGCGATCACCAGGGTGGCCTGCATGGTCGCCGGGTCGGACGGTGCTCCATCTGCAACAGCCTTGCGGACCCCCTCCAGTGCCTCATGCAACGGGTGCTGAAGCTCGACTGCGCGCTGGGTCAGGACCATCCCGCGCTGTGCCGGAATAAGGAGGGGATCGCCGAGTGCGTCGCGAAGCCGCGCCAGTCTGGCCGACAAGGCGGGTTGGCTGAGGTTCAGGCGCCGGGCGGCACGCGTGACGTTCCCTTCCGCCAGCAGGGCTTCGAGCGTGACGAGCAGGCCGAGATCGAGGTTCTTGGTATCCATGCGTTCGATAAAAACAGGCAGAAGGTTCGATTTCAACTCCGCTTGTGCCGCGCGATATCCCGAATAGGCTTCAATTCCCGGAATCACCATCGACAAAACGGATAGCAGTTTGCTGGAAACCCTCTCTCTCGAACCGCATCGCCGTTCCTTGATCGCGTTCCCGCTGCTCGCGGCCATCCTGTTCCTGTTCTTTGTGTCGGCCAGCGTGCCCTCGCCCTTGTTCGTCGTGTTCCAAGGGCGTTGGGGCTTCTCCCCGGGCATGCTGACGGTCGCGTTCAGCATCTACTCCCTGGTGCTTCTCGTGACCTTGCTCGTAGCCGGATCGCTGTCCGACCACCTGGGACGCAAGCCGGTGATTGTCGCGGCGCTGGCGATCCAGGTCGCGTCCATGGCGCTGTTCCTGACGGCGGAGGGCATCGGCGGATTGCTGGCCGCCCGGATCGTCCAGGGCCTGTCCATGGGCGTGGTCAACGGTGCCCTGTCCGCCGCGGTGATCGAAGCGGCACCGCCGGCCCGCAAGGCGCTCGGCAGCTTGCTCACCAGCATCTCGCCGCTCGCGAGGCTGGCGACGGGCGCCTTCTTCACCGGGGCGCTGCTCCACGCCGCGGCCGCGACCCTGACCACGGCCGGGGTGACCGCGTGGCGGGCCCTGGTGGTCAATGGCGGCCTCAAGGTCGGCGACAGCGTGCTGGTGCTCGGCACGGGTGGCGTTTCGATCTTCGCGCTGCAGATTGCCCGGGCCATGGGGGCCACGGTGATCGCGACCTCCTCCTCCGACGAGAAGCTGGAGCGGCTTCGCGCGATGGGTGCTGCGCACGGCATCAACTACCGCCGGCACGAGCACTGGGGCGATCGGGTACGGGAGCTCACGGGCGGGACCGGCGTGGATCACGTCGTGGAGGTAGGCGGCCCGGGCACGCTGGCGCAGTCGATCAAGGCCACGCGCGTAGGAGGCCATATCTCTCTGATTGGCGTGCTGACCGGGAGGGAGGGCGCCGTGCCAACAGCCATGCTGATGGCACGCCAGCAGCGCCTCCAGGGGCTGATCGTCGGCAGTCGCCGGCATCAGATGGATCTGATCCGCGGCATCGACGCCGTCCACGGACACCCAGTGATCGACCGCTCTTTCCCGCTCGCCGGACTCGTCGATGCCTTCCGGCTCCAGGAGACTGGCGGCCACTTCGGCAAGATCGTCGTCGAGTTCTGACCAAAGCACCCATCAGGAGCATCGGACCATGAAGGTTTTTCTCGTCTTCGCCCACCCGGAACGCCACTCCCTGAACGGTGCGCTGCGCGACGTCGCCGTGGCCGAGTTGGAAGCGCAGGGGCATGAGGTCCGCGTCAGCGACCTCTACGCCGAGGGATGGAAGGCGAGCGTTGACCGCGCGGACTTCCCCGAGATGGCGGAAGACGAGCGGCTTCGGGTGGCCGGAGCGTCAGGTCGGGCGTTCACCGCCGGGGCGCTGACCGAGGACGTAAAGGCCGAGCAGGAGAAGCTGCTCTGGGCCGACACGCTGATCCTGCAATTTCCCCTG
>CAXTJZ010000126.1:0-11268 GCA_964244695.1 uncultured Acetobacteraceae bacterium
CGGCTGGGTGTGGCTTCCATGGCCTCGGGTGCCGCCGGCTTCATGCGGCGTATGCGGCCCCAGGCGGCTTCCACATAGGCCGGATGGCGTTCGATGCCGACAAAGTGGCGGTGCAGGCGCTTGGCCACCGCGGCCGAAGTGCCGCTGCCGAGGAACGGGTCCAGGATCACGTCGCCGGACATGGTGCTGGCGAGCAGGATGCGGTGCAGCAGGGCTTCGGGTTTCTGCGTAGGATGTAGCTTGAGGCCGTGCGCGTTGCGCAGGCGCTCTTCGCCGGTGCAGAGCGGGATCAGCCAGTCGCTACGCATCTGCAGGTCGTCGTTCAGCGCCTTCATCGCCGCATAGTTGAAGCGGTAGCGGCTGTCCTGCTGGCGGGCTGCCCAGATAAGCGTCTCGTGCGCATTGGTGAAACGGCGGCCGCGGAAGTTCGGCATCGGGTTGGATTTGCGCCAGATCACGTCGTTGAGGATCCAGAAGCCGAGGTCCTGCAGGATGGCGCCGATGCGGAAGATGTTGTGGTAGCTGCCGATGACCCAGAGCGTGCCGTCCTTGCGCAGCACGCGGCGCACTTCGGTGAGCCAGCCGCGGGTGAAGGCGTCGTAGGCCGCGAAATCGGTGAACTGGTCCCAGTCGTCGTCCACGCCATCGACAAGACTGTCATCCGGCCGGCGCAGCTCGCCGCGCAACTGCAGATTGTAGGGCGGATCGGCGAAGACGCAGTGGACCGACGCGGTGGGGAGCATGCGCATCATCTCCACACAGTCGCCGCGCAATATCTGGTCGAGGGGCAGGTCGCGGGAGATGTCCAAAGCCTTGGGGTGGTTCCGTAAGGAAGGCCGGACAGTGAAGATCGCCCCGCATCCGCGTCAACCGCGTGTGCGCCTGGTGTGGCCCGAGGGACGTGCGTTCACATCATTGGCGCCGTGCGTACGCCGTTTGTGTCGGCAAGGACGCAGAACATCCGGCCGCCGTCACGGGCGGAGACCATGAGCATGTCGCCGCCGGCAAGCATGTCACCCGCGTCGTCGAAGAAGCCGGGCGCCGCGACGCAGGACTGGTCGTCCGCGCCGGTCTTGTAGAGCCAGAGAGTGAAGCCGTTGGCGTAGGCGAGGACGGAGAGGTTGCGCAGCGAGAAAGCCATCGGGCGATCCTTTTTAGAAACAAAAATAGCCGCCCCCTGTGCGGGAGCGGCGGTGCTGGGATGAGGTGTGGGGCTGTTTGTCATAGGCGACACGTAATGGAGTCATTTGCACAGCGTCAAGGATTGTTTTCCTATGTTTGAAAGCTGTATTTGGGTGGAGGGATGCCTTTTCCTTGGCCACAGTGGCTGGTTCAGCCAGGGCAGAACAGAGGTGGGACCAACCTTGGCGTGCATGGAACATAACACGAACAACCTACGGCGATCATCACACCATGGCAACCCTTGTTAGCGGTTTTCCGCTTGTTACAAGGATTATTTTCCAGCATAACCGCTTGCAATGAAGCATGAGGATATCTGGCGCGCGCTGGACACACTTGCTGCCGAGAACGGCCTGTCAGCATCCGCCCTGGCGCGCCGGGCGGGACTGGATCCCACGACCTTCAACCTGTCGAAACGCAGAATGCCGGACGGACGGGCACGCTGGCCGGGGACGGAGAGCCTGGCAAAGGTGCTGGAGGCCACGGGCGCGAGTTTGGAGGTGTTCTCTCACTTGGTGGCCGGCGAGCGCGCGATCGCGTCAGGGCGCAGCGGGCCGCGGCGCATCCCGCTGATCGGGATGGCGCAGGCCGGCGGAGACGGATTTTTCGATGACGGCGGCTTCCCGGTGGGCGGCAGCTGGGACGAGGTGAGCATACCGGAGGTGGGCGACCCGCACGCCTACGCGCTGGAGATTTCCGGCGACTCGATGGAACCGGTATTCCGCGACGGGGACATGGTGGTAGTCTCGCCATCGGCGCCGATACGCAGGGGCGACCGAGTGGTAGTGCGCACGACGCGCGGCGAAGCAATGGCCAAGCAGCTGGTGCGGCAATCGGCACGGCGTATCGAGCTGCGTAGCCTGAACCCAGAGCATCCGGACTACTCGTTTGACTTGCGGGAGGTTGCCTGGATGCATCGGATCGTCTGGGCTAGCCAGTAAAAGAGGCAAGCAGCTCTTCTTTAAATTGAACAAAACTTTCCGCCCTGTCGGGTCCAAGCCGGATGGAACGCCGACAGGGCGTAAAGGTCCGTTGCTTCCTTTCAGAAAAGAAGGCCTTACTTGGACCGCTAATTCGCACGCGCTTCGACCGTGCCGAACGCACCCATGCGCACGTCCTTAGCCTCGCGGCCGACCAGCATCAGCGAGATGATTAGCACCGCAGCGGACCCGGCAACGCCCACTAGCGCCCAGCGGTAGTCGTGGCCCATCGCATCGGCAATGCCGCTCTGCAGCGGCAAATTGAGGGCAGCAAGGAAATTGCCAAGCTGGTAGGTGAGCCCGGGAAAGGTGCCGCGTATGGACGCCGGCGATATCTCGTTGAGATAGACTGGGATGACGCCCCATGCGCCCTGCACACAGACCTGCATGAGAAACGCGCCAAGCGCGATCCAGACAGGCGTGACGGAAAACGCCCAAAGCGGCAGCATGGGCAAAGATAGCGCCGCGGCCAAGCCTATGGCGCGGCGTCGGCCGATGCGTTGTGAGAGCGTGCCGAACGCGATCCCGCCCACCATGGCGCCGATGTTGTAGATGACCACGATCGCCGTGAGGCTTGGCCCCACGATGTGGTGTTGCCGCTGCAAGTAGCGCGGATAGATGTCCTGCGTGCCATGGCTGAAGAAATTGAAACACGCCATCAGGCAGGCGGCATAGATGGTCAGCGGCAGATACCTGCGCACGACGCTTGCCAGGCTCTGCTGTGGCCCGGACCGCGCACGCTCCGTCCAGTCCGGGCTTTCCGGTACGTTGTTGCGTATGTAGAGCACCAGCAGCGCGGGTATCGCGCCGGCCATAAACATGCCGCGCCAGTGCAGCCACGGGTAGGCGAGATAGAGGAGAGAAGCGAGTAAGTATCCGCTAGGGTAGCCAGCCTGCAGCAACCCGCTCACAGGCCCGCGCCAGGACGCGGGGATGCTTTCCATGGTGAGCGACGCGCCGACGCCCCACTCGCCGCCCATGGCCAGGCCAAACAATGCGCGCACAATGAAGAACACCGTGGCGTTCGGTGCCAAGCCTGTGCAGAAGCCCAGGACAGAAAAGCCCAGTATGCTGGCCATCAACGCCGGGCGGCGGCCAAACCGGTCAGCCAGGCGGCCGAAGAAGTAGGCGCCGAGCGCGCGGGTGGCGAGGGTGAGTGTTACGGCGAAGGTGACCGAGGTCTCGCCGATGCCGAATTCCCGAGCCACATCGCCGAAGACGAAGACCATGATGAAGAAGTCGAACGCATCAAGCGTCCAGCCTAGATAGCAGGCCGCCACCACGTGTTTTTGCTGCTGTGCCGCGCCTGCCATGACGCTACCCCCCTTTGCTTGGGGAGGAGCGTCACGCGCCGTCATCGCGGCGTCAACAGGGCGATACGGGCCACCTGTTACGGCGTGACGTGAGCCGAGGCTTCGTACGCCACGAATGCCGAGATGGCTGCGTTCGCCAACGCCTCGTCCGAGGAACTGCTGGAGGCTTCCCAGGATGCAACCGCAGCCTGGGCGGTCGCCATAAGATGCGTCAGGTCGGCCACGATCTTCGGGTCGGCGCTGGGTCGCGCTGCGTAGGCGTTCTCCAACGCCACAGCCACCTCCAGACCAGCATTGAGGTCAGTGGTGATTTCCGGCCTGGTCGCCGTGCACGCCGACAAAGATACGACGGCAAGCATCCCGGCCATGCAGGCGATGCTGGTAGGGTTTTTCATTGCGCCGCTTCCTTCTTGCTGGCGAGTTTCGTTATGACTTCGCTCGCGAGCTGCTGTGCCTGTTCATGGGCTGCCGTGTTGTCAGGCAGCAGCATCGAGACGGCGCTGCCTACGAGGATCGGCACAGCCTGTACCCAGCCAATCTGATTCATCAGCAGTGCGCTGACTGTGGCGATCAGTGCCGAAATTCCGGCAACCGTCGTCGGCTGCCGCAACCATGTGCGCAGGTCTTCCATTTTCCCTCCAATGTCGGTCTGTATTGAGAAACCAGTCGCTTCAGGGCGCCTGGAACATGGCCGGCGTGATCAGCCCGGCATTCACTGCAGCCTGGTGCAAAGCCGCCGCCGGATGAACACCGTCAACGCTGGCCTGCCCCAAATCCACACGCCATTTTCCAGATCCACCCTGGTCCGCAAATATCTTGTCTGGATCAATCAGACCGTTGCATCCCAGGACACTGGCGTGTTGCCGCAAGTAGGTGTTGTAGGATTGTCGATACGCTTCTGCCGATGAGGCGGACGCAGTGCCAGAGCCGAAGCTGAGTTTTGTCGCAGCTGGCAACGCTGCCGTGAGAGGCGCTGAGAGCGTGATAGCGTTGGCGCCGAGCGCACTGATCACGCTTCCCGCCGCAATGCCCACGCCGGAGACGGCCTGCCCCACCGCGAGATTAGCCAGGCTTGCCATAGGCACGGACAGGCTGCCGATGCTCGCCGCAGCACTGCCCGTATTGGCCACCGCAACAGTCCAGCTTTGATTGGCCAAGCTCGCCCAGCCGTCGTTGCTTTGCGTCGTGGGCGGTATCGTATTTCAGCCCGCGCCCCGCTTGACTCAACTGGTAATCAATCTCGATGCTGGTATCGATGGCTGCACGAAACGTGCACTGCCCGTCCACCCCCGCGCCACCCGGCAAATTTTTTACCCAAACGAGCGGCACAAAGCCCAAACCATGCCGCACTGTACGCTCAGCATCCTCGATAGGCGGCCCCGCGCTTCCCACCGCAAGCGGCTCATACCAACGCTCGAACTCCTTGTCCCAGACGCGCTGAAACCAGTAAGCGGCGCCAACGTCCGCCACCATATAGCCCTGCGCCGCCAAACTGGCGCCCGCAACCTTGTAGCGCTCGACCACCCGGCAGAGCGTGTCAGGCGCATCAGTCGCCCATTGCGGCCACAAATGCGGCGTGTCCAGCACATCGACAAACACCCGACCGCGCAGCACGCGCAGCAGCAACGCCACAGACCCGATAGAGCCGCGAAGCCCAGCTTCAACCATTATGGAATTCAGCCGCACGTCGCGCGCCACTGCAGTCAAGGCGTCCCGCACCACAGGATCAGGTGAATCAAAAGCCGGGAAATGCCCCTCGCTGAACAAGAGAGCCACGCTGTCTTCCACCACCAGACGTGCCAACCCGTAACGAACCGAGGGCCGCCTCTGCCGCAGCGGAATATACTCCCCCGCCGCGGTACGCTCCTCGTGGAATTCATAAGGCAGAACGTCATAGAAACTGCCGTCAAGCAGCTTCTGATAGATCGAGAGCTGCCGAGTACGCTCGGAATACTCGGCGTCGTCAGGCAGCAGATCGCAAATCGTACGGTACAATCGCTACCCCCAAGAAAAAGTCAGCAGAGCAAAACAGCCAAATTATCGCAGATCAGCCCGTTTAGCGCGACGAGAACGACGATCTCATAAACCGCGCCGGCGCACTCGCGTTCAGCAACATGGTGAACGCCCGTGCAAGGGCGTCTACTTGATCGTCCTTCTTTCCATGAGGAAAGTTCGCCAGCTCATCCAGAAACACCGTGTTCCAAGCCGCCCGCCGCATCGCCAAGGCACCGTTCGAAACCTGGGACGCGACGGGCACCGCCCGCAACTCCTTGGCTCCTGTTTCAGGAGAAGCCACAACACGAAACCCCGCCAGAACCTGCGTCAGGAACATGATCTGGCTCTTGCCCGCCTGCCCAGGATCCTGCGGCAACCCGATAGCGACAGCACTCCCGTCCGCCACCGCCACGGCCCTGATACGGTCTGCCACATCGGCGGAGACCGCACGGAACCGCACCACGTCGTCGATGAACACGCCGCCCGATGCGTCGCGAACCAGCTTTACCCCAACGGTCCAATCCGGATCGCCTGACCCATCCGCCGTACCGGCAAGATCCCAGCCACGTACAGCCACACCCTCCGGCACCGCATCCACCAGGCGCATCGCACGCGCATTGAACAACGTGCCGCTCGCCAGCATAGGTGCCTGCTGAAACAGCGCGGCGAAATGCCGTTCGCCCAACAACGCCCGCTTCTCCTCGATCGCCGCGCGATTTTCCCACGCCGGCCACAACGCCGCGCCCGTCAAACGGCCCATCGGATCGCCAGGCTCAGCCAAAGCCGGCAGACGCAGAACCGTCCACCCGCCTGTTTCAATCAGCCGTCCCGCCAAGTCATCCGAGTGCCAGCGCGTCATTACCAGCACCATCCGCCCGCGCGGCTTCATCCGCGTCACCAACTCGGAACGAAACCATTCCCAGAGATGCTCGCGCGCGGAAAAACTCTCCGCGTCAGCAAAACTCTTGATAGGATCGTCAATCACGGCCAAATCAGCACGGCGCCCCGTCACCGCCCCATGCACGCCGATGCCAAAGAACTCGCCACCTTGCTCGGTGCCGAAGCGCGCGGCGGCCCGCGCATCTTGCCTGACACGAACGTCGATACAGTCCTTATGCTCGTCCAGCAACCCGCGCACGCTGCGCCCGAAATGCTCGGCCAGGCGCGCCGTATGACAGGCCATGATCACGGAATGCTGCTGGTTGCGCATCAGCCACCAAGCCGGAAAGATCTTGCTGGCATAAGTACTTTTAGCCGACCCGGGCGGCAGCAGCAGCATCAGCTGCCGTATCTTCCCACGCTCCACTTCTTCCAGCATCGCAATCATGCGGCGATGATGTTCAGCCGGAAACTGGCCAGACCCCCGCACCGCCACTTGAGCCCAGCTCTGAAGGCTCCCCAGCACCTTCCTCTTCAGCAGGGGCACAGGCGAAGGCGGCCGCGCAGAGGTCATCCAGCCTGTCGCCCCCCAAACCGCTCAGCGAGCCTGCCCCCCAGCTGCTCGCTGGCTTCGCGTGCACGTAAGGCGCAGCCGCTTTCGCAAGCGCCACCGCCTCGTCCACTTTCTCTTCATTCCATCGCCGTCGCATCGCGAGCAGCAAGACGTCCAAGGGCGTCAGCTCTTCCTCGTCCATTCTTCCTCCGATCGACAAGCAAAAAGCGGCCACACCGCCGCATTTCGCCCCTCTGCGAAACCGCTAATCCGCAAACCAGATAAAGGCTGTCAGAAACAGCAGTGAGCCAGTCGCTCGCTCAAACCGCCATCGTTGAGCAAAATATACAGAAAGTTGGGGTTCCTGGGCAACGAGAAAATTTGGCCTGGCCGCAAAAAAAGCTTCAGACGCTGCAACAGCGCGCCTCCCAACAACGGAAGTAGAAACGAACCAGCAAACCTTTGCTCCTCCGCAGTCCTTCGCATCCGCACGCGCAACAGACCAAAAGCACCAAGCCCGGCCTGCCACAAAACACGCTGACCCTCCTCGGTAAGACTGCTACAACACGCCCATGCGCGCGCTTTTACTCTGCCTTGTCACGCTCACCGCCTGCACCGGCATTCAGCGGACCCAGATTTTTGCCGGACCGCAGCGTCCCGTGGCCGGCGCCTGTGACCCGGCAACACGCGCCACCCTCACCAAACGCGGCAACGCCATCACCGTCTCGCCGGCGGATGGCACCCTGACCCTGACAGGCGCCATCAACGGCGCCAGCCTCTCCGCCAGCACCACGCTGGCAGGCCTCGACAAGAAACCCTACCCGATCACCTTCGACGGCCAACTCACCGGCACCCATATAGAAGGCACCCTGACGACACCGCGCTGCCGCTACAGCCTAACCCTCAGCGAGACCGAAGATTGAGCCGCGCGCGCAATCCATCATCCACAACACAGGCTGCCGGAGAACCGCCTATACCCCGCTCCGCCGCAACGCCCCCACGGCCGCCACCAGCATGTCTATCCCCTGCGCATGCCAACGCTGCACGGCCTTGTGGTCCGCCCCCATCACCCCGCCCAGCCGACGCCAGGAAAACAGGTGCCGCTCCGTCACCGGGCTCACCAGGCAGCGCGCCCCCACGATACGACGCAGCACGTAACGCTCACGCGGGATCAGCGCGATCCACCCCAGCGCCTCGTCCATGCGCGTGATTCGCGAGGCCGAAGGTATTGGCGGCCGTATCTGCCCGTTACCGGACGCCCCGCCAAACACCTCGCAAGCTTCCTGCACCACATCCAGGTGGCTCACCTTCAACCGCGTCGAATATCCCGTCCCAGGCAACGCCAGCAGCGTCGCACCCGCCTCCTCCAGCCGATACGTGATGTAGGCGGAATCCACCTCCCGCTCGCGCTCGGGCCGTGCCTCATCCATCAGGCCTTCGGATGCAAAGTCGAATACGTTCATGGTATGTTCCTTAAAGGAAGACGGGATAGGGATACGCTTCGCCATCAAGCACCGTGCCCGCCGTCAGCAGCCCCCATGTCACGGGATGTCCGGCCTGGCGCGCCGGCCGGTCGCGCGCTTCCTCTACCACCGGCGCTGGCCGCGGCCGCAGTCGCCGCGCGCCTATCTTTCGCCCGCGCTCCAGCACCGTGTTCCGCCCAAGCCCCATCGCCTCGGCAATCCCGTCCCACGTGATCCCGGCCTCCCGGAGCGCACGCAGCCGCTCATCCAGCTCCTGCGTCCAATGCACATGTGCCCGCACGTCACCCTCCCGTTCACTAACAGTGACGTTAGAGTGTCTGACACTGAATTGTCAACAGCGTCACCTGGAATTGTTAGCATCTCTAGCGTATCCTCCCGGACATGCAGGAAGAAACACACAGCGTCGGCGCCCGTATCCGCACGCTCCGGCGCGCCCGCGGCCTCACGCAGGATGATCTCGCCGCCGCCTGCGGCGTCAGCCGAAGTGCCGTCGCGCAGTGGGAGACCGACCGTGCCGGCCAGCTGCGCGGCAACATCACCCGCATAGCCGAGGCGCTGGACGCCTCCATCGAGCACCTGTTGCAAGGCGCCAACCCGACCGAGCCCGCCACCGGCGACGAACTGGCAATGCTCCGCCTCTATCGCTCCTGTGACCCGGAAGACCGCGCCTTTCTGCTACGCACCGCCCACAAGCTCGCCCGCCACGCCTAGCAACACGGCAGCCGTTTCAGGAACCGGCAGGCAATTGGAACAGCGTAGAGGATGAGAGTTTTCTGCTTCTTTTTGCAAAAACGAAGGCTTCCCTGCTCAGCCGCCACCTTCGGCCATCTCGCGCGCCAGCCGGATCGCACCCAGGCTACGTGGCAGCGCGCACCGTGCAGCCACTAATATAGAGGCGACCGACCGCGTGCACGCCGCAAGGTCGTCATTGACCAGCACGTGGTCGAACTCCCCCCAGTGGGAGATCTCGTCGCGCGCCGCCTGCATGCGTCGCGCCACCTCGGCCTCGCCATCGCTTCCGCGGCCACGCAATCGAGCCTCCAGCGCCCGCAGGGAAGGCGGCAGGATGAACACGCCCACCGCGTCGCCTGGCAGCGCCGCCTGCAATTGGCGCCAACCCTGCCAATCGATGTCCAGCACCACGTCACGCCCGGCCGCGAGGCAGGCTTCCACCGGCGCGCGCGGCGTCCCATAACCGCGGCCAAATACCAGTGCATGTTCCAACAGCGCACCTTCGGCCACCATGGCCAAGAACCTCGTCATGTCGGCAAAAAAATAATCCCGGCCTTCCACCTCGCCGGTGCGCGGCGTGCGCGTCGTCACGCTGACCGAGGCCGTAACACCCTCATCGGACGCGAGAAGCCCCTTCACGATCGAGCTCTTTCCAGCGCCCGACGGGGCCGAAACGACAAGGCAAAGTCCCCGGCGATCACCCGTCAAGGGTTTTCTCAAGTCGTTTCGCAAGAAAAAGCTACCGAAGAATCTTTTCTGCAGAACGTTACTAACAAGACACACCTCAATTGCCGCTCTACCTTTAACTGCGCCTTTACACAACCTGTGCGTGAATCAGGCAACGCAGATCAACCATCATTCTGAAGAGGTCGAAAAAACATGCTGCAACAGGTATTTCGTTGTTGTTGTTCCGGCGGCCGTTTGATAGATGTGACTTGAGCTGAGCGATTAGCTTGCAGCGCAGCATCTTCGGGCACTGACTTTCAGGGTGGGGTAGGCTTCAACCATGACATCGACGACAATTTCAGTTCCCGGTGGGTCCGGCGCGCCGCCTCTGGTGTTCAAGGTCACCGGCACCAGCGCCGTCAATTTTGCAAAAGAGTTCCAGGCTGGTGTCAGCGGGGATACGCCTCTCGTCCTGTCGAACCCTGGCGTCGCGCAGTCGTCCACCGGTTCGGTGTTCAACGAGGTTCTCACGGATTTCCGCGCTTCGGCTGACCAGGGCACGCCCTATGCACTGAAGTTTGGCGGCCAATACACTTTGGTCGATGTCGGCACGTCCACCACCGTCACCGGCTCCGCGGCGGGCGCTGACAAGGTTCTGGCAAGCGGTGCCACCACCTATGACGCTAACGGTGACAACAATCAGGTCACCTTCGTGGACGGCACGAACGTCTACAACGGCGGCACCGGGACGGGTGACACCATCACCGGCGGTTCCGGGTACGATGCCATTAACACCAGCACCGGTTTCAGCACCGTCTTCAGCGGCTCTGGCAACACCCTCATCAACCTGAACGATACGGCTGGCAGCGCAACGCAGCCCGGTGGCCTCGCCTATCTTGGTGACGGCCACGCAACTGTGGATGCTTTCGGCAGCTACGACGATGTCGTTGCCGCCACCAACGGTCAGACGATTTTTGGCGGCACCGACTCGACCAGTACGCTAAACGTCGCCATCGAAGACAACACAACGTCCTCCGGTGCTGCGGGCGATGTCATCACCGCCGGCGCTGGCACCACGACGATATTCGACGCCGTCGGTGGAAACAGCATCTTCGGCGGCTCCGGCGTGCTGCGCTTCGTAGGAGGTGTGGCTGCCGCTGCAGACACGACCACAGGAAGCACAGGCGTTTTTGCCGACTCCATCTACGGTAACGGTGGCCCAAGCTTTATATTTGGTGAATCCGGCGACAGCATCACCTTCGCCGGCAACACGGACACGGCTGGTGGAATCGGAGTCTTCATTGCCGGACATGGCAATGAGACACTTAACGCAGCCAACGCCGGCGGCCGCGTAAACTTCTACGGCTCTTCGGACAGCACCTCCTCCGAATCGTTTGTCGGCAGCAAAACAGGCTTCAACTACTTCGTCACCGGCGGCAACACCACCACGGTGCCGTTCAGCGTCGTCGGCACGATCACCGGCGTGT
>CAXTJZ010000127.1:0-11191 GCA_964244695.1 uncultured Acetobacteraceae bacterium
AAAGAAGGCCTTGCTTGCCTTGCTACCCGCCAGCCACCGTCAACCCATCCACCCGCAAAGTCGGCGCGTCCGTTCCGCGCCGGAACAAAAGATCACTTGCCGGCTGCACAGTCGCAAACATGTCGATCAGGTTGCCGGCTATGGTGATCTCGGCCACCGGCTCGGCCAAGGCGCCGTTGCGTATCATGAAGCCGGCGGCGCCGCGGCTGTAATCGCCGGTCATACCGTTTATGCCCATGCCGATCAGCTCGGTCACGTACACGCCCAGCTCTATGTCGGCCATCAGCTCGGCCGGCGTAGGCTCGCCCGCCGCCATGTAGAGGTTGGTCGCGGACGGGCCTGGCGGACCGCCGGTACTGCGGCTCGCGTGGCCGGTCGTGCGCAGGCCAAGCTGGCGGGCGCTGCGGCTGTCCAGAATCCAGGAGGTCAGGGCCCCGTCTACGATGAGAGTGACGGGCTTGGTGGGCACACCCTCGGCGTCGAACACGGCCGAGCGGGAGCCGCGCACACGCCAAGGGTCGTCATGGATGTGCACGCCCTGGCGGAACAGGCGCTGGCCCATGCGGTCTTTCAGGAAACTGGTGCCACGCGCGATTGATGCGCCGTTGATGGCCGAAGACAGGTGGCCCACCAGGCTGTTCGCCACGCGCGGGTCGAACACCACGGGCATCTGGCCGGTTTTCGGACGCGTGGGGTTAAGGCGGGAGACGGCGCGTTCGCCGGCGCTGTGGCCGATCGCGGCGGGGTCGTCGAGGTCGGCGAGGTGGACGGCGCCGTGATAGTCGTAGTCGCGCTGCATCCCTGTGCCCGCGCCCGCGATGACGCTGGCGGAGTGCGAGTGGTAGCTGCGCGCGGAGTGGCCGGCGAACCCGGCCGAGGTGGCGAGGAACATCTCGGTGCGACCGAAGCCCGCACTGCCGCCTTCGGAGTTGGTGACACCTGCCACCGCCATGGCCGCACCCTCGGCGGTATCCGCGCGAACGGTGAGTGCCGCCACGTCCGGCTCGGCCCCGTCCACGCGGTCCAGAAAGGCCGCGTCTCGCGGCGGTGATGCCTCGGCGCAGAGGTCGGAGAGCGGGTCGTCGGGCACCACGCGCGCCATGGCGACGGCGCGTTCGGCAAAGGCCGCGAAGCGCGCCGGGTCCACGCTAGCGGCTGAGACGATGGCGCTCTTGGCACCGCAGAACACGCGCAGGCCCAGATCCTGGCTCTCCGACCGCTCCAGCGTCTCGGTCTGCCCAAGACGGCGTTCCACGCTCAAGGATGTGCGAGCCACAAGGATGGCGTCCGCCTTGTCCGCCCCAGCCGCGCGCGCGGCGCCGAGCAGATGAGAGAGAAGGTCCAAGCTCACAGGCAAGCCCCCACGCCGGACGCCCAACACGCGCCCAGCCACGTTCCCTGGTTCGGTTGAAGCTGCCGTTTCTTCGTTCCGGCTACAACAACAAGACGCGTGCGGGTGTGCCCGGGGTCAAGGAGTGCCGAAGGCAACCGGCGGAGCCGGCGCGCAGCGTCCTTTACGCCGGGCGCGCTGGCACGCGACGCTCGGCCAGCCGAGGGGACGCTCAAGCCGCCAGCCGCAGCGGTATGTCGGATAGGCTGTGCACGCTGGCCGCCGGCCCCATGGCAGCCAGTGTCGGCACGCCACGAAACACACGCGAAGCTGCACGACGTATGTCGGCCACAGTCACAGCCTCCAGCTTGGCCACCGTCTCGGCGCTCGGGACGATGCGGCCGAAAATCTGCATCTGGCGGGAGAGCTGTTCGCAGCGGCTGCCTGTGCTCTCCATGCTCATCAGCAGGCTGGCCTTCACCTGCGCCTTGGCGCGGCGCAGCTCGGCCTCGTTGGCGTCGATCTGCACGCGGTGCAGCTCGGCCAGCGTGGCGGGCACGAGCTCGGCGGCTTCCGCCTCGCCGGTCCCGGCATAGATGCCGAAAAGGCCGGTCTCCAGGTAGGGCGCGGTGAAGGAATAGACGGAATAAACCAGGCCCCGCTTCTCGCGAATCTCCTGGAACAGGCGGGACGACATGCCACCGCCGAGCAGGCCGGAGAGCAGCAGCACCGGGTAGTAATCCGGGTCCGAGTAGCTCACGGACGGAAAGCCGAGGACGATGTGCACCTGGTCAAGGTCGCGTTCCTCGCGGAACTCGCCGCCGCCATAGCGTCCGGCTTCCAGTGGCGGCGGCATCTCTGCCGGCAGGTCGGAGAAGTGCTGGGCCACCAGATCCACTACGCGGTCGTGCTCCAGCGCGCCGGCCGCGGCCACTACCACGTTTCCGGCGGCGTAATGCCGGCGCATATAGGCCTGGATGTCAGCGCCGCGCATGTTGCGTATGATCTCTTCGGTGCCCAGCACGGGGCGGCCCATTGGCTGGCTGGGATAGGCCGCTTCCTGGAAGTGGTCGAAGATGATGTCGTCCGGTGTGTCGTTGGCCTGGCCGATCTCTTGGAGGATGACGCCGCGCTCGCGCTCCACCTCTTCCGGCGCGAAGGTGGAGTGGGTGAGTATGTCGCCGATTATGTCGGCCCCGAGGGCGAGGTCCTCCTTCAGCATCTTCACGTAGTAGGCGGTCTGCTCGCGGGCGGTGTAGGCGTTGATGTGGCCGCCCACATTCTCCACCGCCTCGGCGATCTCTGCGGCGCTGCGGCGCTCGGTGCCTTTGAAGGCCATGTGTTCGAGGAAGTGGCTGACCCCGTTCTGCGACGCATCCTCGTTGCGCGTGCCGCTGGCCACGTAGGCGCCGAACGAGACCGTCTCCATACGGTCCATGGTCTCGGTGACCACGGTCAGGCCGCTCGGCAGCTTGGTCACGCGTATGGCTTCGGGTGTCATGGATGGTACCTCATGGCGAATTTCGGGCGACGAAGGCGCGGATGACGGCCTGTACCTGGGCGAGGTCGGCCGGCGCGGTGGAGAAGCGTTCCTTCCGATCATATAGGTCGGCGAGGTGCGCTGGCAGAGGGGGGCGTGCGCCGGTCGCGTGCTGCATCGCGTCGGGGAATTTGGCCGGGTGGGCGGTAGCCGCGGCGATGGTCGGCAGATGGAGGCAAGGGTGCGCGCGGGCGGCGGCGATGCCTATCGCGGTATGCGGGTCGGCGAGGTAGCCGCACTCGGTGTTCAGACGGGCGATCTCCGCCGTGGTGCCCGCATCGTCGAGGCGGAAGCCGTCGAACAGGGTGCGGGCGCGGTCCCAGACCGCGACGGGGACGTCCATGCGGCCGGTTGTGCGAAAGCCTGCCATGATGTCTGCGGTTTGCACCGGGTCGCGGCCCAGCAGTTCGAACAGCAGGCGTTCGAAATTGGAGCTGATGGCGATGTCCATGCTGGGCGACAGGCTGGGTTCCACGTCACGCACGGACATGTCGCGGTCGGCCAGGAAGCGGGCCAGTATGTCGTTGCGGTTGCTGGCCACCGTCAGGCGCGCCACAGGCAGGCCCATGCGGCGCGCCGCCCAGGCCGCCAGCACGTTACCGAAATTTCCGGTGGGCACGGCGAAGGCCACTTCGCGCTCCGGCGCGCCCAGGGCGAGCGCGCTGGCGATGTAATAGGGGATCTGCGCGGCGATACGGGCCCAGTTGATGGAGTTCACCGCCGAGAGGTGCATCTGATCGCGGAACGCCACGTCGGCGAACATGGACTTCACCAGGTTCTGGCAGTCATCGAAATTTCCGCCGACGGCGATGTTGAGAACGTTGCCCGCGTCCACCGTGGTCATCTGCCGCCGCTGCACCTCGCTGGTGCGGCCGGCAGGGTGCAGGATGGCGATGTCTATGGCCGCGCGGTCACGGCAGGCCTCGATGGCGGCCGAACCCGTATCACCGGAGGTGGCGCCAACGATGGTGATGCGCTGGTTCTGCTGACGCAAAACATGGTCGAAGAGCCGGCCAAGGAGCTGCATCGCCAGGTCCTTGAACGCGAGCGTAGGGCCGTGGAAAAGCTCGAGCGCCCAAAGGTTTGGGGCAAGCTGGACGAGCGGGATGGTGGCCGGGTGACGGAAGCCGGCATAGGCTTCCTGGCAAAGTCTCTGCAGAGTGGCGAACGGCACCGCGTCTCCGGTGAAAGGGGCGATGACACGGGCGGCAAGTTCCGCATACGGCAGGCCGCGCAGGGCACGCAGGTCCGCATGCGAGAAGTGCGGCCAGGTCTCCGGCATGTAGAGGCCGCCGTCAGGGGCCAGGCCGGCTAGCAGAACGCCGCCGAAGTTCTGGGTCGGGGATTGGCCTCTTGTGGAGACGTAGCGCATGGGTGCCTAGGGTAAGGAAGGAAGCAGTTCTTTTTTGAAAAAAAGAACCAAAAAACTTTTACTTCCCCCGCATTTGCACCAGCCTATCGCTTTCGGACAAATCGAGGCGCAGATACAGCGTCAGAGGTAAAAGTTTTTGCTTCTTTTTTTCAAAAAAGAAGGCCTTGCTTACTCCTTCGGCTGCGCCTTCGCCGGCGTCCGAGCGATCGACTTGATCGACGCACGCGGACGCCCGGACGCCGCCCCGATGTCGCGGTCCTGCGCCTCGATGAACCACTTTGCCGGCTCGTCGCCGTCCAGCCCGCCGAGTTCGGTATAGGGCACGCGGCGGTTCGAGCTGAGCGTGCCGTCGGTGTAAGTCACGTCGAAGGCTACGAAACTGCTAAGAATCTTGCGCTTAGGCGGCATCGGGCGCGTCCGGAACCGGGTCGTCCCCGGCGGGCTCGGGCAGCGGCGGCTCGCCGGCAGCGGCGCGGCGCTTGGCCTCGGCCTTCTCGGCTTTCTTGGCTTCCGCCTTGGCTTCCTTGGCGCGCTCGCGCTCGGCGCGCTGGAAATTGTAATTGGGTTTGAAGACCATTTGGGTTCTCCATTCAGGCAAGAGATGAGCTTTTGCGTGGGTATGACAGAGTGAACGCCGCGGGACCACAGGAGACACCCGCCTGGCGGTGGAGGCAGAAAGCTGGTGCTGTCGCGGGACGAGACCACGCGCTTCCACCACACGCACCCGAACGGACCAGAAGTTTTCTGCTTCCTATTTAAAAGAGGTCCTTGACTGCTTCATTCCGCCGCCACGGATGCTCCTGAGGCCTGCAACGCAGACGAGACGAACCGGTCCACCTCGGCGCGCGTGGTGGCAAAACTGGTGACCAGCCGGATCACCGGAAGATCAACGCCCGGCACCTCGATCCAGCGATAGAACACGGCCCCGGTGCGTTGCAGCGCCTGGATGGTGTCCTCCGGCATGGCCACGAACAGCTCGTTTGCCTGCACATCCTGCAACAGCCGCACGCCGGGGATCGCACCCAGGCCACGGGCGAGGCCTTGGGCCATGGCGTTGGCGTGCGCCGCGTTGCGCAGCCACAGGTCTCCTTCCAGATAGCCCAGCATCTGCGCGGACAGGAAGCGCAGCTTGGCCCAGAGCTGGCCGGCGCGCTTGCGCCGGCGCTCGAAGCCGGCAGCCAGGTCCGGGTTGAAGAAAACTACCGCTTCGGCCGCGAGCGCGCCGTTCTTGGTGGCGCCGAAGGAGAGCGCGTCCACGCCGGCGCGCCAGGTCAGTTCCGCGGGCGAGCAGCCGAGATGGCCGAGCGCGTTGGCAAATCGGGCACCGTCCATGTGGAAGTGCACGCCCTGGCGGCGGCAGGCCTGGCCTAATTCGGCGACCTGGTCGACGCTGTAGACAGTTCCCCATTCAGTAGCCTGGGTGATGCTGACGGCTTCCGGCATCACGTGATGCACGCCGCCGTCGCGGGCGCGCGCCATGGCAGCCTCCACCTGCGCGGGCGTGATACGGCCGGTGTCCGAGGGCAGCGTCACCAGCTTGGCGCCGCCCATGTAGAACTCCGGGGCGCCGCATTCGTCGGTGGCGATGTGGGCTTCCTCGTAGCAGAGCACCGCGCCGTAGGGCCGCACCAGCGTGGCGAGCGCCAGCGCATTTGCCGCCGTGCCGGTGGCGACCGGGAACAGGGTCAGTTCGGTCTCGAAGATGTCGCGCGCCATGGCGGTCAGCCGTGTGGTGAGCGGGTCCGCGCCATAGGACGGCACGTGACCGGCGTTGGCCTCGGCGAGGGCGGCCATGATTTCCGGGCTGACCGGGGCAGTGTTGTCGCTGGCGAAGTTCATCTCGGGCGGGTGGTCCTTATGTCAGGCAGTGGGTCCGGGTGGACGCCCACGCGTGTCCGGCAAGCCAAGCACGTCGGCCATTCCGTAGAGCCCGGGCGCCTTGCCTTGCACCCACAACGCAGCTTGTACGGCACCACGGGCGAAGATGCGGCGGTCGAGCGCCTTGTGCGTGAGGGATATGTGTTCGCCGTGGCCCGCAAACAGGAGGGTGTGCTCGCCCACGACCTGGCCGCCGCGCAATGACGCGAAGCCGATGCCGCCCTGCGGTCGCGGCCCGGTCTGGCCGTCACGCGCGCGTATGGGCTGCAAAGGCGTGTTCCTGCCGGCGGCCACGGCTTCGGCCAAGGCAAGCGCGGTGCCCGAAGGGGCATCCCGTTTGGCGCGATGATGCATCTCCAGGATTTCGGCATCGTATTCCGATCCTGGAAGCGCGCGTGCGAGCATGGCGGCTGCGGCAAGCACCAGGGTGACGCCGGGAGAGAAGTTCGCCGCCCACACAATCGCGATCCGCTTTGCGGCCGCGCGCACGGCTGCCTCGGCCTCCGCCGGCAGCCCCGTGGTGCCGAGCACCCAGGCAGCCTGACCGTCCTGCAACGCGCGTGCGTGGCCGAGCGCCGTGTCGGCGTGGGTAAAGTCGATCACCACGTCGCTTGCCGACGCCAGTTCCGCGATCAGCCGGAAGCCCGGCGTGCCAGAGGCCCCTGGCTCAAGGTTGCGGGCCAGGCCACCGGACAGAACGGCGCCTTCCTGCGGCACCGCTTCGGCCACAAGGCGGCCCATGCGGCCGTTTATACCAGCAACACCGATGCGCATCGACTGCTCTTAGGCCGCCGGTGTTGCATCAGTAAACGGCTGCGGCCGAGAGTACAGCGGCATCCGAAACGTTTATCTCTTCCCTAACACACGATATCGTGTTCTATAACACGAACTCGTGATTAGGATTTGCTTATGAGAAAGCTTTTCGCCGTCATCGTCGCAGCCCTGGCATCCGGGTCGGGCTTCGCGGAGGCATCTCAGGTTGATACAGGCCAGCACATCCTCAGCACCCCGGCCGGAAAGATCATCACGCCGGGCGCCAGCATCGAGCGGCGCGAGGATTTGGGCAGGGCGGCACACACCAACATTCACCTGTTCCGCCCGGCGCAGAACAGGACGGACACTGTAGATGTCGGTAATTTTGTTGAAACGCCGGCTTCGCTCGCCTGTCTCTACGGCGTAGCGCCGCGTGTGCGGGGTTGCAATCCGCAGAAGGTCACTGCCGTGGCGACTGGCGGTAGCCGGGCGATTGCGATAGTGGACGCCTACGACTATCCGACAGCTTCGGCCGACCTGACGGCCTTCAGCGCGCAGTATGGCCTGCCCGCGATCACCTCGGCCAATTTCTCGGTTGTATATGCCTCCGGCACGCAGCCGACCGCCGATCCTTCCGGCGCCTGGGCACTCGAGGCCGCGTTGGACATCGAAATGGCGCATGCATTAGCGCCAGGTGCGCGCGTGATACTGGTGGAAGCCGCATCGAGCAGCTACAGCGACCTCTTCGCGGCCGAGCAGGTCGCAGCGCAACTGGTCTCGGCGGCCGGCGGTGGCGAGGTTTCCAACAGCTGGTCCGGCGCCGAGTTCGCCAACGAGATGATGGTAGCACCTGCCTTCAGCGGCACCAACGTGGTGTTTTTTGCCTCCTCCGGCGATACCTCGGGTACCGGCGTGCCGTCCGCGCTGCCGAACGTCATCTCCGTGGGCGGCACGACGATCAATCGCGACACTTTCGGCAACTTCGTCAACCAGACAACCTGGACCAGCACGGGGGGCGGCGTGAGCCCTTACGTGGCCGCTCCCAGTTTTCAACAGCCCGTGTCCGCCGTTGTGGGAAGCATGCGCGGCACGCCGGACGTGTCTCTGGTTGCCAACCCGGCCTCCGGGGTGTGGGTGTATGACACCACGCCGTATAGCGGTGAGATGCTGAACTGGGTTGTGGTAGGCGGCACCAGCGTTGCCAGTCCTGCCATGGCGGCGCTGGTGAACAACGCCGGCGCATTCCGCCCCTCAACAACGGCCGAGCTGCGGCTGATGTATGCGAACCGGGCACGCCCACACAACTTCACCGACATCACCGCCGGAGCCTGTCCCAACGCCACAAGTGGCACAGCTTCTCCGGGCTACGATTTGTGCACAGGTATAGGAACGCCGCTCGGGCGCTGGGGCAAGTAGTAGGCATCTGAAATGATGGCGGCGCAGTCGGGGGGAGACTGCGCCGCCTTATGACACCGGCCGTCAGCGCGGGGGGAGTGCGCCTCGTCCTGGTGTCCTTCCACATATTGCCCGAAGTGGCCGCTGCGCAACTGGCAGGGGGGACGTCTCACGAAGGTGTGTAACTGCACTTGCGTGACGTCTTTATGTCACGGTGTTCTAGCGGACCGCCCTTTTACCCAGAGTCTGCGTCAACAAAGCGGGCGCTGGCAAATAGAGCCAAGCGGCCGACACAGCGTGAGAGACAAAAGTTCTTGCGTCTGTTTCTAAACAGAAGGACTTGCTTCCTCCTAGTCCCGTCCCGCCAAAAACTCCTTCATCTTGGCGAAAAAGCCCTCATGCTCCGGGCTGCCCTTTGAATGGGACTTCGCCTCTGCCTCGAACTCCTCCAGCAGCTCGCGCTGCCGGCGCGTAAGGTGTTGCGGCGTCTCCACCTTGGCCTGCACCACCATGTCACCACGCACCGTACTGCGCAGCACGGAAAAGCCGCGGCCGCGCAGACGGAATTGCGCGCCCGCCTGGGTGCCGGCCGGAATACGCACCTTCTGCGTCGAGCCGTCTATCGCCGGCACATCAATCTCGTCGCCCAGTGCCGCCTGGCTCATCCGCAGTGGCACCTCGCAGAAAATATGTGCGCCTTCACGATGAAACAGGGTGTGCTGGCGTATCGCCACATGGACGTAGAGGTCGCCGTTCGGGGCACCCTGCCCGCCCGCCTCGCCTTCGCCCTGGATGCGTATGCGCGTGCCGTCTTCTACACCCGGCGGCACCGTCACCTGCAGGGTGCGTTCGCGCTGCACGGTGCCTGCACCCTGGCAGACGCGGCACGGGCTGCGTATGACGCGCCCGGCGCCTCCGCAGGTTGGACACGTGCGCTCGATCAGGAAAAAACCCTGTTGCGCGCGCACCTTGCCCGCGCCGTTACAGGTGGAACAAGTGTCGGCCGACGCCTTGCCGTCCGACGATCCGGTGCCGCGGCAAGCCTCGCAAGTGACGCGTGTGGGCACACGGACAGGCGTTTTGGTGCCGGCAAACGCCTGCGCCAGGTCGATCTCCACCTGGATCTGTATATCGGCGCCAGTGCGCGTGCGGCTGCGCCCGCCGGCGCGTCCGGTGAAGTCGCCGAACATCTGGTCGAAGATGTCGCCCAGGCCGCCGGCGCCTGAGAAGTCAAATCCACCGGGCGCGCCGCCACCCTGCTCGAAGGCGGCATGGCCGAAACGGTCATAGGCGGCGCGCTTCTGCTCGTCCTTCAGCACCTCATAGGCCTCGGAGACGATCTTGAACTGCGCCTCGGCCGCCTTGTCGCCCGGGTTGCGGTCCGGGTGATGTTTCATCGCCAGCTTGCGGTAGGCCTTTTTCAGGTCTTCCGGGCTGCAGTCTTTGGCGACTTCGAGGGTCGCGTAGTAATCGGGTTTTGCCATGACACATCCAAAGGCCAAGGGCTCTGCCCCTGGACCCCACTGGGGCCAGTCGGCCCCAGACCCCATTGCTTAGGGGCGAAGCCCGGGGTCTGGGGCCGACTGGCCCAGCGGGGTCTGGGGCGGAGCCCCAGCGCTTACGCTGACTTCTTCTTGCTCTCGTCGAGCTCTTCAAACTCGGCATCGACCACATTATCGCCGCCGCCTGCAGCCGGCGCCTCAGGCGCAGCAGAAGCCGCCGCCTCCGCCTTATACACGTGCTCGCCGATCTTCATCGCCGCCTGCGTCAGCCGGTCGCTGGCAGCCTTCAGCGACTCTGCGTCCGAGCCCTCCATCGCCGACTTCACCGCCGCCACCGCAGATTCCGCCTCGGTGCGGTCCGGCGCCGGCATCTTGTCGCCGTGCTCCTTCAGGTTCTTCTCCACCTGATGGACCATCGCCTCAGCCTGGTTGCGCGCCTCGACCATCTCGCGGCGCTTCTTGTCAGCTTCGGCGTTGGCCTCGGCGTCCTTGACCATCTTCTCGATGTCGGCGTCCGACAATCCGCCGCTGGCCTGGATGCGTATCTGCTGTTCCTTGCCGGTCGCCTTGTCGCGCGCGCTGACGCTGACAATGCCGTTGGCGTCGATGTCGAACGTGACCTCGATCTGCGGCATGCCGCGCGGCGCCGGAGGGATACCCACCAGGTCGAACTGGCCCAGCATCTTGTTGTCCGCCGCCATCTCGCGCTCGCCCTGGAACACCTTGATGGTCACCGCACCCTGGTTGTCATCCGCTGTGGAGAACACCTGACTCTTCTTGGTCGGGATTGTCGTGTTGCGGTCGATCAGGCGGGTGAACACCCCGCCCAGCGTCTCGATGCCGAGGCTCAGTGGTGTCACGTCGAGCAGCAGCACGTCCTTGACGTCGCCGCGCAGCACCGCACCCTGGATGCCGGCGCCGATGGCGACAACCTCGTCGGGGTTCACGTTGCGCGCCGGATCGCGGCCGAAGAAGCTTTTCACCGCCTCGATCACCTTGGGCATGCGCGTCATGCCGCCGACCAGGATCACCTCATTGATGTCGGACGCGCTCACGCCGGCGTCCTTCAGCGCGGCGCGGCAAGGGTCCAGCGTGCGACTGATCAGATCATCGACCAGGCTCTCGAGCTTCGCGCGCGACAGCTTCATCACCAAATGCTTCGGCCCGGAGGCGTCAGCCGTGATGAACGGCAGGTTGATCTCGGTCTCCTTGGCAGTCGAAAGCTCGATCTTCGCCTTCTCGGCGGCTTCCTTCAGGCGCTGCAGGGCAAGCTTGTCGGTGCGCAAATCGATGCCCTGGTCGCGCTTGAACTCGCTGGCAAGGTAGTCGATCACCCGCGCGTCGAAATCCTCGCCGCCCAGGAACGTGTCGCCGTTGGTGGACTTCACCTCGAACACGCCGTCGCCGATCTCCAGCACGGA
>CAXTJZ010000128.1:0-11171 GCA_964244695.1 uncultured Acetobacteraceae bacterium
GAAGGAAGGAAGGAAGGCCTTCTTTTTTGAAAAAAAGAAGCAAAAAACTTTTGCTTCCTCGCATTTGCAACGTGGCGGCTGTTTCACGACATGCCGAAGCAGCGGAACAGCGCAGTAGCAAAAGTTTTTTGCTTCTTTTTTTCAAAACAGAAGGCCTTCCTTCCCTTGCTGGCCGCGCTTATGACCGGAGCCACGCGAGTCCGAGACGCCCAAGCAACATGAAGCAAGACGCGGCCACCCTCCCCGAAATAGACGCGATAGACCGGCGCATCCTGGCCGAGCTGCAGGCGGACGGCCGGATGACCAACGTGGAGCTCGCCCGCCGCGCCGGCATCAGCGCGCCGCCCTGTCTGCGCCGCGTGCGCCGGCTGGAGGAGGCCGGCATCATACGCGGCTACCACGCCGACACCGACCCGCAGCTTCTGGGCTGGGAGGTGACCTTCTTCGTCATCGTCGGGCTGGAGAGCCAGAGGGAGGCGGCGCTGGCCGCCTTCGAGGCACTGGTAAGCACCTGGCCGGAAGTGCGCGAGTGCCACATGATACGCGGCGGCGGCGACTTCCTGCTGCGTTTGGTGGCGCGGGGCACGGGGGCGGAGAACGAGCTGACCGCGCGCCTGACGGAGGCGGCGGGGGTGGCGCGCATACAGACGCTGCAGACGATACGGACGAGCATGAACCTGGCCGGGGTGCCGATCAGGGTTTAGGCAAGCAAGGCCTTCTTTTTTGAAAAAGAAGCAAAAAACTTTTGCTTTTTCGCCTGCGTCACGGCCTTGCCTGGTTCTGCCGGCGCGCGGAATTGCACGGGCGGGAATGCCTGCTTCTCCGGATAGCCGGACCGCGCGTCCTGCGTTAACCTGCCGCCATGAACGCCATCGCCCCCCCGCCCGCCTGGACCGCCGCCAGCGTCCGCGCCCTCATGGACCTGCCTTTCCCCGAGCTCGTCTTTCAGGCCGCCAGCATCCACCGCGCGCATCACGAGCCCACGCGCGTGCAGATCAGCACCCTCCTCTCGATCAAGACCGGCGGTTGCCCGGAGGACTGCGCCTACTGCCCACAAAGCGCGTCCTACGAAGCAGGCGTGCCGGCCAGCAAGCTGATGGATGTGGACGCCGTGCTGGCCGAGGCCCGTGCCGCCAAGGAAGCCGGCGCGTCACGCTTCTGCATGGGCGCTGCCTGGCGCTCGCCGAAGGACCGCGACCTCGACGCCGTCTGCGCCATGGTGGAAGGCGTACGCGCGCTCGGCCTTGAAAGCTGCGTCACCCTCGGCATGCTCACCGCCCCGCAAGCCGGCCGCCTGCGGGACGCCGGGCTGGACTACTACAACCACAACCTCGACACCTCGCCCGAGCATTACGGCGCGATCATCACCACCCGCACCTACCAGGACCGGCTGGACACGCTGGGCCACGTGCGCGACGCCGGGATCAACGTCTGCTGCGGCGGCATCGTCGGCATGGGCGAGGATGCCTCCGACCGCGCCGGCCTGATCGCAGCGCTGGCCAGCCTGCCGAAAGCGCCGGAATCGGTGCCGATTAACGCGCTCGTGCGGGTGGAAGGCACGCCATTGGCGCAATCCGAGCCGATAGACGCGATCGACTTCGTGCGCGTAGTGGCCGCCGCGCGAATCACCATGCCTTCATCCTACGTGCGGCTGTCCGCGGGGCGCGAGGCGATGAGCGACGAGGCACAGGCTTTGTGTTTCCTGGCTGGCGCCAACTCGATCTTTTACGGGCCGCGCTTGCTGACGACGGTTAACCCGGCGGCTGAGCGGGATAGGGTGTTGCTGGATCGGCTGGGGATGACGGCGAAGTAAGGAAGGCCTTCTTTTTTGAAAAAAAGAAGCAAAAAACTTTTGCTCCCCGGCATCTGCGGCATCCGGGTGCTTCAGGACATACACGGACAACTGCCACATCGTCAGGACAAGAGTTTTTTGCTTCTTTTTTGCAAAAAAGAAGGCCTTTCTTGCTGACCAACCTATGGCGTCCCTACACGCAAATGCAGGACGCGCCCCCACCGCTGCGCGCCCACAGCACCCAAGGCTGCACCATCACGCTGGAGGACGGCCGCACGCTGATCGACGGCGTCGCCTCCTGGTGGACCGCCTGCCACGGCTACAACCACCCGCATATTGCGCAAGCCGTGCGTGACCAGCTCGCACGCATGCCACATGTTATGTTCGGCGGCCTGACCCATGAGCCGGCCGAGCGTCTCGCAGCGCGCCTGGCCGCCTTACTCCCCGGCGACCTGAACCACGTGTTCTTCGCCGATAGCGGCTCGGTGGCCGTGGAGGTGGCCATGAAGATGGCCGCGCAATACTGGCTGAACCGCGGCGTGCGCACGCGGCGGCGCTTCCTCGCCTTCCGTGGCGGCTATCATGGGGACACCTTTGCCACCATGGCGGTGTGCGATCCCGAAGAAGGCATGCACGCGTTGTTTTCCGGCCTGTTGGCCGAGCACGCGATACTCGATCTGCCCTGCGACGAGGAGAGCACGGCGGCGTTCGACGACTTCCTGGAGCGCAACGCCCCTACCCTGGCCGGCATACTTGTTGAACCGCTGGTGCAGGGTGCGGGCGGCATGGTGTTCCATGATGCCGCCATTTTGCGCCACCTCCGCCGCGCCGCGGACGTGTATGGCCTGCCCTTGATCTTCGACGAGATATTCACCGGGTTCGGCCGCACAGGCGCCATGTTCGCCTGCGAGGCCGCAGGCGTGGTGCCGGACATCATCACGCTGTCCAAGGCGCTCACCGGCGGCACCATGGCGCTGTCGGCGGCCGTGGCGCGCACCCACATCTTCGCGGCGTTCCTGTCCGGCGATCCCTCGCACGCGCTGATGCACGGGCCAACCTACATGGCAAACCCGCTGGCCTGTGCGGCGGCTTCGGCATCGCTGGACCTGTTCGAGACGGAGCCGCGCCTGTCGCAGGTGGCCGCGATAAGCGGGCAGATGCGCCAGAAGCTTGCCGCTTGCGCGAGCTTGCCTTGCGTACGTGACGTGCGAGTGTGCGGGGCGATCGGCGTTGTTCAGCTCAAGCGTGCGGACAATCTGGATGCACTTAAGGCCGCTCTTGTTTCGCAGGGTGTCTGGGTGCGGCCGTTCCGTGATGTTGTCTACCTGACGCCGGCTTTCACGATCACGCCTGGTGAGTTGAACACGCTGACCGGCGCGATATGTCGCGTCCTGGAGGCCAGTCGTAGCACATGAACTACATCGAATCCGGCAAGCGGCCGCGACGCTACCTGATCGCAATAGCCGCCACCCTGGCCATCAACGGCTGGCTGATCTACGCGCTGCTCCACGGCAACATCTACCCGTTCGCCGCACCCGAGCACCTTATACGCGTCCGCATCTATCCCGACGCAAAGACGACAAAGCCCGATCACGCCCCGCCGGCAACGCATCCCGCAGTGGCGCCCGGCCCGGATCGGCATTAGACACTTGCGCCACGCGTCCGTGAAGACAACTTGCCTTCCACGCCGTGTTTTCCACAATCCGGCCCATGACAGGACACGCACATGACGCCCCCGATCACGCGACGAGACCTGATCGGCACCTCCGCCGCGATCGCCGCACTGCCAATACCAAGCCTCGCTACCGATGCGCCGCGTCCTTCCACCGCGGGCCTCGTGCCCGTCCAGCTCACCATCAACGGCACCCAACACGCGCTTACCATCGACCAGCGTACCTCACTGCTGGATGCGCTACGCGAATACGCCGACCTGACAGGCACGAAGAAGGGTTGTGACCACGGAAGCTGCGGCGCCTGCACCGTGCACGTGGACGGCAAGCGCGTGCTCTCCTGTCTCATCCTGGCCACCCGTGTGCAAGGCAAGCAGGTCACCACCATCGAGGGCTTGGCGCAGGGCGATACGCTGCATCCCATGCAGGCCGCGTTCCTCGAGCATGACGGTTACCAGTGTGGCTACTGCACGCCGGGACAGATCATGTCCGCTGTCGCCTGCGTGCAGGAAGGCCATGCCGGGTCGGAGGGTGAGATTGCCGAGTGGATGAGCGGCAATCTCTGCCGCTGCGGCGCTTACAACAACATACGCGCCGCCATACAGGACGCGTCGCGCGCGAAGAGGGCCTGATACATGCAGGAATTTTCGCTTCAGTCGCCAGGCGATTTGGCGGCTGCCGGCAAGCTGGCCGCCCAGCCGCATGCCAGTTTCATCGCCGGCGGCACGGACCTGATGCAGTTGTGGAAGAACAACGTCACACCCGCCGCTCTCGTCGTCGATCTCGACGGCATCAGCCAACTGCGCGGCATCACCGCGGACCAGCAGGGTCTGCGCATCGGCGCGCTGAGCACGATGGCCGAAGTCGCCGACCATCCTGGCGTACGAGAGCAGGCGCCGGCTTTGAGCCAGGCCCTTCTCGCTGCCGCCTCGCCGCAGATACGCAACATGGGAACCGTGGGCGGCAACCTGCTGCAACGCACGCGCTGCTTCTACTTCCGCGATGTGGGCTTCGCCTGCAACAAGCGTGCGCCAGGCTCCGGCTGCCCGGCCATCGCCGGTGAGAACCGTGAACTCGCGATCTTCGGTGGATCGGAACACTGCATCGCCACGCATCCATCGGATTTCCCCGTGGCCTTGATGGCGGCGCGCGGCGCTGTCGAAATCGCCGGCACGGACCGCGAAACCCGTCGCATCGACTTGTTTGACTTCTATCGGTTGCCCGGCAGCACACCGCAACTGGACACGGTCTTGCGCCCTGGTGACGTCATTACCGCCATACTGGTCCCCGCCTCGCCGGCCAACACGCGTGCCACCTACGTGAAGGTTCGCGACAGGCAGAGCTACGCCTACGCCCTTGCCTCTGTCGCCTGCGGGCTCGACGTGCAAGGCGGCACGATACGCGACGCTCGTTTGGCCGCCGGCGGGGTGGGCACACGGCCGTGGCGTCTGGATGCCGTGGAGAATGCCTTGCGCGGCAAACCTGCCAGCGCGGCAACCTTCGCCGAAGCCGCAAAGCACGCCGCCGACGGCGCACACGCGCAAAGCCAGAACGGGTTCAAGATCGCGCTGCTGCAGAACACGGTCCGCCGTGCCCTGCAAGAAGTCGCCTGAAGGATACAGCATCATGTTTGTCGGACAACCGATCACCCGCGTCGACGGCAGACTGAAGGTCACCGGCGGCGCCCGGTATGCCGCGGAGTTCGCGGTTCCGGGTTGCGTGCATGCCGTGCTGGTGCAAAGCACGATCGCCGCCGGGCAGGCCATCGGCTTCGACACCGATGCTGCCGCGCGCCTGCCGGGCGTGCTTGCCATCATAACGCAGCAGAACGCCGGCCGCCTGAACCAGAAGCGCGCCGCAGCACAGACCGTGCCGCATCCGCTGCTGCAGGATGGCCGCATCACCTATAACGGCCAGCACGTCGCTGTCGCCGTCGCGGACAGTTTCGAGCGTGCGACCGCGGCGGCGGCCGCCGTGCGCGTGCGATATGCGCCATCGGCTGCTGTCACGGTCATGGACGAGGCGACTTTGTCGCGCGCCTACAAGCCGAAGGATTTCCGCGACGGCAAAAAAAGTCCCGATGTCAGCCGCGGCGAGCCCGGCGCCGCGTTCGACAAGGCGCCCGTCAAGATCGACGTCACCTACGAAACGCCTGTCGAGCACCACAACCCGATGGAACCACACGCAACCGTCGCGATGTGGTCCGGCAACAAGCTGACGGTCTGGACGGCGACGCAGGGCATCTCCGGCGCGCAGGAATCCTTGGCCGCCGCCTTCGGCCTGGAGCAGAGCGACGTCACGATCATCTGCCCCTACGTGGGCGGCGGCTTCGGCTGCAAGGGCAACACTTGGCCGCCGGCAATCATCGCCGCCGAGGCCGCGCGTCACGTGAACCGGCCGGTGAAGCTCGTCGTCACGCGTAGCCAGATGTTCACCTCGAACGGCTATCGCCCGGCGACGATCCAGAAGATCAAGCTCGGCGCCAGCGCGGACGGCAAATTGCTGTCGGTGCGCCATGATGGTTTCACCCAGATGTCGGACCCGTCGCTCGGCGAGTTCGCCGAACCCGTCGCTGTCGCCACTGAGATGCTCTACTCCTGCAAGAACCTCGCGGTCAGCCACCGGCTCGTCCCTGTCAACCAGGGCCTGCCCACCTACATGCGCGCACCAGGTGAATCCACCGGCATATACGCGCTCGAATCCGCCATGGACGAGCTTGCCTACGCGTTGAAGATGGACCCGCTGGCGCTGCGCCTGGCAAACTATGCGGAGCGCGACGAGAACGAGGACAAACCATTCGCCAGCAAGGCGCTGCGTCAGTGCTACAGCGAAGCCGCGGCGAAATTCGGCTGGTCACGCCGCGACCACACACCAGGCTCCATGAAGGACGGCCGCATACTCGTGGGCTGGGGTATGGCCACTTCCACCTACCCCACAAACCGGCGCCCCTGCATGGCGCGGATACGCATGTTCAAGGACGGCACTGTCACCGTGCAATCCGGCACGCAGGATCTGGGCACCGGGACTTATACCATCATGGTGCAGGCCACTGCTGACGCGCTAGGCGTGGATTACCGCCGCGTCACCGCGCAACTCGGTGACAGCCGGTTGCCTGCAGCCCCCGTCTCCGGCGGATCTGCCACCGCCGCGAGCGTAATCCCCGCAATCGAGGCCGCCGCCCAGAAGATGCGCACTCGCGTGGCGCAGATGGCGGCCATAGATCCGCGTTTCGCCAACATCAGCCCTGGTGCGATCAAGCTCACCGGCTACATCGTCTCTGCACCGGGCTTGCAGGTTGGCTTGCAGGACCTCATGGAGCGCGCCGGCACGGACCACCTCGAGGCCGAGGCCGAGGCCTCGCCGGGCGAGGCGTATCACGACCACTCACCGCATGCTTTCGGCGCTCAGTTTGCCGAAGTACGTATCGACCCTGATTTCGGCACCATACGCGTCAGCCGCGTCGTTAGCGCGTTCGACGTCGGCCGTCTGCTGAACGCCAAAACAGGCCGCAGCCAGCTTCTCGGCGGGATCGTGTTCGGTATCGGCATGGCATTGCAGGAGGAAACGCTGATCGACCGGGCGAGCGGCCGCATCGCCAACAGCAACATCGCCGACTACCACGTGCCGGTTAACGCCGACGTTCCCGATATAGAGGTCATCGCCATAAACGCGCCCGATAACGCGACGGGCGCTTTGGGGGCAAAGGGTATTGGTGAACTTCCCATGGTCGGCGTGGCACCGGCAATCGGCAATGCCGTGTTCCATGCGACAGGAAAGCGGATCAGGCGCCTGCCCATCAGGGTGGAGGATGTTCTGGTATAAAAAAGGAAGCGGTTCTTTTTTAAAGAAAACGAACCGAAGAACTCGTGCTCTCGCTGACGCAGCAGCCGTGCGTTTCAAAACAAACCGAAGCGGCTGACCAGCGTAGGAGTCGAAGTTTTTTGCTTCTTTTTTTCAAAAAAGAAGGCCTTCCTTGCCTACTCAAACCCCCACAACATCCCGCCCATAGTCCAAGGCCGGTTAACCCCTCGCTCCAACCGCAACGCCGAATGCGCGCCCAGGTCACGTGTGAACATTTCGCCGTAATTACCGACCGAACATATCGCCTGCAGGCTCCAGTCGTCGTCCAGGTACAATCCCCATTGCAAGCCCTTGCGCACGCCCGTGAGCTCCTGCACCACGCTATCCGGGTTCGCGCGCATCTGCACGGCATTCGCCTGCGTCACGCCGCTGACCTCAGCCTGCACCAGGGCCGCCGTAACCCAGTCAACCACGCGCGCCCAATCGGCATCGTCGGAACGTACAACTGGGGAGAGCGGGTCCAGACTCAGCGTGTCCGGCAGTATCTCGAAATCATGCACCCGGCCGTGGAAGGCAGCGCGCCCGGCGGCCAGCTTGGTGATGTCGTGCGTCTCCGCGTCGCATTGGCCGCCCACCAGCGCCGCCTCCATCTCGCCAATCTCCTCGAACGGAAAAGGCGATATACTGACACCTTCGGCACGCGCGGCATCGTTCAGGTGCCGCTCGGCCTCGGTGGTTCCGATGAAGCACACATGTTTGCCGGCCAGGTCACGAAAGGAATGGAGACCCCTGTCCTTGTGCACCAGCAGTCCCTGGCTGTCGTAGAAAACAGGACGCAAATAGGTCACGCCATACCGCCGCGCCAACCCAGGATTAGGCGTGCCGCCAACAAACAAGGCGATCGTTCCGGCGTCCAGGGCCTTGTAGGCCAGCTCCTCGGACGGAAACGCGTGCACAGTCGCCGTCGCATGCGTGGCAGCAGCCACGGCGCGGCAAATGTCCGCATCAAAAGCGGATGTATCCCCGTGCGTGTCGTCCTTCGTCTCGTCGTTCAGGGCCGTCACCGCGCCACAGCTCAGCGTATGTGTTTTACGGAGGGCGTCGAGTGTAGTGCCTGCTTGCGCGGTTGTCGCGATCAAAACAAAGGCTAGCAGGCTTTGTTGCATCGGGGGCTTTCAAGAAAGCAACAAAAAGGAAGCACTTCTTTTTTGAAAAGAAGCAAAAAACTTTTGCACCGTTCGCTGTTGAACCTGGGGGGATGCCTATGACGCAACAGCCGGCGACAGCGGAGCAAAAGTTTTTTGCTTCTTTTTCAAAAAAGGACTGCTTGCTTTCTTACGGGGTCCAGCCGGGAACCGTAGGCGTCCCAGGCGAGGAGCTAGGACGCGGGTTGAAATCGGCCGGCGCCGGATCGAGCAGCTTGCCGTTCTGATAGTCGGTCGGCACAATGTTCAGCGTGTAGCAGCCCTGACCGTTATAATGCGGCAGCGTGTGCACCACCGTGTCCGAGATTTCCGCATAAGAAGCAGGCAGCGGCGCCGCCGTGCCGGACAGGCGGGCGTTGTCGAACGCCTCCGACAAGTCGCTTAGGTTCGGATCGCCGTCGATCGGGCCCATCTCCGCCTCGATCGTCTTGTTGCCGATCGCCCGCGCCTTCGCCTCGTCGGGCAATTGCTGCAGCGGCACAAGGTTAAACAGCTCGTCGATGAACCTGATGATCGAGCTGTGCTCCGCGTACTTGCTCGAAATCGCGTGCACGGAAGCAAATGGCGAGATCACGATGGTGGGGATGCGTGGGCCACCGGAGAGCGGCTCGCCGAAGCTGTCGTTCACGCGTATTGCTGACGGCACGTGGTCGTACAGGCCATCGGTCTCGTCATAGCTGATGATGATCGCGCTATGCGCCCAGTAGGGACTGTTGGCGATCGCGTTTACGCTGTCCGCCACAAGGGCTTCGGCGATCTGCGTGTCGGAGTAGCCAGGGTGGTCGTCACTGCCGGCGAAGTTCGCCTGTATGCTCGCGGTAGGATCGACCGGCACCAGGCCGTCGTTGTTGCCGTAGCCGCCGCGCACGTAATACACGCCGTGGCCGGGCAGCTTGCCGGCGCTGACGGCGGTGGCGAAATCGCCCAGGCCGTGCAGGTTGGTTTTCAGCACGTGCGTGTTGTCACCCAGGTAGCCGAAATATTGCGGCGCCTCGTGGTGGGTGATGTAGGTGGCGTTCGTCGTGGGTCCGCTGCCATCCGTCGGCTCGTGGTCATAGCCTTCCTGGTACCAGCCCCAGTTCACCGGCATGTTCTTCGACGAGATCGTGGCGATGTCGCTTTGCACGTCGGTCAGGTCGAGCGCCGGGTTCTCGTCGGACTTGATGATCTTGTTGATGTTGCTGCCCATGAAAGTGAGCGGCAGCGTGGCGTAGGTCTGGTTCAGCGCCGGCGTCGCCGGCGACTCGTCGTTCGGGCCGTAAGGCGGCTTCACTTGGGACTGGTCCAGGTTGGAGCCGGCATATGGCCCGGAATCGCCCACGATCGGCTCGCCGCCGCTGCTGGCGAGCGTGGTGCCGTTGGTGTTGATCGTCGCCTCGCTCGGGTGCAGCGCCCATTGCGTGAGGCCGGACTGGCCGGCGATCATGGCGATCGCGTTCGGCGTGGACGGGCCGGTCACCGTCATGTGGAAATTGTCGAACATCGCGAAGCGGTCGGCATACTGCCACAAGAGGGGGATGGTGTCGCAGTCGAGATGGCTCATCACCAGCTCGGCCTTCTGCTTTTGCGCGGTGCTGATGGTCAGCGAGGAGAGCGGCGCGCCGGTAGAACGCGAGACGATCGCGCCGCTCGCGTTGGTCGTCAGCCCCTCCTCGTTCAACGCGTAGCGGTCGTTCAGCGTCTTGCCGCCGGTGTAGTCGATGCTGTTGACGATGCCGGTATGCGAATGGTCCACGCTGTCCGTATCAGCCGGATACAGCTGCACCGTGGCGCCAGCGGTGTTGACGACGCTGTTGGGGATCTTGAAAGGCGAGATCGTGCCGGTGCTGCCGTCCGTGTTGACGATCGGCTGGTTGTAGCCGGGCTTGCCTGCACCTGGGAACAGGCCGTTGGCGCCGGGGAACGTGCCGAAATGCTGCTCGAAGGAGCGGTTTTCCTGGAACAGGATGAACACGTATTTGATGTTCTTCTGCAGCAAAGCGAGCTTCGCCGCGGCGGTCAGCGTGGGCTCGCTGGCAGGGCTCACCATATGGTCGGCGACCATACCGCTGGAACGCGGCCCGAACGTGACGCCCGGCTGGCCGGCGGCCAGTAGCGCGGTTGGCTGGAGGAGGCCGGTGATCGCGGCAAACGCGCACGTGGTTTTCCACCACTGATTACGTGTCATGGCTGAGGTTTTCCTGCGGAAGCGGCTGGCCCGGGGGCGGGCGGTGGAACGTGTCGCGCTTTGCCATGAGCCGAACCATCACCGTTCGATGACATTTTCCGTTTGTCACGCGGGCGTGATCGCGATGGTGGCGGAAAGGCAGGAAGGCGTTCTTTTTTGAAAAAAGAGGCAAAAAACTTTTGCTCGTGGCTTAGCTGAGGTGCCCCGTTTATCCTGAAGCACACGACTGGTTGCCGACGGCCAGAAGCAGAGGTTTCTTGGTCCGTTTTTTCGAAAAAAGGACTGCTTTCTTTCTGGTCTCCGCTCGGTATAAAACCGCCAGCCCGCGGGTGTGGTGAAATGGTAACCACAGCAGACTCAAAATTTGCCGGGAGTGATCCCTTGTCGGTTCGAGTCCGACCACCCGCACCAAGGTCTTTACCCAAGCGGCGGCCCCCGCTATACGGCTGCTCCGCTGATCCCGAATAGCTCAGTTGGTAGAGCAAGCGACTGTTAATCGCTTTGTCGTAGGTTCGAGTCCTACTTCGGGAGCCAGC
>CAXTJZ010000129.1:0-1952 GCA_964244695.1 uncultured Acetobacteraceae bacterium
CCCATGCCCTCGGTGGATCCCACGCCGTCCTTGGCGCCGAGCGAGCTGCGCTTGTCGGTGCCGGAAGACGCACACGATGCGTCGTATTTCGCAGCGTCAGCCAGTATCTCGAGTTTGCGCAGCAGATCCATGACGGACGGTGTTGCTGTTCGCGCTCTGTTCTAGTCGGCTCGACCATCCGGCGTCGAGTAGCTGGCCTTCCGTGTCCTGTCGTCAACGCAAACGCCGGGTCGTCGTCGCACGATTGCCGAGAGATGGTAAAGCGGCGCCAGGGGCCAAGTCTGGATGGAGCCTGCCGGCACCATGCCGGCCTTTCTGGCGCGTTATCACGAAAAGTTGAGGCGCTCGACGGGCGCACGGACGTACCTAGCCTGTTCGGCGCCACGGTGCATGATACGCCCGCATAGGCCAAGCCGTTAAGCCGAGGTTCCGCTAACGATGAACCATACCACCCCGGAAGGGTCCATCTCCCTGCACGCTGCACGACCGCATCCGGACAACAGCTCGCCCGAGAGCCCGGCGGGATCGGCCGCGACCGGCGTGTTCCTGCACACGGGATGGCGCAGCAGCGGCACCTGGCTGTGGAGCCGCTGCCGCGAGCAGCCCCAGGTGCGCGCCTATTACGAGCCGCTGCACGAGGCGATCGCCACCCTGCGCCGTTCGGACATCCCCAAACTGCGGCCGAGCAGCTGGCATTCGCGGCACAGCGAGACCGCCCCCTACTTTGCTGAATATGGTGAACTGATAGAGCCACGCCGCGCCGGCGTGCCGCTCTACCGGCGCCGTTTCGCGTTCGACGGGTTCTTCCTGGACCCCAGCGCGGATGACCCTGAACTCGAGGCGTATTTGCGCGCCCTGCTCGCCGCGCCGGGCGAGTCCGGCAAGGTGGCGGTGCTGAAATTCTGCCGTTCGCTCGGCCGCGTCGGCTGGATGGAGCAGCGCTTTCCCGAGATGCTGCATGCCGTTGTCCTGCGCGATCCGCTCGAGCAATGGGCCAGCGCCCGCCGCCTGCTGACGGAGGAGCGGAACCGCTACTTCACCGTGGCGCCACTTCTCGTGCTGGCGCGCAACCCCGGCCACCCGCTCGTGCGCGATGCGTGCCAGGCGCTGGACGTGTGCCTGCCCATGCTTGGCAGCAAGGACATGGCTTACGGCATCGAGACCGTCTGGCGGCACGTCAAGCACCAGGACGTCACCACGCAGTATCGCGGCTTTCTGGCCTACTGGACAGCCAGCGCGATTGCCGCCCTGCAAAGCCGCGCGCTGCTGATCGACACCGCGTTGCTGGCCCGCGCCCCGGAGCACCGCGCGGCCGTGGAAGCCGCCTTCGCCGCCCGTTTGGGCGTGCCTATCAGCCTGACCTACCAGGCGGTGAACGGGACCGACTTCGCGGGGCCGACCGCGGGCGATCTGGCCCAGGCGCATGCGGATGCCGGCGCGTTCGTGCGTGCGGCGGGTGCAGCCCTGGCTCCGCGCCGGCTGGCCAGGCTGGTGGGCTGCCTGGCTGTGGCAGGGGATACGGCGACGCCCCGCAAGCCAAGCGTGCAGGTGCCTGCCGCCTGGGCGGACCTGCCACAGGCGCTCGTTCGCCGGAGCGTCTGGCAGCATGCGCTAGTGGCGGTGCAGGTGGCGTTTGCGCGGGCGTTGCAGCCGTTGCGGCAGTTGCATGGGGAAATGACGCGGCGGGCAGAGTAACGGAAGGAAGTAAGAAACTGTTCCTTCGCCTGCACCAGCACCCTAATCGTGCAGGCGCGTTAGCTGACAGAAGCAAGCCAAGCCGCTATGCAGGCGGGGAGCAACAGTCTTTTAGTCCTTTTTCAAAAAAGGACCGCTTCCTTCCTTAAATCACATAATCCAAGGGCGGCAGCGTCTGATCCATCGTCAATGCCGGCATCGCCGTATGCCGCACGCCCACCGGCCGCGCCGGATTGCCAACCACCGTCGTATAAGCC
>CAXTJZ010000129.1:1962-11102 GCA_964244695.1 uncultured Acetobacteraceae bacterium
TCTCCAGCACGATGCTGCCGGCGCCGATCTTCGCACCTTCGCCCACGGTGATGCCGCCCAGCACCGTGGCACCGGCGCCGATCAGCACGCCGCGGCGTATCTTCGGGTGGCGATCGCCGCAGGTTTTGCCTGTGCCGCCCAGCGTCACGCCCTGCAGCATGGAGACGTCGTCGTCGATCACCGCAGTCTCGCCCACCACAAGGGCCGTGCCGTGGTCCAGCAGCAGCCCCTGGCCCAGTCGTGCGGCCGGGTGGATGTCCACCGTGAACACCTCCGAGCTGCGGCTTTGCAGGTGACGGGCGAGGTGCTCGCGGCCGCGCTTCCACAGCCAGTTGCCGAACCGGTAGGCCTGCACGGCCTGGTAGCCTTTGAAGAACAGGAATGGGGTCAGCAGGTCCGGGCAGGCAGGGTCGCGGTCCCGCACGGCGGTCAGGTCTGCAATCGCGGCCGCCTCTATGGTGGGATCAGAGGACAGCGCCTCGCACAGCATGCCCTCCAACGTGTCGATGCGTATCGCGTAATCGCACAGCTTGCGGGCGAGACGGTGGGCCAGTGCATCGGCGAACGTGTCGTGCTGTAGGACGGTGTCGCGTATGCCGTCGGCCATGACGCGGTCGTGCTCAATGGCGGCAACCGCCTCCTCGCGGACCAGATCCCAGAGGTGTCGCGCTTCGTCGGTGACGGTACGTTCGCCGCCGCACAGTCCTAGCTGGGTCATCACGGACAGGCCTCCCCGTTGTTTCGGCGACATGGGATGCGGATGGCGGAAAGTTAAGGGAAGGCAAGGAAGGCCTTCTTTTTTGAAAAAAAGAAGCAAAAAACTTTTGTCCCCCCGCCTGCACCGGTGCCCGCCCTGGTTCTGCAAACGCGAGCGCTGGCAGAATCAGGCGTGGCCGTGATGCAGGCGGGGAGATGAAAGTTTTTTGCTTCTTTTTTTCAAAAAAAGAAGGCCTTGCTTCCTTACGTGGCCGAAGACGCCACCTGCCCAGGTGCGACCACCCGCCGAGACGGATCCCGCGTCAGCGTATCCCGCATGATGTCGCGCGCCAGCGGGGCGGCGACATCGGCGCCGGCATTGCCGTGCTCCACCACCACGGCCACCGCGTAACGCGGCGCATCATACGGCGCGAAGCAGATGAACAGCGCGTGCGGGCGGAATTCCCAGGGCAGGCTGGCGCTGTTGAAGTGGCCGTGCTCGCGCGCCCAGCGGCTGACGCGGCGCACCTGGCTGGAGCCGGTCTTGCCGGCGAGCTGCATCCCCGGCATCCCGAGGCGGGCGTGCGGCGCGGTGCCGCCGGCCTCGTTCACCACGGCGTACATGCCGCCGCGCACGGCGGCCAGGTGGTCTTCCGGCACTTCCAGCAGCGGGAAGTCCTCCGGCTTCTCGCCGGTTTGCAGCTTGCCGGCGACCAGCCTGGTCACGTGCGGCACCACGGCGCGGCCGGTGGCGATGCGGCTGCAATATGTGGCCAGTTGTAGAGGCGTGGCCAGCACGAAGCCCTGGCCGATGCCGCAGCCGATGGTGTCGCCCACCGTCCATTTATGGCCGTGACGACGGCGCCAATCCTGCGTCGGCATCAGACCCTTTCGCGCGCCGGGCAGGTCCACGCCCGGGTCCACGCCGAAGGAGAAATCGTTGGCGGTCTGCGCCAGCGCGTCTATGCCGGTGCGCCGGGCCACCTCGTAGAAGAACACGTCGCAGCTGTGTTTCAGCCCGCCATGCAGGTCCAGCGAGCCGTGGCCGTGCTTCTTCCAGCAGTGGAAGCGTGTGTCGCCGAGGTCGATGTAGCCCGGGAAGTTGATGCGGTCCGTCTCGGTGATGGTGCCTGCGCGCAGGCCGGCCAGGCCCACGGCCATTTTGAAAGTGGAGCCCGGGGGATAGACGCCGGCGGTGGCCTTGTTGATCAGCGGCGTCTTGCGGTCGCTGGTCCACTCGATCCACTGCTTCTGCGACAGGCCGCTGTCGAACAGCGCGGGGTCGAAGCTCGGCGTGGTGGTCATCGCCAGCACCTCGCCGTTGGTGCAATCCATCACCACCGCGCTGGCCGCCATGTCGCCCAGCATGGCCAGCACGCCGCGTTGCAGGTCCACGTCGATGGTCAGGCCCATCTCGTCGCCAGGCGTGCCGTCCCGGCGGTCCAGCTCGCGTATGATGCGGCCGACGGCGTTCACCTCCATCTGCACCTCGCCGGCGTCGCCGCGCAGGTCTTCCTCGTGGAACTGCTCCACGCCGGCGCGGCCCACGCGCACGCCCGGCAGCGCCAGGACGGGATCGTCGCCGAGATCCGCCTCGCTCGGGGGTGCGACGTAGCCCACGATGTGCGCCAGGTCCGGGCCGAACGGGTAATGCCGCGTGGTGCCCACATCGACGATCACGCCCGGCAGGTCCGGCGCGTTCACCTCGATGCGCGCCATCTGGTCCCAGTCGAGGAACTCGCGGACCGTCACGGGGATGAAGCGGCGGTTGTGCTTCAGCTCGCGCTCTATGCGGGCGTGGTCGTGGTCTTCCAACGGCACCAGCTCGTTGAACTTCGCCAGCGTGGCGGCAACGTCGGTGGTCTCCTCGGCCAGTAGCAAAGCGCGCCAGTTCAGCGTGTTGCCTGCCAGCACCTGGCCGAAGCGGTCCACGATGCGGCCGCGCGGCGGCGCGATCAGCCGGGCGCTGACGCGGTTGCTCTCCGCCAGGGTGGCGTATTTGGCGCCTTGCTCCACCTGCACGCGGTAGAGTTTCACGGCGAGCGCGGTGAGCGCGGCGGTCTGGCCGGCCATCAGGAGGAGGGCGCGGCGGGTGAAGACGCCGTTTCTGGTACCTTCTTGTTTCATGAAGGAAGCAAGCAGTCCTTTTTTGAAACAAAAGACCAAAAAACTTTTGGTCCCTGTCGGGTGGCGCGGACAGGCGCGCGACAGCGGCGTAAAAGTTTTTTGGTTCTTTTTTTCAAAAAAGAACTGCTTTCTTTCTTGGGCTTCAACTCGCCTGCTCCGGCGCCGCGAGGCCGCGGTGAAGCCCGATGAAATACAACGCCAGGAATGGATACAACCCCGCTGCTATGCCAAACTCGACCGCGCCCGGCCAGGGCGGCAGCGCATGCCAGGTCAGCAGGCAGACGAGCAGGAACTCCACGACCGCGGCGCCCAGCGCCACGCCCGTGAACACCAGCCAGACGGCGGCGAACCCGCTGCGTGTCAGCACGCGGCGGGCTTTCAGCGCCACGGCGTGTATCAGCAGGAGCACCAGCACTTCGATGCCGATCGGGCCTTGCGCCAGCAGGTCCAGCAGCAGCCCGATGGCGAACACCAGCAAGGCGGGCATGGAAGCCGGGCGGTAGAGGGACCAGAAGAACACGCAGGCTTGCGCCCAGGCGGGCTGCAACTGGGCCTGGGCGGGGATGCCGAACGGGGCCGACAGCAGCAGGAGCACGGTGGTGGTCTGCACGCCCGGCAGGGCGTAGCGCGAGGCGGTGTCGAGCGCGTGCCACAGGCCTTGGCGGGGGCGGACGCCTGGGGAGCGGTCCATCTAGGCGAAGCAAGGCCTTCTTTTTTGAAAAAAAGAAGCAAAAAACTTTTGCTCCTGGCGCCTGCCCGGTCGCGCGTGCTGATCTTGCCAAAGCGTGCTGTTGCAGAACCAGCCAAGGCCTTCGTGCAGGCGGGGGAGCAAAAGTTTTTTGGTTCTTTTTTTCAAAAAAGAACCGCTTCCTTCCTCCCTCAAGGCCGAACCGCCGCATGCCCAGGCGCCTCCGGCGGCACCACCCCGCCCAGCCCGTAATCAAAGATACGCACCACATCCAGCCGACCCAGATCGGCCGCCGGCATCACCTCCAGCCGGTCCGACGCGCCGTAATGCACCGTGCCGATCAGCAGCCCGGCCGGGAACGCGCCGGCTTCCGCGGAGGTGACGACGCGTTCGCCCTCTTCCGGGTGCGCGCCGTCCTGCAAATAGAGCAGCTTGGGGTTCGGCGCGTTGGCGCCGGCCAGGATGGCGCGCGCGCGGGATTTCTCCAGAAGTATGGGGATGCGGCTGTTCATGTCCGTAATCAGCAGCACGCGCGCGCTGCGGGCGCCCACTTCCGTAACCCGGCCGACCAGGCCGTTTGCGTCCAGCGCCACTTCGCCGCGCCGTATCGAGCTGTTCGGGCCGACGGATAGCAGGACGGAGCGGGCATAGACGCCGCCTGCGTCGGCCACCACGCGGGCTGTCACGTAGCTGAGCGTGGGGTCGGGCACCCAGTGCAGGTTGTCCTTCAGCGTGGCGTTCTCTGCATCCAGCGCCATGGCGACGTCATACCAGTGGCGCAGGCGTTCGTTTTCCGTGCGCAGCCTGTCGTTTTCCGCGCGGAGCTGCAGCGTCTCGTGCACCGCGCGCGCGCTAGTGCGGACGGCGCGCAGGGGCGCGTCCACCACCGCGTAGATGGGTGCCAGCGCGTCCGACAGGCTGATGCGGGCGCGTTCGGGCACCAGCGGCGTGGCGCGGCCGAGCAGCATGAGCGCCATGGCGGCGAAGATGAGGACGGGGAGGGTGAGGCGGGCCAGCGCCTGGCGGGCCTGGATGGAGAGCCTGATCAACGCTGCCGCCTCGGAGTTGAAGGTGCCCGCGTGTCTTTACACGAGGCAGCCGGCAAGCGGTTGTTTATTGCGACAAAAAACCCGAAAACTTTGCCACTGGCGCAAGCCGCAGAATGAAACCGCGACAGCGGGGTCAAAAGTTTTTTGCTTCTTTTTTGCAGAAAAGAAGGCCTTGCTTTCTTAGTACATCGTAGTCAGCACGTTACGCAGCCGCTTGGGCTCCTCCAAAGCCCGCCCCGTCCCCAGCACCACGCAGGACAACGGCTCCTCGGCAATCACCACAGGCAGGCCAGTCGCCTCCCGCAGCACCTGGTCCAGCCGGTTCAGCAGCGCGCCGCCGCCCGTCAGCACGATTCCCTTGTAGACGATGTCGGCGGCAAGCTCGGGCGGCGTGTGCTCGAGCGCCACCTTCACCGCCTCGGTGATCTGGAATACCGGCTCGGCCAGGCTCTCGGCGATCTGCGCCTGGCTGACCAGGATCTCGCGCGGCACGCCGTTTATCATGTCGCGGCCGCGCACTTCCTGCCACGGGCCCTCGTCGCCATTCTCCGCCGGCCGGGCGGCGCCCAGGCCCAGTTTTATGCGCTCGGCGGAGCTCTCGCCGATCAGCAGGTTATGATTGCGGCGTATGTAGTTGATGATCGCCTCGTCCATCTTGTCGCCGCCCACGCGCACGGAGCGGGAATAGACGATGCCGCCCAGCGAGATCACGGCGACCTCGGTGGTGCCGCCGCCGATGTCGACGATCATGCTGCCGGAGGGTTCGGTGACTGGCAGGCCGGCGCCGATGGCGGCGGCCATCGGCTCCTCGATTAGCCTTACGCGCCGCGCACCGGCAGATTCCGCACTCTCCTGGATGGCGCGGCGTTCCACGGCGGTGGAGCCGGACGGCACGCAGACGATGATGACGGGGGCCGCGAAGCTGCGGCGGTTGTGCACCTTTCTTATGAAGTGCTTGATCATCTCCTCGGCGACCTCGAAATCGGCGATCACGCCGTCCCGCATCGGCCGTATGGCGCTGATGTTGCCGGGCGTGCGGCCCAGCATCAGCTTGGCTTCTTCGCCAACTGCCAGGACCTGCTTCTTGCCGCGCACGTCGCTTATGGCCACCACGCTGGGTTCGGCGAGCACGATGCCGCGGCCGCGCACGTAGACGAGCGTGTTGGCGGTTCCGAGGTCGATGGCCATGTCGGCGGACATGGCGCCTAGCAGGCGGCTGAACATGCGTGGAACCCTAAAGATAAGACGAAGGCAAGGGGCGTGGTGCAAGGCCCGCCTCGCGTGACGCCCCTTGACCCCGCTGGGGCCAATCGGCCCCAGACCCTGGGCTTCACCCCCTGGTGGGTCTGGGAAAGCGCCGGGTCTTAGCGTCCGGGGTTAACAGGGGCAACCCTGGGGGGCGTAGGGCATTTCATATTGTAATCGACGGTTCCGCGTCGCGGCGCGGGCGTTCTCATCTTCAACAGGAGCATCCACATGTTGCATCGCCTCGCAATTCCGACACTTTTGCTGCTTAGCCTTGCGGCTTGCGGCAATGATCCTGGGACGCGTGCCTTGAGCGGTGCCGGCATCGGCGCAGGCGCCGGCGCGGTCGGCGGTGCGTTGATAGGCGGCAACCCGGGAGCGGGCGCCGTCCTCGGCGGCGCCGCCGGCGCGGCTACCGGGGCGGCTACGACGCCGGGACGCTGAGACATATCTAGGAGAGACAGACACCATGCTTAGAACAGCGTTAGCACTTGGCGTTGCCGGCCTAATCGGCCTGACTGGCTGCGTCAGCAACCCTTACGATCCCAACCAGCGGGCCCTGGGGGGCGCCGGGATAGGCGCCGCGACCGGTGCCGGCATCGGCGCCATTGCGGGTGGTGGGCGCGGAGCGATCATCGGCGCCCTGGCAGGCGGCGCGCTTGGCGCGGGCGCAGGTGTCGCAACGACGCCCGTGCCCCCGCCTCCCCCGCCACCCGGCTACTACCAGCAGCCTGGGTATCCGCCCCCTCCGCCACCGGGCTATCAACAGCCTGGCTACCAGCAACCTGGCTACCAACAGCCGGGCTATCCGCCGCCACCCCCGCCTGGTTATAACGGCTACTGATTTGTTTCCGGACCGCCGCGCGTGGCGCCGCGGTCCGGATGACAGGTGTGTCCGGGCCGATTTGGTGAACGTCGATGCCTTAGCGTGTCGCTTGGATTTATCGTGCTACAATCAGTCCTGCCCCGTCACTTACTTAGGACCATCATCTGACGTGCGGACGGCGGCATCTGGGCAGCTGAATGAGCGGCGATTACGCAGATGCTGGTAGGATGGTCAAAGCGATTTCATAGGTTCGACCGTAGCGAACTGCGTAAGGTGAAGTCGCAGACTGGGTGTTCGATCCCGCCCGATAATGGGTAGGATGACCGGTCATCTGTTCCTGAAATCGCCAGGCCGCTTCTTGACGACCAAGGTGGCGTAAGTCATGCGGGAACCTAACTGTGACGACGCTGGTATTTGCGCCATGCCGGAAGCCTGTAGCCTCAGTTCATCCGACGTGGTGCGTGCGCGTGGAAGGCTCTCGGACGTGTTCGTTGGGTTGCGTGCTGTCGAGATCCAGCCAGCCAATTACCGTGCCAAACTTTACGGCCACTCCACGTAATCATCAGCGCGATAGTCAGCACATACAGAACTTGGACGGCCTAAAATTTAGGCCGAAAACCAACTTCCCGCTACTCGTTTCAGAAGAAAACCTTGCTTCCTTCAAGCACTCGCCAGAAATGCCGCTGGCTCGGTTCGCAACCGCTTGACCAACAGCTTGTTCAATGCGTGCACGTAAGCGCGTGCCGAAGCCACGATGGTGTCGGTATCCGCCCCTTGGCCATCTACCATCTTGCCGTTCTCCATCAGCCGGACAGTGGTTTTTGCCTGCGCGTCGGTGCCCTCGGTCACCGCGCCGACAGAGAACAGCACAAGTGAAGCCTCGTGCGGGAAAATGGCGCGGATGGCGCGGAACGTGGCGTCCACCGGCCCGTCGCCCATCTCTCCTTCAGTGCTCTGCACGCCGTCGATCTCCAGCGTGAGTTCGGCGTGTGCGGGGCCGCGGGAGCCGGCGTGCACGTCCAGACTAATGAAGCGGATGCGTGTGTGGTCACGGCCGACTTCGTCGTCGACAAGCGCCACGATGTCCTCATCGTAGACGATCTTCTTGCGGTCGGCGATGTCCTTGAAGCGGCGGAAGGCATCGTTCAGCGCGTTGTCGCCGATGTCCGTGTAGCCGAGGGCCGCCAGCTTGTCACGAAAGGCGGCGCGGCCGGAATGCTTGCCCATGACGAGGTTGGTCTTGGTCCAGCCCACGCTTTCCGGCGTCATGATCTCGTAGGTCTGCGCGTTCTTCAGCATGCCGTCCTGGTGGATGCCGCTCTCATGCGCAAACGCGTTGCGGCCGACAATCGCCTTGTTCGGCTGCACGTCGAATCCGGTGATGGTGGAAAGCAGGCGGGAGGTGCGCAGGATGTGCTCGCTGACGATGCCGGTGCGCAGCGGCACGGCATCCTGGCGTGTGCGCAGCGCCATGGTTATCTCTTCGAGCGCCGCGTTGCCAGCGCGCTCGCCAATGCCGTTTATCGTGCATTCCACCTGGCGCGCGCCGGCGCGCAACGCGGCCACGGTGTTCGCCACCGCCAAGCCGAGATCGTTGTGGTTGTGCGCGGAAAACACCACGGTGTCGGCACCCGGCACGCGCGCGCGCAGGTCGGTGAAGATGCGCGTCAGGTCCTCGGGTAGCGCGTAGCCGACGGTGTCCGGGATGTTGATCGTGGTGGCACCGGCGGCGATGGCGGCTTCGACGCAGCGCGCCAGGAAGTCCGGCTCCGTGCGGCTGCCGTCCTCGGCGGACCATTCCACGTCCGCCGTGTGGCGCCGGGCCAAGGTGACGGAGGCGGTGACCGCCTCCAGCACCGCGTCCGGCTCCATGCGCAGCTTGTATTTCATGTGCAGCGGGCTGGTGCTGATGAAGGTGTGTATGCGCGGCCGCTCGGCGTGCCGCACAGCCTCGGCGGCGCGCAAAATGTCACCGGGCGCCGAGCGGGCCAAGCCACAGATCACCGGCTTCCGCACGGCCCGTGCGATCGCCTCCACGCTTTCGAAATCGCCTGGCGAGGCGATGGGAAATCCCGCCTCGATCACGTCCGCGCCGAGTTCCGCCAGCGCATGGGCGAGGCGTACCTTCTCGGCCAGGTTCATCGAAAAGCCGGGCGACTGCTCGCCGTCCCGCAACGTGGTGTCGAACGTGATGACACGGTCGTCGTCCAGACGGCCGAAGCTCGGGTGGTCGATAGGCATGGAAAAATCCTCGGCAGCTCGAAATTATCGGTGGGTGCCTATGGCACGGAGCGCCCCTGAACGAACCCGCTCAGGGGGCGATAAGTCGAAGCGCGAAGGTGACGGCCGCAGTCATGAGACCGGTTATAGGCGGACCGGCGTTAAGAAGGCAAGAAAAGGCAAGGCAGGCAGTCTTTTTGAAGAATTTCACTCCCTGTCGGGTGCTGGCCGGTAAGCCGCCGACAGGGAGCAAAAGTCTTTTGCTTCTTTTCTTCAGAAAAGAAGGCCT
>CAXTJZ010000130.1:0-11012 GCA_964244695.1 uncultured Acetobacteraceae bacterium
CTCGGAAAGGACCCTGACCCCGGCAAGGTCACACACCGGAGTTGACAGACACCCGTGATTAAAGGGCCGATTGACATCTGGCGGTGGTCGCCGCGAGGATTTCTGTTCCGAAGGAGGAGCGTGGCGCCGGCTACGACTGCGTCGAGTCGAACGCGCGATCCTCCGTCGGCGGCTGCCAGGGGGGCTGCGAAATCCTGTGAATTCATGAACGGTGCGGCGGCCTGGGCGGGCCGCGCTGCCCAAATCGCCGGGCTCGAACTGGGCAGGCAGGCTCAAAGGATTGCTATACGGTCGGCAGCGGCCGCTGTGCCGGCAGCGGGAGCGGCGGCTGCCGAGGCCGGAGCGGTAGCAGCCGGCGGAGGCCTCGCCTCGGCAGGCGGAATTGCAGCCTGGCGAACCCGGTGGGCATCTCGATTCCGCCGCAGCGGCAATTGGGACGATCGCTTGGCACGCGGCGGACCCTGCAGCGCCGGTTCTGGTGCCGGTTGCCGAACTCGTCGCCTCTACCCGCCAATCCATGAGAGACGCACGCATTGCTGAGAGCTTCGGGGTATGACGGGGATTTATAGGGATGGATACCCATGACCTTCCTCGTTGAGGCCGGGAAGGAAACGTCGAGTTTGGAGAGGCAAGGCAAGATCCAGGAGCTGATGGGACGGGGTGGGGACGGAACCTATACTCCGGCAATCCGCATCGTGCATGCGGGAGCTTCGGGTGCGGTCCCGGCCACAGGGACAGATTTGCCGACAATCTCAATAAGGCTCGAAGTGCCTTCGGCCATGGCGGCCGAACTCCTCGCGCAAGTCCAAAATGCGGCCGTCGCAGCCACACTAGCTCGCATTGAAGGTGAGCTTGCGGCCTTCAACCAATGTCTGAACGCCATGCAGTCGAGATTGGATCACCCCGACGCGAAGGTCGGGGCCATCCTCCGCACCCTTTGGAACGAGCCCGTCGCGGCGCTTAGGGCCGCGCGCACGAGCGCCGCCGTGGCTTTCCGGCGCGGAGATCACGTCACCTTGGCGTGCGCAGCCCGTGAGGCAGAAGTCGCGCCGCACCGCCTCCTCAGATGCATGACGGCAATGGCGAAGAAGGAACAGCTCCGCCGGGCGAAGGCCCGGGACTGCCGTTAGCGTTTTAGGCACCAGCAGAATGCGCCGAAGTTATTGCGCATGCGGGAAGCGCGCTGCTGGCTGCCGGTGCGATCTACGCAGCCCTGGATGCCCCCGACATCTTCGCGAGCCTAGCGCGGGAGGGTGTGGAGCGCATGCATCTGTTGCGCCGCCAGTTGAAGGCCGCGCTTACCGACCGCGCGATCCTTCCGCGTCTCCTCGCGAACACGATGGCAAGCGACGCTGCGGTGATCGCGATGGGACGGCGGCTTGTCGCCGCTATCCGCCGCGCCGAGGACGGAGCCGGCGCGATCGCCTTGGGGCTGAGTATCGGAGCCGACGGATGGTTCGCATTGCGCGGGATCCCGTCCTGGCATTGCACCTCTCGGAGGTTGATTTGCGCCAACCTCCGAGAGGCGTCGGTCACTGTCGCGACGACCTCCAGCTCAGAACGGCTGTCATATTCCCTTGCCTGAAACTCCCGTCGGAACAATCGGACCTGCACTTTACTTGCCGTTCAAGAGATCTGACATAACCTTCGAGATGTGGTTTGCCGCAGCAACAAGGGCCGCGTCGGGAACTTGTCCATATCGCGCTGTTACGCCACCCAGACGGTGTCCTAACAAGCCGGCGATTACGAACTCGGAATAGCCAAGCTCCTTGGCCAGGGCAGAGAAGCTGTGGCGCGCCACGTGTATCGTCACCCCCGCTAACCCGGCGCGTGCACAGACCGCGTCCAGGAATTTCGGCAGCCCGACATAGTGCTTCCCGTCGACGTATCCTGGAAAGACCCACTCACACCATTCCGGTCGCGCAATGGCTTCGAGAGTTCGAAGCGCAGCGTCACCAATCGCCCTGACCTCGATACGAGTGCCCCCTTTGAGTCCCCTGACACCTTTTGTACCGACGAACCGAACACAGTTTGCAGCGGCATCCACCCAAGCCAGAGGGAGCGCGAGAGCCTCCATTCGCCGCTGACCACTCAGCAGCAGAAATCGGATCGCAGCCAATCCGACGTGGTCACCGGTCTCGCATTCTATCTCTGTCAGCGTTACCCCGAGACGGCCTATCTCCTCCCTGCTCAGGTAGCGTTCCTGCTTGCCCTCGCGCAATCTGACAACGTCACGGGCGGGGTTAACGGTGATGACCTTCCGGCGACGACCAAGTTCGAGAATCGTGCCGACCATACCTATGGTTCTGGACGCGACGCCTGGTCCACCCTGAGTAGCGCCGCCCCGTTTGCCGTTCTTTGCGCAGGCCAATTTGCCCGACGCTATGTCCGCCTGCAAGCGCTCCAGATCGGTGGTTGTTAGCCCGACGACAGTCCGCGAGCCGATGAGCGGCTTCACGTGACACGCGATACGGCTGCGGTCCATTGCGAGTGTCGAAGGTTTGATTCTGGTCGCAGCATCCGCCAAATAAAGATCGCACAGCTCGGTCATGGTGATGGAAGCGCGGATAGCACGCCGGCTTTCCGAGGGGTCGCCACCCTTGGAGATATCCGCAAGCCGTTGCCGGGCGAGCACGCGGGCCTCATCCGGCGTGAGCGCGCCGATACGGCCGATCGCCAATTTCCGCTGCCGGCCTTCCTGGTTTCGGTATTTCAGAATGTAGCTGCCCACGCCACTGGCCATGAGCCGCACGCCAAACCCCTTCAGTTCGCTATCCCAGGTAAATGCCTCGCACTTCGGTGGTGGCAAGGTAAGAGCGTCGACTACACGTTTCGTAAGCTTTGGCATCAGGATGTCCATTGGTTCCGCCGAGACTCATAATAGCACGACGGAACCAGCGCGGAACCAGATGAACACAAGCCAAAGCAAACCACGACAACCTTCGGCAAACCTCTTGATGGGATTCTGTTAGAATTAACAGTGGATTACTTGAGGTGCGCAAGCCCAAGCAAATTTCTACAAGGCCAGGTATTGACCTTGCCAAGGTTGGGGTCGAGGGTTCGAATCCCTTCGCCCGCTCCAGTGTTCCAGCAGCGATTGAATCGTGCACGGCGGATCTGCCTGCAAAGCAACGACATAAACCACCCCGCCGGTTGTCAGGTATCGACATCCTTGACCGGCGCGCGGCCGAGCAATCGCTTGGTTAAGAGCAAGCCCGGCAATAGCAGGTAGTCGTCCGCGAGCTTGGCCCGAAGGTAGGCACAATGAAGACCGTCCGGCACGGCGAGCGCGCGGAAGCGCAGTTCGCGCGGTGTCAGCAAGGTGCGCAGGACGTAGTGCCACCGGCACCGCTGATCGATAGCAACCGGCCTTAAGCGTGACCGAGATCGCACAGCGCTCCTCGATCGCGACGTCCTGCTCGGCACGCTGTATCTAGTAGGCCAGGCAGTCGATGAACCCGGGACAGTCGCTGATGATGGTGAACGCGGTATCGAGATCTATATCTGTTCGGAACGGATCAGAGAACCAGCCTCTGCCTCTGCAACTCCGCCCGCAACCTGTCACTTCGGCGAGCGGCGGGCTGGCTAGGTCGAAGCGGTTCCCACCATCCTAGCCAGCGTCGCCGTAGCGATAGCTCCAGCACCAGCCCGGCAGTTGGATTGAGGGAGTGCACCCTGTTATGGCCGGCCTGATAGACGACGGATCGATCGTCCATGACGTTGATCTCCAGCCCGTCGGCGCGCGTGGACCTGATTGCAGCCAATGCAGCAAACTTCGCTGGTGGAGGTGCTCAGGATCGCATCGGGGTTAGGATGCACGCAAGCTGACGAAGCGGCGCTTCAACGTTTCGCGACAGCGCCCGCCAAAGCTTTTTACTTCCTTTCTCGAAAAGAAAGCCTTGCTTCCTTGCACCCCCAGTGTTCACGCCTGCCTAAGCATGGTCTCGATCAGTTTCAAAACACGATCGTACTTCTGCCGTGTTTCAGATCCGTTGTGTGCCGGCAGCGTGTCCGCTGGCGGATCCGGTATATGCGCCAGCAATTCGCAGCTGCTCTGTTCCACGGCCCGCTCAAAGACATGTGCAAGGCCGGCTTTTATGACCACTTGCAACGTCTGGTTGTCGCCGACGGAGAACTTGCCGAATAAACCAAGACTCACGCCGAACCCGCCGAAGGATCCTGCCGCCAGTCCGCCGATCGCGCTTGCCTTGCTCGCGGCACTGCGTGCGAGATACCGCATAGCGTGCGCCTTGGTTTGCGTAATACCCTCGGCAGAGCCGTCTGGCGCCAGGTCCGCCGCCTTGGGCACGATACCCAGCGCGAGTGCGGTGGGCTCGTCGCTGGTGCCGCCTGGATAATAGACCAACGTCCTGTCGTTATCGGGATGTGCCCAGACCGGCGTGTGGACGATCCTGTCGGCAAGGTATTCGACAAGGACGGCTACGGCGCCTGCCACGTCCTCATCGCTTATCGTTGTGTCGCGGCGTCCGGCAGTCGCGTGGGCGCCGGTTTGTGTGGCGGCGGGTGTGCTGTCCAGAGTCGGCTTGACGATGGTGTTGCCGAAACGGTCAACGAAGTCTCCGTCGTAGTAGGCCATGTAGTATTCTATCAGGCCGCGCGCGAAGCTGGGTTCGGCGTTTGTGGAATTCAGCAGGCTTCCGGGATCGAACGCCAATTTCGCCATCTTCCTGGCAAATGCGTTGAAATCGAGGATATTGACCGATCCGGGCGCGGTATCGCTCTTGGCAACCTCGTAATTTGGCGAGGTGCTCAGATGCGCCGCGAGACGCGCCTGGTGATGTCCTTTGATCGCCACATGGCCGATAAGCCGGGAGAGGCTCCTCACGACCGGGTCGTTCGCCAGGTCATCCGGCAGCGATTTCTGTGGAACGGTCACGGCGCTGTTCGCAATTCCACTGACGAAATCGGGGTCTTCGCCCGAGATCGCAGCCTGACTGCTGCAGTAGCTTTTCTGTGGCAAGGTACTTGTGATGGCGGCCGCCCGTGTGGCGAGGGCGGTTGGCGTGGGCCGCTCCACCATCATCGGGCTTGCGTCATTCAACGCCACGTTCCCGCATCCGGTGAGACCGGACAGACACAGGATAGCAGCGAGTGGCACGGCATGCGTTCTCTTCATGGGTCGACGATCCCCTGAGATACTGTCGGCAGATAAAGGCCGGAATGACGCGTATAGACGGCCGTAACGATTGCATTGATGCCCGACAACTCTTTATCTGGGCAACAGGATTGTACGAATTCAACGTGACGGCGGGCAGGCGCCGTTTTGCATAGGATTACGCAGGGCAAGGAAGAACGTCATCCAACATGTGGAATTTGCGCCCTGACAGACTCCAGATTCGGGCACTATGTGCCGGCCGCGGCCGTGGCCGCCGTCAGGTCCGGATCAACAGCACACCAGCCAGAGCGGCAGACGCCGCCGCCAGCGCGAAGGGTGCACCAGGGAACGTCACGGGCAGCAGATGCGTGGTGAAGGCGTAAAACAGGGCGGCGGTGGAGATGGGGGCGAACACCGCCGTCAGGCCCTCGACACTTGCCAGGATCGCCTGCATCTCGCCCTGTGTATCCTGCTTCCCGCTTCCGGCAACCATGGCACGCACGGAAGGGGTGGCAAGCCCGCCCACGGCGATGAGGCCCACGGCGGGCAGGATGGTCCAGGCAGCGGGTGTGACGGCAAGAAGACTATAGCCGAGCACGGCGGCGGTGTAGCCGGTGATGGCAGTGGCGCGTTCCCCCAGGCGGGCATTGATAGCCTTGAGGAGCAGGCCTTCCACGGTCGCCTGGGAAAGGCCGATGGCGGCCAGGATGAGGCCGTTCTTTTCCGGCCCCCAGCCGAACCGGTAGCCGGTGAACAGCACCAGGCTGCTTTGGATGGCGCCGAGCCCGATCCAGGTGCAGGACCATGCGATCGCCAGCCGGGTGAGCGAGCCGTCATGGGCGACCTGCGCCAGCAGGGTGAAAGGATTAGTCTTGGACCAGTCGATTGGCCGCCGATTTTGGTGCGCCAGGCTTTCTGGCAGTATGAACAGACCAAAGCCGACGTTGATCAACGCGAGCGCGGCGGCGGCGTAGAACGGAGCACGCAAGCTCAGGGCGCCCAGGGTGCCGCCAAGGGCAGGGCCGATCACGAAGCCCGCGCCGAACGTGGCGCCGATGTAGCCGAATACTCCAGGGCGCTCCGGTTTCGGCGTGACGTCCGAGATGTAGGCGGTGGCCGCCGCGACGTTTGCCGACGTGGCGCCGGCAATCAGGCGGCCCAGGAAGAGCCACCACAGGTTCGGGGCATACGCCAGAAGCAGGTAGTCGGCGCCCAGGCCGGCAACGGAGATGAGAATGACAGGCCGGCGGCCAAAGCGGTCTGACAGGGCGCCCAGCAGCGGTGCCAGCAGAAACTGCACGACGGCATAGGCGCCGATCAGGGCACCGACCCAGGGCGCTGACTTGTTTGCCGGAAGGTGGGCGAGTTTTTGAACCAGCGCCGGAACGATTGGGGATATTATGCCCACACCTAAGGCGTCCAACCCCAAGGTGGTCAGGACAAAGGCTACGGCGGGCTTAGGCAAGGAAAGCCTTCTTTTTTTCAAAAAAGAAGATTTTTACTTCAGCTGTCATCAGCCTGTTGCAGGATCGCGTGATTCCGCCGCCAAACGCATCAGGTCGCAAAAGTTTTTTGGTCCTTTTTTTCAAAAAAGGACTGCTTGCTCTCTTACGTCGTGTCACGCGCCACGAAGCGGCAGCCGGCGCACAAGTTGCAGAAAGCGCCGGCAACGTGCGCGTGAGATGCCCGTTTGCGCTGCGTGGACATACGATCTCCTTTGCCCAGGTTCCTGCTGCTGTATGGCGCGATGTTTTCGGCATTCGGGGTGGCCTCGCCATTCCTGCCGGAATTGCTCCGGCAGGACGGTGTGTCGGCGGGCTGGCTGGGGGTAGTTCTGGCGGCCGGCACGGCAATCCGCCTGGTTGCGGGACCAGTCGGCGGTTGGGTGGCCGACAGGACGAAGCGGCCGGTGGAAGTGCTGACGGCATGCCTGGCGGCCTCCGCCGTGGTGGCCTGCTTATATGCGCCGGTGCGCGGGGTGGCGCGGCTGTTGCTGGTCAGCGTGTGCCATGCGGCAGTGCTGGCACCTCTGACGCCGCTGGCCGATACGTTGGCGTTGGGCTCCGCCGCGGCTGGCGGGTTCGTCTATGGCTGGGTGCGCGGGGCGGGGTCGGCGGCGTTCATCGTGGGAACGCTGGTGTCTGGCCAGGCAGTGGGACGGTTCGGACTTGGCGTGATCGTGTGGCTGAACGCCGGGCTGCTGGCGCTGGGGGCAGGAACCGCGCCACTGGTGCCGGCCCGCGTGGCAGGTGCCTCGGGCGGTGAAGCGACGAGCGGTTTCTCGGCCGCGCGCGAGCTGCTTGGGATAGCCGCCTTTCGGGTGCTGATGCTGGTGGCGGCGCTGATCGGCGGCAGTCACGCGCTGCATGACGGGTTCGAGGTCATACGCTGGCGAAGCGCCGGGCTAAGTCCGGCGCAGAGCTCCTTGCTGTGGGCGATGTCCGTGGCCGCCGAGGTCCTGGTGTTCCTCTGGGCCGGGCCGGTTCTGCTCGACAGGCTGGGGACCGGGCGGGCGCTGGGAATATCGGCCGCGGCGGGGATCGTGCGTTGGGGGGTGGCTGCGCGCACGGCATGGTTTCCGGCGATGGCGCTGGTGGAGCCGCTGCACGGGTTGACGTTCGCGCTGATGCATCTGGCGTGCATGCGCCTGATCGCGCGCGTGGTGCCGGCCGGGCTGGCGGCCAGTGGGCAGGCGTTCTACGCGACGGTGGCCATGGGGGTGGCGGGCGCGGTGGTGAGTGCCGCGTCGGGCGAGCTTTATGGGTGGTTCGGGGCTGGGGCGTTCTGGGGGATGGCGGGGATGTGTGCGGCGGCTTTGGGTGTTGTCTGGTGGGGGCGTGCGGTGTTGGAGTGAAGCAAGCAAGGAAGCAGTTCTTTTTTGAAAAAAAACCAACAAATTTTTGTCTGTTTCGGGTGCGCGTAGTCGAAGTGCGCGCTTCAGCAATCCGCGACAGCGCTCGCAAAAGCTTTTTGCTTCTTTTTCTCGAAAAAGAAGGCCTTGCTTACTTCGCCGCCGCCAACGCCGTCATGTTGACGATCCCACGTGCGGTAACGCTGGGCACAAGCACGTGCGCAGGCTTGGACATGCCCAACAGAAGCGGCCCCACGGGCAGTCCGTCCGCCGCCGCTTTTACGAGATTGAACGCGATGTTCGCCGAATCCAGGTTTGGCAGGATCAGCAGGTTGGCAACCCCCGTCAGGCGGCTGTTGGTTGTCTGACGGTCCCGTATCGCTTCCGACAGCGCGGCGTCGGCGTGCATCTCGCCATCCACTTCGAGTTCCGGATCCTGGCTTTGGATAAGCTTCAGCGCCTGGCGCATCTTCCGCGCGCTGGGCGAGTTGCTGGCGCCGAAGCTGGAGTGGCTGACCAGTGCCACTTTCGGGGTGAGGCCGAAATTCGCTACCGCCGCCGCGGCGAGGTGCGTGAGTTCGGCAACCTGTTCGGCAGTTGGGTCAACGTTCATGTGCGTGTCGGCCAGGAAAATCGCACCGGATTGCAGGATGATTGCCGAAAGCGCGAAGACGCGCGTGACGTGGGGTGATTTCGGGATAATCGGCAGCAGGTACTCCATATGCTTATACCAGGCCGAGGTGCCGCCGCAGAGTGCCGCGTCCACCTGGCCGGTGTGCAGGAGCATGGCGCCGGCGACGATGGGGCGGGAACGGAGGTGGCGGCGGGCGGCGTCCGGCGGCACGCCGCGGCGCGCGACCAGATGCTGGTAGGTGGGGATGAGGGGCGCGAAGACCGCTTCGTCCGCAGTAGGATCGAGTATTTCGACCTGGTTGCCGAGTTTCATGCGCAGGCCCATGGCTTTTACCCGCGCGGCGATCACGTCGCGCCGGCCCAGCAGGACCGGCTGGGCGATCTTCTCGTCGAGCACCGTCTGCACGGCGCGCAGGACACGCTCGTCCTCGCCCTCGGTGTAGATTACGCGGGTGGTTGTCTTGCGCGCAGATTCGAAAATCGGCCGCATGAGCTGGCCGGAGCGGAAGACGAAACGTTCAAGCTGGGAGCGGTAGAGTTCCAAATCCTCGATAGGGTCCTGGGCTACCCCCGAATCCATGGCGGCGCGCGCCACCGCTGGGGCGACCTGCAGGATGAGCCTGGGATCGAAAGGTTTGGGGATTATGTAGTCCGCGCCGAACACGGGGGCGGAGCCGCCATAGGCTGCGGCTACCACTTCACTGGCCTCCTGGCGGGCGAGTTCGGCGATCGCCTCCACCGCGGCGAGTTTCATTTCTTCGTTTATCGTGGTGGCGCCCACGTCCAGCGCGCCGCGAAAGATGAAAGGGAAGCAGAGGACGTTGTTGACCTGGTTCGGGTAGTCGCTGCGGCCGGAGGCAACGATGGCGTCGGGGCGGGCGGCGCGCACGAGTTCCGGCAGGATTTCCGGTTCAGGATTGGCCAGCGCGAGGATTATGGGACGCGGCGCCAGCAGCGGCAGCCAGTCAGGGTGGAACACTTTCGGTGCGGAGAGACCCATGAAGATGTCGGCGCCTTCGATGACCTCGGCGAGCGTGCGGGCATCCGTCTCGCGGGCGTAGCGTGCCATGTTGGCGGGCATGTTTGCATCCCGCCCGGCATGGACGACGCCGCGTATGTCCGTGAGCGTCACGTTTTCGGCAGGCAGGCCCATGGCAACCAGAAGATCGACGCAGGCGATGGCGGCCGCGCCGGCGCCGGAGGTGACCAGGCGTACTTCGCCGAGTTTCTTGTCCTGCAGGACAAGGGCGTTGCGCACGGCGGCGGCGACGGTGATCGCAGTGCCGTGCTGGTCGTCGTGGAAGACAGGGATGCGCATGCGCGCGCGAAGGCGCTGTTCGATGACGAAGCATTCCGGCGCCTTGATGTCTTCGAGGTTTATGGCGCCGAAGGTGGGTTCCAGGGCGGCGACGACGCTGATGAAGAGGTCCGGGTCGGTGGCGTCCACCTCGATGTCGAACACGTCGATACCGGCGAACTTCTTGAACAGCGCGGCCTTGCCTTCCATGACGGGTTTGCCTGCCAGCGGGCCGATGTGGCCCAGGCCGAGCACGGCAGTGCCGTTGGTGATGACGGCTACCAGGTTGGCGCGGGCGGTGAGGTTACGGGCCTCCTTGGGATTGGCCACGATGGCACTACAGGCGGCCGCTACGCCCGGCGAGTAGGCGAGGGCAAGGTCGCGCTGCGTGGCCATGCGCTTTGTGGGCTCGATGGCGATTTTTCCCGGGTTCGGAAAACGGTGGTAGTTCAGCGCAGCCTGGCGGAAATCTTCGTCCATGGGGTGTTAGAACCCTTTTACGTGCGGGTAGGAAGCGGACTTTTCATGGTGTCAGGAAGCGCTTCTGGCTGGTCTGCCATTTTGCTTCCGGGCTAGTCGGGAATGGGACACGCTGGTTACGCGAATGTGCATCGCGACAGCGTCGCATGATACAAGCATTGGCAAATGCTGCGCGATGTACGTTCCTGTATTAGGAAAAGGGCGCCATGTTGCGGGGCTTACCACGGCGATTGCGCCTCCTGCGCGCCGGGCGCAGTTGCTGTTCAAGAGCGATGATATTGCGGTATTCGATCTGATGTCGGCAAGATAATGTTGAGCGATGGCTAGGCATCAAAAAGGCAAGCAGTCCTTTTAAAGAGATGACCAAAACTTCTACTCCCTGTCGGCGCCTGTCTTCAGCAGTTGCCGACAGGGAGCAGAAGTTTTTTGCTTCTTTTTTTCAAAAAAAGAAGGCCTTGCTTCCTAGCCTATTGCGTAACCTGCGGCCCCTTCACAACCTGTGCCAGATCATCCGGCCGCAGATACTTCACGAATGCCGCCTTCACCTGATCCGACGTCACGTCGTAAAAGTGCTGCGCGGCGATCTGCGGCGTGTCCAACGGGATGTTCAAGTCGATAAACCGCAAGTCTAAAGC
>CAXTJZ010000131.1:0-10954 GCA_964244695.1 uncultured Acetobacteraceae bacterium
GCCGCAAGCTGATCGAGGAGTTCATGGTACTGGCCAACGTGGCCGCCGCCGAGGAGCTCGAGCGCCTGCACCGCTCCTGCATGTACCGGGTGCATGCGCCGCCGTCGGAAGAAAAACTGGCCAATCTGCGCCAGTTCCTCGGCACGCTGGAGATCAGCCTGGCGCCCGGTGCGAAAGTCTCCCCGCGCGATCTGGACCACGTGCTGAAAAAGGTGGCCGGCACCGAGCACGCGGCGATGGTCAACGAGGTGATGCTGCGCAGCCAGAGCCAGGCCGCCTACAGCCCGGAGAACATCGGCCATTTCGGTTTGTCCCTGCCCCGCTATGCGCATTTCACCAGCCCGATACGTCGCTACGCGGACCTGCTGGTGCACCGCGCGCTGATCGCCGGCCTGAAGCTCGGCCTGGGCGCGCTGTCGGACGCCGAAGTCGCCGGCTTCGAGGACACCGCGGAACACATCTCGGGCACGGAACGGCGCGCCGCCTTGGCCGAGCGCGAGGCGATCGACCGTTACCTTGCTGCATACATGGCGGACAAAGTAGGTGCCACCTTCGCGGCGCGCGTATCCGGCGTGACGCGTTTCGGGTTATTTGTCACAGTGCACGGCAACGGGGCCACGGGCCTGCTCCCGATCTCGTCCCTGCCCGATGATTACTGGATCCACGACGAGGCGACGCAATCCCTGACCGGCCGCAAGACGCGCAAGACGTTCCGCCTGACACAGGATCTGACCGTTCGGCTGGCGGAAGCAAGCCCGGTTACCGGTGGGCTGATCTTTGCGTTGACGCAGCAGAAGTAAGGCAAGCAAGCAGTCCTTTTTTAAAAAAAAGGACCAAAAAACTTTTGCTACCCGCATCTGGGTCAGCTCGGTGCCTCCAGCACCAGCGCGCTGGGAGACAAAAGTTTTTCGCTTCTTTTTTTCAAAAAAGAAGGCCCTTCTTCCTTGCCCTCTTCCTCGCCCACATGCCCCCGGCGCAAGCCGCCTTCGAAGCCTCGCTGGCAAGCCGCGTCTTCAGCGCAGCCCTCGCCTTCGCCGCGCCGCGCACCCTGGAGCCGGCCACCGCGCAGGAACTCACGCTGTGGGGCCTGCACGGCATCACCGCGCTGGACCCTGCGCTGACCGCGGATCTGCGCGGCCCCCGCCTGCAGCTCACGGACGGCGCCCGCGTGTTGCTGGACCGTGCCGCGCCAGCGCCTGACGATGCCGAGGCCTGGGGCCACGCCGCCGCCGAAGTGGAAGCCGCCGCTTACGCAGAGTCCGCCACCTTGCGCGCCGCCGGCACGCAGGGGCTGATACAGGGTTTCTTTGACGAGATGTTCAACCATCTCGACCCCTATTCCCGCTACGAACCGCCGGCGCCCGCGGAGGCCGAGCGCACCAAGCTCTCGCAGGATGCGGCGGCGGGCATAGGCGTGATTGTGCGGGGCCGTGCCGTGGTCATCGACAGCCTGGTGCCGGACGGCCCCGGCCAGGAAGCAGGCGCGCGAGTGGGCGACCGGGTCGTCGCGATCGATGGCCGCCGCGTGCGCGCCAGCCAGCTCGACCAGGTGCGCGAGGCATTGTCCGGCCCCGAGGGCACCAACATCACCGTGAGCGTGCGCGGGCTGGACGGCCTGGCGCGCACCCTGCCGCTGACGCTGGCCTACGTGCCGCCCGAGACGGTGTTCTCCGAGCGCACCGGCAACATGCTGGTGATCCGCATCAGCAGCTTTACCAGCAACACCGCCGAGCGGCTGAGCGAGGCGCTGGAAGCCGGCCTCGCCGCCAAGCCACCGCCCGCCGCCATCGTGGTGGATCTGCGCGGCAACCGGGGCGGGCTGCTGCGCCAGGCCGTGACCAGCGTGGCGCTGCTGGCCGATCACGGCGTGATCGCCAGCACCGCCGGCCGCGCGCCGGAAGCCACGCATGACTGGCGCATCGACGGCGGCGACCTGACGCACGGCCTGCCGGTGATCGTCCTGGTGGATGGCCGGTCCGCCAGCGCCTCCGAGATCATGGCGGCCGCACTCGCCGATCTCGGCCGTGGCGTGGTGGTGGGCAGCGCCACGCTCGGCAAGGGGCTGGTGCAGACGATCACCCGCCTGCCGGACGGCGGAGAGCTGTTCGTCACCTGGAGCCGCGTGCTGGCGCCACGCGGCTGGCCCATCCAGTCGCTGGGCGTGATCCCGCAGGTCTGCACCAGTCCCGGGCCGCACGCGCTGACGGATGTCCCGGCCGGCATCACCGGCATGAAGGAGGCGGTGGCGCAGGCGCGCGCCGCCCGCGCGCCGCTGCCGGTGGCCCAGGTGCTGGCCATCCGTGCGGCGTGCCCGGCCTCGGAGGGCGATGATGGGGACATGCGGACGGCGCAGTTCCTGGCGGATCATCCGGCGGCTTACAAGGCGGCTTTGCTTCCGGCGGAGTGAAGGAAGCGAGGCCGTCTTTTCTGAAAGAAAGAAGCAAAAAGCTTTTTCTCCCTGTCGGCGGAGGCTGAAACAGCCGTGCCCGGAGGAGAAAGATTTTTTCTCCTCTTTTTCCAAAAACGACTGCTTGCTTTCTTTTCTTCAACCCCCGTTTGCGTGCCGCGTCTCACGCGCTATGCATGCAGGCTGGGAGCCCGATCATGGAAGACGATACCGAGATAACCGACGGTGCCAACGGCACGCCAGAAAGTCTGCTGCCCTACGACCAATGGATGGAGGACGCACTGCGCGCGGTTGTCGCCCGTGGTCTGTCCCACGTGCTGGCCGAGGGTTTGCCGGGCGAGCACCACTTCTACATCACGTTCCGGACCGATTATCCCGGCGTGAACATCCCCGCACGGCTGCGGCAGAAATATCCTGACGAGATGACTATCGTCCTGCAGCACCAGTTCAGAGACCTGTTCGTGGACGAGAGCGCCGGCGTGTTCGGCGTCAACCTGTCGTTCGGCGGGGTGAACTCCGCACTCACCGTGCCGCTGGCCGCGGTGACGGCGTTTGTGGACCCGCACGTGCAGTTCGGCTTGCGGTTCCGGGCGGTGGCGCCGGTAGCTGACGTGGCGCCGGAAGTGGCCGAGCCGCCGGCCGAACCCGCGCCTGACGCAACGCCGCAGATCGTGAGCCTGGATGCGTTTAGGCGGAAGCGGGACTGAAAGGAAGGAAGGGCTTCTTTAAAAGAAGAAGCAATCCCTCGTGCAGGCTTTGCCGTTTCAATCCACCCAGGGCATTTGGCCAGTCCAAATGCGCGAGGCGCAAGTTTTCGGTTTCAAAAAGGGACTACTTGCCGTCTAGCCCGGCAGGCTTGCCGCCTCCTCCAGCACGCGCGCCGATGGCGCCACGCCTTTCAGGTATGCGTCCATCACCTCAGCGGCCGGGCCTTCCATAATGATTCGCCCATGGTCCATCCACACCACGCGGGTGCACCAATCCAGCACCGCGCCGGACTGGTGGGAGGACAGCACCAGTATCTCCGCGCCGCGTACCACGCTTTCCAGGCGCGCACGGGCTTTGGCCATGAAGCTCGCGTCGCCGGCAAGGAACCACTCGTCCATCAGCAGCACCTCGGGGCGGATACAGGTGGCGAGCGCGAAGCCGAGGCGGATGATCATGCCGGAGCTGAAGAAGCGCACCGGCAGATCCAGGAACTCGCCTAGCTCGGCGAAGTCCTGCACGTCGGCCTCCATCGCGTTGATTTGCGGCTTGGTGAAGCCGTTGTAGAGGCCGCGCAGCATGATGTTCTCGCGGCCGGTAAGGTCCGGGTTCATCCCGAGTTGCGGGTCCAGCAGCGCGTTCAGGCTGCCTTCCACGCGTATGTGGCCTCGGATCGGCTCGTAGATGCCGGCGATCGTGCGCAGCAGCGTGGTCTTGCCTGCGCCGTTTGTGCCGATTAGGCCAAGGCGGTCACCACTTCGCAGATCTATGTTGATGTCGCGCAAGGCCTGAACCACCACGCGCTGACGCGTGTCCTCCCCCAGCCGCCCGGATGCGGCAGCGAACACCGTCTTCTTCAGGCTACGCGAACTGCCGTGATAGAGCGGGAAATCGACAGACACGTTTTCAATCTGGATGTGGGCCATAGGACTGAGTCTCTCAGGGGTAGCCGCTCGCACATGTGCAGCCGCCGGGTGCTGCCCGGTGAAGCAATGAGGGCGGTTACAGCGCGGTGCGTAAGCTTTTGCTTCTTTTCAGGAAAGAAGGCCGTCGTTTACATCCAGTAAGCCAGCCGGGTGCGCACCCGCACGAAAACAAACCAGGCGAGGCCGCAGAACAGCAAGCTGTCGAGACACGCCAGCGTCCACACCAAAGCGGACACGGACTGCCCAAGCAGCGGCGCGCGCACCGTCTCCAGCAACGCGTCGAACGGGTTGTAGGGCAGCCACCAGCCATGCGCGCCAAGCTGCTGCGGCAGCCAGACGATCGGCGTGATGAAGAACGCGATCTGCATGATGCTGCCGACGATCGGCGGGATGTCTCGGAAGCGCGCGCACAGGCTGCCCAGCAGGAGGCAGGCGGCGAAACCGTCGATCGTCCACAAGACAAACCCGAACAGGCTTTGGGCGGCGACGAACCCCGGCCAGACCGAGAAGATGGCGAAAACGCCTACGATCACCGGCAGATTATGGGCGAAGGAGATGGCGGTGCGCACCACCACGCGGAGAGCGTGCACGAAAAACGGCATGCGTACGGACCGTATGGTGCCTTCAGCCTGGGTGAAGGTGTTGCAGGCGTCTCCCACCAGCCCGCCAATAGCGTTCCAGGTCACCAGGGAAAGGGCGAGGAACGGCAGGTACACGTGTAGGTTCTGGTGGAACAGCACGCTGTAGAGGCCGCCCATGGCGGCGATCCACACGGCGGTGGAGATGGTCAGCCAGAACGGGCCGAGGAGCGAACCGCGGTATTTCAGCTTGATGTCCAGCCAGCCAAGCGTGGCGCCCAGACGCCAGAGCGCCGCACCTTCGGTGAGGTCCGTCCAGGCGAGCCTGCTGCGCTTGGTCCGGGTTACATCGGCGCCGATATCCATGGTGGCGCTGGCCAGCCGCGGCAGGGCTGGCTCCCTGATGGCTGGCTCGCCTATCGCATGTGGCTCGGTTATCGCATCCATGACGGGGGCCAAGTACTCCATCTGGCTATCGCGGGCAACTGCGACAGGACCGCGCCTGCTCCCGAAAAAAGAGGCAAATTCTGTCCGCGGCCGCGCAGTTTTCTGAAAGCTAGGTAGTCCCTGTTTTTTCAGGAAGCATTAAAGAGCCTCCGCTGTCCGTAGCTGGGTGCCTTCGCAGAAGGCAAGACGACTGAAACAGCGCGGGGACAAAAGTTTTTTGGATCTTTTTTTCAAAAAAGGACGACTTACCTGCCAGCCTTAACCGAAAGCTTATCAAACCTGTGCGCATAGTCGTAGCCATGTCCGGCGGCGTGGACAGCAGCGTCGTCGCCGGCCTGCTGCACGAAGCCGGCCATGACGTTTTAGGCGTAACCCTGCAGCTGTATGACCATGGCGCCGCTGCGTCCCGCAAGGGCGCGTGCTGCGCCGGACAGGACATTCATGACGCGCGCGACGTGGCGGACAGGCTTGGCATCCCGCATTACGTGATAGACGCGGAGGCCCGCTTCCGGGACGCGGTGATAAATGATTTCGCCGGGTCCTACGCCGCCGGAGAGACACCGGTGCCCTGCGTGCGCTGCAACCAGGGACCAAAATTTACCGACCTGCTCGGCATGGCGCGTGACCTGGGCGCCGGGGCACTGGCCACCGGCCACTACGTGCGCCGGGTGGAAGGCCCAGACGGCGCCGAGCTGCACAGGGCCGCCGACCCGCAACGGGATCAGAGCTGGTTTTTGTTCGCCACCACGCGCGCGCAACTGGAGTTCTGCCGCTTTCCGCTGGGCGACATGCCTGACAAGACCGCCACCCGCCAGATGGCGGCCCGGCTGGGCTTGGCTGTGGCGGATAAGCCTGACAGCCAGGACATCTGCTTCGTGCCGAACGGCAGCTACGCGGATCTTGTGGCCAAGCTACGGCCGGACGCTGCCGAGCCGGGCGACATAGTGGCGCAGGACGGCAGCGTGCTGGGGCGTCACCAGGGCGTTGGCCGCTACACTGTGGGACAGGCCAAACGGCTGGGCACGGTAAACGCCGCCGGCGGCGAGGGCCAGGTTGTGGTTCGCCTCGAACCAGGCACGCGGCGCGTTGTGGTGGGGCCAAGAACGGCCGGGACCAAGCGGCTGACCCTGCGCGAGATGAACTGGCTTATCGATCCGGCCGACGCCGGCGTTTCCTGCCACGTCAAGCTACGCGCGCGGGATGGATTGCGGGCGGCACGGGTGGTCCCGGTGGCGGACGGAGGAGCGGTGGTGGAGTTGGAGGAACAGGCGCTCCCGGCGCCTGGACAGGGATGCGTGCTTTATGCCGGTGAGCGGGTCCTCGGAGGCGGCTTCATCAGCAGGGCGGCTTAAAAACAGTCTCTTTCGCAAATACGGGCCAAACTTTCTGCTCCCTGTAGGCTGCTGACTAGACAGACATCCGACAGAGAGCAGAAATTTATTACTCGAAAAGAAAGGCTTGCTTCCTTATCTTGCGAGCTACGCGCGCCGCAGCAGCATAACGATCAGAACAATGAGCAAGATGGTCCCGAGGCCGATGCCGCCATAGCCATAATGGCCGTAGCCCGCGCCACCCCAGCCGCCGAATGTGGTGCCCAACCCACCGCCGAACAGCAGGATCACCAGGATAATCAAGAGTATCAGACCCATCGTGCGTAGCCCCTTGCAATAGTCGCGAAGTGACACTGAAACTGCGCGGCGCAGGTAAAGTTGCCGTTGCTGGAACGTTTCAGCGGCGTGCTGCCGCAGGGCTAGGGATCGCGAACACGTCCGTGATCATGCGCCGGTCCAGCCGCCATGCATGGCGTTCCTTGAACAATGCCAGCTCCGCTAAAACGTTGCAGGAGTGCTCATGCCGGCTCAGGGCCGTTTAGAACAGCCCCTCTACGAGACCATCCGAATCCAGGCGGATGCTGCTGGCAGCCGGAACCTTGGGCAGGCCAGGCATCGTCATGATGTCGCCGCACAGTGCCACAACGAAGCCAGCCCCGGCAGAAAGCCGCACGTCGCGGACCGGTAGCGTGAACCCCTCCGGCGCGCCAAGCAGCTTCGGGTCTGCCGAAAAACTATACTGCGTCTTGGCCATGCAGACGGGCAGGTTGCCGTAGCCGGATTGCTGCCAGGCGGCCAGCTTGCGCGCCGCCGCAGGCTCGATCGCCACGTCCCGCGCACGGTAAACCCGCTGCGCCACCCTGCGTATCTTCTCCGCCAACGCAAGCTCAGGCGCGTAAAGCGGGCGGAACGCAGAAGGCTGCACCAGCAATGCCCGCACCGCTTCCGCAAGCTCGGCGGCGCCCGCCGCACCGTCTGCCCAATGGCGGCAAAGCACTACCCGCGCGCCCATCGGCGCCAGCGCCTCGCGCACGGCGGCAATTTCCGCCTCCGTGTCGCCGGTGAAGTGATTGAGCGCCACCACAACAGGCAGCCCGAAACCGCGCATGTTCTCCACGTGGCGCACCAGGTTCGGCGCACCACGGCGTACCGCCTCGGCGTCCTCGCTTGCCAACGCCGATTTCGCCACGCCGCCATGCATCTTCAGCGCCCGGACCGTGGCCACCACCACGGATACGCGCGGTGTCAGCCCCGCACTAGGACATTTGATGTCGAGGAACTTCTCGCCGCCCAGATCGGCGCCGAAACCTGCCTCCGTCACGACGACATCGGCCAGGCGCAGCGCGAGCTTGGTCGCCACCACGCTGTTGCAGCCATGCGCGATGTTGGCGAACGGGCCGCCATGCACCAGCGCCGGCGTGCCCTCCAGGCTCTGCACCAGGTTCGGCCGCAGCGCATCGCGCAGCAGAACCGCCATGGCGCCGTGCGCCTGCAGGTCCGCGGCCGTAATGGCAGATCCGTCCCGCCGTGTTGCCACGATCACCCGCGCCAACCTCGCCTCGAGATCCGCCAGGTCCCGCGCCAGGCAGAAGATCGCCATCACCTCGCTGGCGACCGTGATGTCGAACCCGTCCTCGCGGACTTGGCCGTTCGCCGCCTGGCCCACACCAGCAACCACCTGCCGCAACGCCCTGTCGTTCAGGTCCACGCAGCGCCGCCACGTCACCCGGCGCGTGTCTATGCCCAGCGCGTTGCCCCAGTAGATGTGGTTGTCCAGCAGTGCGGACAGCAGGTTGTTGGCCGAGGTGATGGCGTGGAAATCCCCGGTAAAGTGCAGGTTGATGTCTTCCATCGGCGCCACCTGCGCCCGCCCGCCACCTGTGGCGCCGCCCTTCATCCCGAAGCACGGCCCAAGCGACGGCTCGCGCAGGCAGATCATCGTCCGGGTGCCGCCGGCGCGAAGCGCGTCGCCAAGCCCGATCGTGGTCGTCGTCTTGCCCTCGCCGGCGGGCGTGGGGCTGATCCCGCTGACCAGCACCAGTGCGCCCTCGCGCGCCGGCAGCGTCGGCAGGATCGCCTCGCTGATCTTGGCCTTGTGCCGGCCGAACGGCTCCACGAACGCCTCGTCTATCCCGGCCTCGGTGGCGATCTCGGTAATCGGACGAAGCTTGGCGGCTCGGGCGATCAGCAGGTCTGTGGTCACGGTTGGTCCGTATTTTCTTGAAGGGCTGGTGCTAGCAGGCGCCCGCGGCAAGGCAAGGAAGCAAGCAGTCCTTTTTTGAAAAAAAGGACCAAAAAACTTTTGCGCCCTGTCGGGGACTCATTGCCTGACATTCGTTCCTTGATCGGCTACACGGCCGTTGTCAGCGCTTGAGCCGTCCTGTCGCGCATCCACGCTCTTTCCTCACAAGGCTGCCCCATGACCGTCTCACCGAGCATCATGCTCGTCGATCCCGCGCATTTTAACGTCAGCTACGTGATCAACCCCTGGATGAAGCCGGGCGACTGGGCCGCCGACCCCGCCGGCCACGCCGCCGACGCCCGCGCCAGCTTCGATGCGCTGTGCCACGCGCTGCAAGAAGCCGGCGCCACGCTGGAGATCGTGCCGGGCGTGCCGGGCCAACCGGACATGGTTTTCCCCGCCAACGCCGCTATCGTGCTGGACCGCCGCGCCATCGTCGCCAGATTCGCCTGCGCCGAACGCCGCGGCGAGGAAGGTCCGAACTACGCTGCCCTTGAGGCCTTGCGCGCCCGCGGTCTGCTCGACGAGGTGGCCATGTTCCCGGAAGGCTGCTTCCAGGAAGGTGCCGGCGACGCCATCTGGGACCGCACGCGCCAGCATTTCTGGTGCGGCTACGGCCAGCGCTCGATCCACGCCGCCACCGCCGAAGTGGCGCGCTTCTTCGCCAAGCCGTTGGTGGAGTTGGAACTCGCCACGAACCAGTTCTACCACCTGGACACCTGCTTCTGCCCGCTCACCGGCGGCGAGGTGCTGTTCTACCCACCCGCCTTCACCCCGGAGTCGCTTGCTTTGATCCACGCGCATGTGGCGCCGGAGCAGCGCCTGGAGGCCAGCGTCGAGGACGCGGCCGCGTTTTGCGTGAACGCGGTGAATATCGAGCGCACCGTGGTGATGGCGCGCGCGCCGGAGCACGTGCGCGCGATGTTGACAGAGCGGGGCTATCGCGTTGCGGATGTGGATTTGGATCCGTTCATCTTGTCCGGTGGTGGGGCGTATTGCATGACGCTGCGGTTGGATCGGTCTAGCAAGTAAACAAACTTCTTTTTCGAACAAGCAAAGGATTTTGACTCCGCTGTCGCGGAGCTCTCCGCCAGAGTCCGCGACAGCGGAGTCAAAAGTTTTTTGCTTCTTTTTTTCAAAAAAGAAGACCTTGTTCTTTTCGCCTATCAAGTAGCCAGGTCGAAAGCCTTCTGCAGTACCGGGCTCCGCGCCAGGAAGTTTGGCCGGTTGCGATGCAGCAGGTTGTCCAGCCCCAGGCTGCGCCCGGCAAGGCCGGTGATGAACATGCCGTGGGCGATCATGATGGCGATGTAGGTCCAGGGCCATTCGGTGGGGTCGTTATACAAACCGATCCACAGATGAGCGGTGAACAGGACGACGATGAGCGAGGAGAAACGGGTCAGCACGCCAAGGGAAAGCGTGACGGCAAAGAAGATTTCAGTGAGGTAGACGAGAGGCTGCACGATGTTGAGATGCGGCAAGAACAGCGCTTTCACGATCGTGGCGTGTATCGGGAAGGAGGTGAACTTGGCGAGCGCACCGGTCCAGAAGGTAAAAGCATCCGAGACCGGCAAAGGAAGTTTCCAGAGCGTACCCTGGTACCAGATGCCGGCCGCAACGAGGCGCATGATCCAGTTGAAGACGTGTCTGGTTTGGCGCTGGGTCGGGTCTGACGACCAATTTCGCCAGGCGACGTAAAAGCTGCCGGCGATGAGACAGAGATAGAAGACGACGGAAATATAGCGATATGCGCCGAAAGGACCGTAATCATGTGCGGTGCCAATCAGAAAACTGAACGTGTCGGAAAATGGATTTGCGGGCACTGCATGGAACTCCAAATCATATGTTTGGCAGTTCGGCGCAGATGCCGATATGTTACAAAATACAGCCCTGTTATCGGAGACTGACTTACAGAGAAACAAGCAGCCCTTTTTTGAAAAGAACCAAAAAACTTCTATCTCCCCGCATTTGCAGCAGCCGGGTGATTTAAGGTAAACGAGGCAGCTGAACCTGCGCAGTAGCAAAAGTTTTTTGCTTCTTTTTTTCAAAAAAGAAGGCCTTCCTTGCTTATCTGCCCGTAATCAACCGAATACCTCTGCTGTAAGTAAGATAAGCCCAGAACCACTGAACACCGACGACAAGCCTATTGCGGCCACCGGCAAGGAACAGGATGTGCACGGTGCCCCATAGCCACCAGGCCAGCGGGCCGGTGATCCGCAGGTAGCCGAACTCCGCCACGGCGGCGCGGCTGCCTATGGTGGCAAGGCTGCCTGCGTGATGATAGCGGAACGGCGGAGGTGCGGCACGGTTGTGGAGCG
>CAXTJZ010000132.1:0-10925 GCA_964244695.1 uncultured Acetobacteraceae bacterium
CGCCGGCGTTCTGGGCGCTGTGCGACGCGCTTTCGCCGCATCGGGTGGCGGCTACCGGGTGGCTGTCTCAGGAGGGGGCGCGGTTGTTGCGGACGGGGTAGGAAGCAAGAAAGGCCTTTTTTTGAAAAAAAAGAAGCAAAAGACTTTTGCTTCTGGCGCCTGCATCACAGCCCGGCCCGCTTCTGCAAATCCGTTCGCCCGCAGAAACAGGCCCTGCAGTTTCGCAGGCGAGGTAGCAAAAGTCTTTTGCTTCTTTTCTTCAGAAAAGAAGGCCTTTCTCCCTAAACTTGTCTCAAAAACCGCGCCGCGTCCCCCACGGCCTCGACCGTCTTGCCGATCATCGGCCCGATCGTGAAGAAGCCGTGATACACCCCGTTGTAGCGCTTCATGGTCGTCAGCACGCCGGCCTGCGCCAGCTTCACCGCATACGCCTCGCCGGCGTCGCGTATCGGGTCCACTTCGGCCGTCAGCACGCAGGCGGGCGGCAGGCCTGCGTGGCTTTCGGCCAAAGCGGGCGTGGCGCGCCAATCGAGAAGCTCGGCCTCGTCGCTGTGGTAATGGTGGCGGAACCACAGCATGGACTGCCGGGTCAGGATCGGGCCGTTGGCAAACTCGGTGACCGAAGCGCGGGTGAGGTCCCGGTCCACGCCGGGGTAGACGAGCAGCTGGCTGCGCAGGACGGGGCCGCCGCGTTCCTTCGCCAGCAGGCAGCACACGGCCGACAGGGTGCCGCCGGCGCTGTCGCCGCCGACCGAGATGCGGCTGGCGTCGCCACCCAGCGAGGCGGCGTTGGCCGCTACCCAACCCAGCGCGGCGTAGGCATCCTCGGGGGCTGCGGGGAATTTGTGCTCGGGGGCGAGGCGGTAGTCCACGTTTACCACCACCGTGTTGGCCTGCAGGCAGAGTTCGCGGCAGGCCCAGTCGCCGGACTGCAGGTCCCCCAGCACCATGCCGCCGCCGTGGAACCATATCAGGATGGGCAGGCCTTCATCCGCCGAGGGTCGGTAGAGGCGGGCGGCGATGTCGCCGTCCGCGCCGGCCACGTGCAGCTCGCGCACCTCATGCACCGGACGGCCGGGAGCCGCTGGGAAGCCGGCGTAGAACGCGCGGACTCCGGCAGGCGAGAGGGTGGCCATGTCCGGCGCACCACGCGCTGCCAGGAAGGTGAGTATCTGCGCCGCGTCGTCGTCGATCTTCGCCATCACGCCTGTCCCGCCGTTGCTTCGGAGAAGATGTCCGCCGCGCTATGGCAGGGCAGCCCGAGCTGCCCGGCCAGAGCGCGGCAATATTCGGCAGACGCCACCTCGCCGTCGTCGTCGAGTATGTCCGTCCAGGCCGCCACCTCGTAGCGCGTCAATTGCCGCACGAGGTCGAGCGCCAGGTCCGCGCTGGCGCGGTGCTCGCGGCCGCGAAAGCCCACCATGGCCGGCATGACGTGACCGGGCGATTTCAGGCTGGCGATCCCAGCGTCGGGCGCGCCGGCGGCGCGCAGGGTCAGCGCGCGGTCCGCCGCCGAGATGCCGGTGCCGTCGCATTCGGCGCCTTCCACCGAGCGCAGCAGGATGGGTCCGCGGTAGCCCTCGCGGTATTCGCCGGCCAGCACCAGGCCCAACGCCATGGCGCGTTCGGCGGTCACGCTGAAGCAGGTCAGGCCACGGCCCCAGGTGATGGTGGTGTTGACCGTCTCGGCGGTGGCCAGGGCTGCAACGCCCACGAAGCAGCCGCGGTCGGCGGCTTCGTCCACCAGGATGACCAGGCCGCCGTCTTCCAGGGTTTCGTTCATCGGTGGCCTGCCAGGGTGGGAAGGAAGGAAGCGCTGTCTGTTTTGAAAAAAGGAAACAAGAAACTTTTGCTCCTTGCCGGCGCGCGCTGAAACAGCCGCCGGCAGGGAGCAGAAGTTCTTTGGTCCTTCTTTTCAAAAAAGGACTGCTTTCTTTCTTTCTTCATGGCCCGACACATAGTGCGCCTTCCCTCCGCTGGGCAGCCCTAAGCTTCCCGGCTAAGACTCGCCGAAACACAGGGAGCGCCTCGTGGAGACACAGGACATACGCGTGCACCAGGACGGAGCCGCGATGCATATGATGCATATAAGGATGGCGCGGCCGGGCAAGCGCAATGCGCTGACGGTTGCGATGTACGCCGCCATGGCAGAGGCGATGGCGCGCGCCGAGGCCGATCCGGACACGCGCGCAATCGTCTTCTCCGGCGAGGGCGTGGCGTTCTGTGCCGGCAACGACCTGGCCGATTTCGTGGCTAACCCGCCTGGTGGCGAGGATGCGCCGGTGCAGCGTTTCATCCGCGCGCTGGCCGGTGCGCGCAAGGTCCTGATCGCGGCGGTGCAGGGCCGTGCGGTGGGGATCGGCACCACCATGCTGCTGCATTGCGATTTCGTGCTGGCCGAGCCGGACGCCGTGCTGCAGATGCCTTTCGTCGATCTGGCGCTGGTGCCCGAAGCCGGCAGCTCGCTTCTGGTGCCCAACCTGATGGGACAGCGCCGCGCGGCCGAGCTGCTGTTGCTGGGTGAGGCGGTGGACGCCGCGCGCGCGATGGAGCTGGGCCTGGTGAACCGCGTGGTGGCGGCCGGTACGGCGGTGGCCGAGGCGCAGGCGCTGGCGGTGCGGCTGGCGGCCAAGCCGGCGGGCGCGCTGCTGGCCACCAAGGCGCTGATGAAATCGCCCACGCGCGACATGCCCGGCCGGCTGGCCGAGGAGAACGCCGCCTTCGCCGCGCAACTGAAATCCGCTGAACTGCGCCAGACGGTGCAGGCCTTCTTCCAATCCCGTGCCAAGGCGAATGCCGCATGAGCCTGCCCCCGTTTCTCGCCCACAAGCTGCGCCTGCCGGTGATCGCGGCACCGCTGTTCATCATCTCCAACCCGGACTTGGTTCTGGCGCAGTGCAAGGCCGGCGTGGTCGGTTCCTTCCCGGCGCTGAACGCGCGGCCGAAGGAGAAGCTGGACGAATGGCTCGCGCGCATCACCGAGGAGCTGGCGGCCTACGACGCGGCGCATCCTGACGCGCCGGCGGCGCCGTTCGCGGTCAACCAGATCGTGCACCGCTCCAACGACCGGCTGGAGCACGACCTGGAACTCTGCGTGAAGTACAAGGTGCCGATCGTGATCACGTCACTGGGTGCGCGGGCCGACGTGTTCGAGGCGGTGCATTCCTACGGCGGCATCGTGCTGCATGACATCATCAACGTGGCCTTTGCGCACAAGGCGATCGAGAAGGGCGCCGACGGGCTGGTGGCGGTGGCGGCCGGCGCGGGCGGGCATGCCGGCACCACGTCCCCCTTTGCGCTGATCTCCGAGATACGCGCCTGGTTTGATGGGCCTCTGGCGCTGTCGGGTGCAATCTCCAGCGGCGGCGCCATTCTGGCGGCGCAGGCGGCCGGCGCGGACGTCGCCTATATCGGCTCGGCGTTCATCGCGACCGAGGAGGCAAACGCCGCGGCCGAATACAAGCAGGCGGTGGTGGAGTCGCAGGCCAGCGACATCATCTACAGCAACCTGTTCACCGGCGTGCACGGCAACTACCTGAAGAGCTCGATCGTGGCCGCGGGACTGGATCCGGAGGCGCTGCCGGTGTCGGACGCCTCGGCGATGAATTTCGGCAGCGGGTCCAGCAAGGCTTGGCGCGACATCTGGGGCGCGGGGCAGGGCGTGGGTCAGGTGGACAGCGTGGTGCCGGCCGCTTCGCGTATCGCGCAGTGGTCGCGCGAATATCAGGCGGCGCGGGAGCGGTTGCTGCACGCTTGAGCAAGCAAGGCCTTCTTTTCTGAAGAAAAGAAGCAAAAGACTTTTTTCTGCGCTGTCGCGGACTGTTCAACGAACGCGCGACAGCCGCAGGCTCGACACGGTTTTGGCCGTCCGCATCGCTGTAGCCGGGCAGACGTGCGAACTTCCGTCAGCGATCTCTCTACCCCAACGACCCCCGCGCGATCGTCTCCAGCGTATGCGCAAGCACCAGGATCAGCAGCAGCGCCAGGCTCAGGCGTATCCGTCCGCGCGCCAGGCGCAACGTGGCCACCAGGAACATCGAGATGATGAAGATCAGCACGACGGTCTGCACGTCGCTGTTCAGCCCCGCACCCTTCATCAGCGAACGCAGCGAACCCTCGATGAAGCCGAGGATGCTCAGGATGATCCGTGCGAACGTGCCGAAGACGCCGACCAGGCCGTGAGCAAATCCGTCGAGCACGTTCATTTCATTTTCATGCCATATGGCAGTGGGCGCGGAAAGCGGTTCTTTTTTGAAACGAGCAGATCAGGAGGGCTTGTGGCCGCAGAGCACCGTGGCGCCTGACCCCTGCTTACAAATGAGGCCTTGCGCCGGCGGGCCCGTATGCGAAATCCTGTGGCGAGGAGGACCGCCCGATGCGCCACGCTTTGCTAGCCGTGCTGTTGATGGTGAGCCTGTCCGCCCGCGCGCAAAGCGCGGTCTCGCCGGCCGACGGCGCCGCGATCGCGCGCGTGATCACCGCGCAGATCGAGGCGTTCCGCAGGGATGACGGCGACGCGGCGTTCGCGTTCGCCACGCCGGGCATACAGCAGCAGTTCGGCGACAGCGCCCACTTCATGGACGCGGTGAAGCAGGGCTACCCGCAGGTGTACAGGCCGCGGTCATTCAAGTTCCTGGACCAGGGTAGCGACGACGGCAAGGTCACGCAGCGGGTGGAAATCGTTGGCCCGGACGGGGGGCTGGTGACCGCGATCTACGACATGTCGCACCAGCCGGACGGGAGTTGGCGGATCGACGGCTGCCGGCTGGAGAAGACGCCACTGCAGGATACGTAAGGCAAGCAAGGCCTTCTTTTTTGAGAAAAAGAAGCAAAAAACTTTTGCTCCCTGTCGGCGTGTGTGCTGAAACGTTCGCCGACAGGGAGCAGAAGTTTTTTGGTCCTTTTTCGAAAAAGGACTGCTTGCTTACGCTAGCGGATACGGCAGCTTGAAGATGACGTCTTCCGTCGTCACCTGGCGCTCCTCGATCTGCAGCATGAAGCGCCTGGCCAACTCCGAGAGCACTTCCTGCACCAGGCTTTCCGGCGCGGACGCACCGGCGGTGATGCCAACGGTGCCCACGCCTTCCATCAGCGAGAAATCCATATCGCCCACCTTAGGCACCAGGACGGCACGGCCGGCGCCGGCGCGCTCGGCCACCTCGCGCAGGCGCTGGCTGTTGCTGCTGTTCGGGCTGCCGATGACGATCAGCAGGTCGCAGCCTTGGGCGATCGCCTTTACGGCCGCCTGGCGGTTGGTGGTGGCGTAGCAGATGTCCTCGCGCTTCGGCCCTTCGATGGCCGGGAAGCGGCGGCGCAGGATCTCCACGATCTCGGCCGTGTCGTCCACGCTGAGGGTGGTCTGGGTGATGAAGGCGAGGTTGGCCACCTCGGCCGGGGCCACCGTCTCCGCCTCGGCGGCGTTCTGCACCAGCGTCACCGTGCCTGGCGGCAACTGGCCCATGGTGCCCACCACTTCCGGGTGGCCGGCGTGGCCGATCATCAGGATGTGGCGCTGTTCGGCAAAATGGCGCTCGGCCTCGCGATGCACCTTGCTGACCAGCGGGCAGGTGGCGTCCAGATACGCCAGGTTGCGTCGCTGGGCCTCCTCCGGCACTGCCTTCGGCACGCCGTGCGCGCTGAACACTACGTGGGCGTTCTCCGGCACTTCGTCCAGTTCCTCGACGAAGATGGCGCCCTGGGCTTCCAGCGTCTCCACCACCGTGCGGTTGTGGACGATCTCGTGGCGCACGTACACAGGCGCGCCGTAGCGGCGCAGCGCCTCCTCCACCACGCGTATGGCGCGGTCCACGCCGGCGCAGAAGCCGCGCGGCCCGGCCAGAACCACGCGCAGCGGGCGCAAGGCGGTTTCAAGCGCGGGCGCGCGTGTCAGCAGGTCGGTCGGGCTGTCTGGCATGGGTTTGTCTGTCCCGTCTGTCCTCATCTGTGCGCAATATGGCTACGGAGGGGTTCTGGTGCAAAGGCGGGATGCTGTGGCAAAGCACCCGTGCCGTCCCACCGTTGCTATGGGGCCGCAGCGGAGACCCCCATGCGCCTGACACACCTGCCCGTCCTCCTCCTGGCACTTGCGGCCGCCGCCTGCCACGCCGACCCGAACGAGGAGGCGGTGCAGTGCCCGCGCGCCTATGCGCTTCCGGAAGCCTCGCACGTGTCCCACTTCAACGGGCGCGGCACGGACATCTCGGACCTGGTTCTGGGCGTGCGGCTGACCGACGTGCAGGGCGCGTGCTCCGGCAAGCTGGGCGTGCGCGAAGAGGGCGCGCACGGCCACGTGGTAATGGTGGTCACCAAGGGGCCGGCCGCGACCAGCAACGAGGCGGACGTAGGCTACATCCTCGGCGTGGTGCGCGACGGCGTGATCCTGGACCGCGCCAGCTACGTGCAGCACGTCGTGTTCCCAGCGAACGTGGATACCCTGGAGGTGACGGGGCAGGAGATCGCGCTGAAGCTTCCTACGGGGAAGGGTGTCAGCGGGCCGAGCTACCACCTGTATTTCATGTTGAATCTTACCCCTGAGGAGCTGGCGGCTAATCGACGGGGGGCGCAGTAAGCAAGCAAGGCCTTCTTTTTTGAAAAAAAGAAGCAAAAAATTTTTCCCCCTGTCGGCGGTTGCTGAAGCGTTCGCCGTCAGGGAGAAAAAGTTTTTTGGTCCTTTTTTTCAAAAAAGGACTGCTTGCCTTGCTTGCCTCACGTCCTGGGCCTACTGCCCAACGCATGGCCCTCAAACCCCACCTAGCCCGCGCCTACCGCGCCAGCCGCTACAGCGTCGCGGGCTTCAACCTCACGATCGGCCGCCGCTCCGGCGCGCTGGACGGCCTGCTCGCCGGGCTGGGTGCGCGCGAGGCGGTGCTGATCACGGCCTGGAACCCGGCCAGCCGGCGCATGCCGCCGAACTGGAACAGCAAGATGATGGCGGCACTCAGGCACCGCCTTGGCACCACGCCGGCTCTGCCGGCCCGGGGCGCCGGCCGGACCTGGTCGGAGGACCACCTGCTCGTGGTCGGCGACAGGCGCCGCCTGGCCAAGCTGGCCCGCCTGTTCGGCCAGGCAGCGATAGTCGGGCTGAAACGCGGGCAGGGCGTCCGGCTGCTGCCGCTCGTCTGACGTGCCGCCGCGTGTGACGGCCGAGGCGCTGCACGCAGCCCTGCTCGCCTCGGACAGCGCCACTGCCGTGCTGGAGGCAATCTGCGGCGCACCCGTCTCCATACGCCGGGACCCGAACGCCACCTGGCTGATGCCCACCCATCTGGCCGGCGGAGAGCATCGCCGCGTCGCTCTGATGTGCGGCGACCGGCATTTGTCGGACGCGGATTTGTGGTTCCGGCCGGAGCTGCTGCCGCCCGGCATGGTCGCCGAGCTGGCGGCAAGCGACGCGCCGTTCGGCCGGGTGGTCAAGTCGCTTGGGCTACGGCGCCGCTCTCTGTCCGCGCGTATCTGTGCACCGGGCGAGCCGTATGCGGTGGAGCACCGGGCGGTGCTTGGCGACGGGGTGCACGAGGTGGCGGAGGTGGCCGAGCGGTATTGCTGGGGATTGGTGGAAAGAAGAAAGGGAGGCCCTCCTTCTTAAAAGAAGAAGCGCCGCATTTTTCAGCAGTCGCGTGTCTCAGGAAGCCCGAAGCGGCGGAGGTGCGTGGGGACAAAAGTTTTTTGCTTCTTTTTTTTCAAAAAAGAAGGCCTTCCTTCCTCCCTTCCTCAAATGTCCGAAGCCGTAACTTTCAGTTCCGCCAGCCGCTCGGAAGCGCGCTCCACCGTGCGCACCATCACGTCGCCGGCGCGTTTCACCTTCGGTTCGGCATGGTTCAGCAACCCGTCTGCCACCAGCAGCGCCGGCGAGAGGATGCCGCGCACGTCATGGCGCAGCGTCGAGACCTGTTTGCGAAGTTCGGCCAATTGAACCTGCGCCGCGCGCGCTTCGGCAAGCTGTCCGCGTGACGTGGTGGCTTCGCTTCGGTGCGCTGCGAGTTGCGGGCGGAACCAGAGGGTTGTGCCGAGCACGCCAGCAGCGATCCCCGCCAGCGCAAACCATAGGCCTTGCATAAAGTAAGTTGCTCCTCTGCTGGCGTAACGTTTTGCCGGACAACGACAGAGACAGGCAAGGCTTGCCCAGGAAAAAGGTGACGTTTCTGGCTTGGTCCGCGCCGGTGCCTTGGCCGGCCCCGGATGCCGGCGCCTGCCCGTATTTGACGCAAGCCGTCCCGCGAACCTATAACCCGCCCCCATGACACGGGGCCGCCAGCGCCCCGCGCAAGCTGTTGGAGTGCCCCCGTGAAGCGTACGTATCAGCCATCGAAAATCGTCCGCAAGCGCAGGCACGGCTTCCGCGCCCGCATGGAGACGGTAGGTGGCCGCAAGGTGATCGCAAACCGCCGGGCCAAGGGGCGGAAGAAGCTCTCGGCCTGACGCAAATGGCGGATCTGGTGCCTGTGCCGCAGACCGCGGCAGGGGCACGCCCGCCGCATCTCAAGCGCCGCGCGGAGTTCCTGCGCGTGGCTGCCAAAGGCCGCAAGGCGCCCTCGCCCGGGCTGGTTCTGCAGGCGCTGCACCGCGGCGATGACGCGCCGGTCCGGCTTGGTTTCACGGTGACGAAGAAAGTGGGCAACGCGGTGGTGCGCAACCGGACGCGCCGGCGGCTGCGTGCGGCGGCCCGGCTGCTGCTGGCCGAAACGCCCGCCACGGGCGCCGACCTGGTGCTTGTCGGCCGGGACACCACGCGGAGCAGGCGGTTCGACCTGCTGATCGACGATCTGCGGCGTGGCCTGGCGAAGCTGGGCGTCGCCACCGTGGCGAAATCGTGAGGCTTCGCGCGCCGGGCGGGGCGAGGCCAGCCGGCGCCGTGCTTGCGGTGCTGGTGCGCGCCTACCAGTTGCTGGTTCGGCCGATATTGCCGCCGGCCTGCCGGTTCGAGCCGAGCTGCAGCGCCTACGCCATCGAGGCGCTGCGTACACACGGCGCCTTCCGCGGGCTGTGGCTCGCGGTCTGGCGCGTCCTGCGCTGTAACCCCTGGGGCGGCTGCGGCTACGACCCGGTTCCATCCTGCCAACACGCTCGTACGACATTGCGCGCTCACCCAACGAAAGACGCCAAGGCAAGCTGATGGACCAGAAACGCCTTCCGTTGTTCATCGCGCTCACCGTGGGTATCCTGCTGGTGTTTCAATACCTGGCGCCGCCAAAGAACCACGCCCAGCTCGCGCGCCAGGCGGCGCAGACCACTCGCAACACGCCGGCCGACCGGACCCCCGCGCCCACCCACGACCCCGCCCCGCCGGGCACGCAGCCGGAACACGTGCCGCCGCCGCTGATGGACCCCGCCAAAGTCCCGCGCGTGGTGCTCGACGGACCGCGCGTGACCGGTAGCCTCAGCCTGCTCGGCGCCAGCCTCGATGACCTTCGCCTGCGCGCCTACCACGAGACGGTCTCCAAGGCCTCGCCGCTGGTGCGCGTGCTGGAGCCGCGCTCCGACCCGCAGCCGAGCTACGTGCAGTTCGGCTGGACCAGCACGGACAACACGAAGCTGCCGGACAGCGACACGGTGTGGACCAGCGACGGCGGCAGCGTCACCGCCGGCCACCCGGTGACCATCAGCTGGGACAACGGCGCCGGCCTCATTTTCCACATCACGCTTTCCGTGGACGACAACTACGTCTTCAGCGTGCGCCAGAGCGTGCACAACGCCGGCACCGCGCCGGTGCAGCTCTGGCCGTGGCAGCGCGTAAGGCGGGACTGGCTGCCGCAGACGGCCGGCTTCAACGTGTTCGAAGGCCTGCTCGGCATGGTGGACCTGAAGCTGGAGGATCTGTCCTACGCCAAGGTAAAGACCCAGGCCGACAAGGCGGACAGCATCGGCTACACCCACACCGGCACCGGCGGCTGGGCCGGCTTTACCGACAAATACTGGCTGACCGCGCTGATCCCGGACCAGGCCACCGCCGAGACGACCGAGTGGAAGCATTGGCTCGACAACGGCGCCGACCGCTTCGAGGTGAACTACCTGGCCGCCTCGCCCGAGCATGTGGCACCTGGTGCGGACGCCAGCAACGACAGCCGTGTGTTCGCCGGCGCCAAGGAAGTGCACCTGCTGGATCGCTACGAGGCGCACGACGACATCCCGCGCTTCTCGTACGCCGTCGATTGGGGCTGGTTCCCGTTCCTGACCAAGCCGTTCTTCTATGCGATCGACTGGATCTACGGCGTGGTCGGCAATTTCGGCATCGCCATCATGATCTTCACCCTCGGCGTGAAGACCCTGTTCTACCCGATCGCCGCGCGCTCCTACCGCAGCATGGGCAAGATGCGGCTGCTCGGACCGAAGATCACCGCGGTGCGCGAACGCTACAAGGATGAGCCGGCCAAGCTGCAATCCGAAATGATGGCGGTGTATAAATCGGAAAACGTGAGCCCGGTCAGCGGCTGCGCGCCCATGCTGCTGCAGATCCCGGTGTTCTTCGCGCTGTATAAAGTTATCCTGATCACCATTGCCATGCGCCACGCGCCGTTCTTTGGCTGGATACAGGACCTCTCCTCGGTCGATCCCACCAACATCTTCAACCTGTTCGGCCTGATCCCCATCGATCCCAGCACAATCTCGCCCTATTTGCACCTGGGCATCTGGCCGCTGGTGATGGGTGCCACGATGTTCTTCCAGCAGAAACTGAACCCGCCGCCGCCCGATCCAGCGCAGGCTCGCATGCTGCAGTTCATGCCGCTGATCTTCATGTTTACCATGGGCCGCTTCCCCGCAGGCCTGGTGATCTACTGGTCCTGGAACAACACGCTCACCATGGCCCAGCAATGGTACATCCAACGCCAGGCCAAGCTCACGCCCTCGGCGCGTGTTGTTCGGACTTGAGCAAGGCAAGGCAAGGCCAGGGGCTCTGCCCCTGGACCCCGCTGGGGCCAGTCGGCCCC
>CAXTJZ010000133.1:0-10908 GCA_964244695.1 uncultured Acetobacteraceae bacterium
TAGCTCAGTTGGTAGAGCATGCGACTGAAAATCGCAGTGTCGGTGGTTCGATTCCACTCCTGGGCACCATCATCCAACCGGTCAGGCAGTTCTCCGGCTCAGCCGGGCCTGCGGGCAGCCGCCTTCGGCAGCAATCTGGCCGCACGGCGCCAGGCGTTGAGCATTGTGCGCGCCAGCAAAGCGATGATCCCGGTGAGCAGCGCAAACAGCCAAAGCTCCACGGCTGCCCATGCGCAAAAGGCGGCAAATCGATCTATCGATCGCCAGATCGCCAGGACATCGTGTTCCATGCAGGCGCATATTGGCTGGCATTATGTTCACCGATTGGATGAACTACGGCGAAATCAGGATGACCGGGCAGCGTTTCTTTTTGTAAAACTTCGCCGACGCTGGTGTAATCGCGCCAACCCAGGTCGCTCGCAGCATCTCGAGTAAGCTGGCCGCCTTACTTCCTGGCGGAAAACGCAACTCCGCACGCCTCTGCCCCGTTAGCCGGTCCTATCAAGCCGACCTGGGAGAGATGACGTGAAACGAATCCTACTTGGTGCCGCAGGAACTTTCCTGTCTGTCAGCCTGGCCTTCGCGCAGACCAGCATGTCCGCACCAGCCAGCAACAATGCCGGTGCACCCACCACCAGCACCGGTGCGCCAGCGAGCGCCAATCCGACGGGGGCTGCACATGACAGCGGCAAGCCTGCAGCATCGGGTAACACCAACCAAGCCGTTGTGACCACCGGCGCAAATGCCGACCAGCCTGCCAAGGGCGCCAACAGCTTCACGAAGCGCCAAGCTGCGGGCCGCATCGCCAAGAAGGGCTACACACACGTGACTGGCCTGACGAAAGATGCCGACGGCGTCTGGCGCGGCACCGGCATGAAGGGCGGCCAGTCGGTTCAAGTCTGGCTCGACTACAAAGGCAATGTCGGCCAGCAATCGTAAGCAGGGACAAAAGTAATGACCACACGCACACTCACACGGTTGTTCGACAACCATGACGACGCAGTCGCCACCGTGCACGCTCTGGAGGCTGCGGGCTTCGGGCATGAGAACGTCAGCGTCGTCGCCAGCAACGCCGACACACGCTACCAGACGCAAAATGCGGCTCACGCGGATGACGCAGGGGCTGCTGGCACCGGCGCCACCGCAGGCACCATCTTCGGCGGTGGCCTCGGGCTGCTCGCGGGCATAGGCTCCCTCGCGATACCGGGCGTGGGCCCCGTGGTTGCCGCCGGCTGGCTGGTGGCAACGTTAACCGGCGCGGGCGTGGGCGCGGCGGTTGGTGGCGGGGCGGGCGGCATGGTAGGTGCGCTGACGCATTCCGGCGTCTCCGAAGAGGACGCGCATGTCTATGCAGAAGGTGTGCGTCGTGGCGGGTCGCTTGTGACGCTGCAGGCGGAGGAAGCACGCATTCCGGAAGCCGAGCGCATTCTGAACAGCCGCGTGTCCGTCGATCCGGCCGCGCGCCGGTCGGAGTACACGGCTTCTGGGTGGCAGCGTTTTGATGAAAAAGCGCCTTTGCCGGTGGGCACGGCGGGCGCTGCTACGACTGTCCGGCCTGGAGTCTAAACAAGCGGTTTTTACGAAGAAAATTGATGATTTGACTCCCTCGTCTGCGACAGTTGGAAAGCTGTCGCGAGACGAGGCAAAGCTGTTGAACAGCAAGCAAACAAAAGCCTTTTCTTTCTTTTCAATAAAGAAGGCTTTTCTCACATTTTTCTGATGAGCGGCAACATGACGCCGATTGGATCAGCTGTCTCCACGTTCGTAACAGTGGCCGTCTGATCCGTAAGCAGCCTTGGCAGCCGAGATTTTACAATCCTCCATCCCGACGCCTGCATTTCATCGCACAGCATCTCGCCTGCCGTTTTCGCCATGGCGTATTCCAGCATGCCGGACGGGCGCTGTTCCACCGCTACCGACGAAGGATAGAATACGGAGGCCGGCCCCGGCTGCAACGCCTCGCAGCATTCGTGGAACGCGTCCACGTATACGCGGCTGAATTTATGGAAGGCGTCGATGACAAAGGCGTTCTGCTTCTGCAGGAAGATCTGTGTGGTGGCAAAGTAGTAGAGTTGCGTTACCACGCCGTCGATTTCGGCAAGTTGGGGAGCGGCGGCCCGCATGGCATCGTAGGCGAGCACGCGGCAAGCGTCAGTTCCGCATGCAGCGCAGATCAGATCACGCACGTGTTCGGCGTCATCCCGTCCGCGTGCGTAGGTTATTATGACCCTGGCGCCACCGGCCGCGAGCAGCATGGCGGTCAGCGCTCCCAGCCCACGCGACCCGCCGACGACGAGCGCCCGTGTTCCTTCGAACTCGCCAGCCTGAACGTGGCGCGCCAAGTCGGCCATGACAGGGGATGGGACTGGCGGGTGGCGCACGAAGGCGGACACCCTGCCGGCGAGTCCGTCGCCACGCACGGCCAAGTCCACCAGGCGGAACCGTTCGTCGGCCTTGGACACACGGAAGCTGATTCCGTCCTGGCCGTCCGAGACACTGGTCAGCTCCAGCACCAGGCCGGCGTAGATCGAGTGCAGGCCCGGACACACCATGCCGACCAGCCGGGACGTCTGCGCCAGCCCGGACAGGCGGCGCGGCGTAAGGCCGGACGCGGCGTGCGGGAAGGCGTCAGATAACCGGGCAGCGGGCACCGGCGAACCAAGGCGGCCGCCATGCCCGTCCATCTGGGCAAGCGACAGTTCGGTGGCATGCGCTGCATGCGGGATTGGCGCCGCATCCGGGTCCACATCGCCTGCCGGCGCCCGGGGCCCGAAACGCAGCACCGCGACAATTGCGGCCAGCCCTGCCGTAAGGACAGTCAAGCGGGCGCTGGCTGCGCCAGGGCGGGTGATCTCGAGCGAGACATCCTGGTCTACGGGAATGAACTTGGTGAACTGCACTTTCAGGTGTTGCAGCTCATTCAGGTCCATTCCCTCGGCTGCCGCGCAATCAAGCGCCCAAAGCAGCGCATGAATGCCGTGCACCACTGGTACGCCGGCTTGCGTGCGGCGGGCTGCAAGCGCGTCCATGTGCATCGGGTTGCTGTCGCCGGAGAGTTCCGCAAACAGGAGCTGGTCGGACTGGGAGAAGCGGCGCTGGTTCATGACCCGCTTAAATCAGAAATATTTATTCCGGCCAAAAGTCCATCAGGAAGACGCCCCGACAGAGAGAAAAGTTTTTTGCTTCTTTTTTCCAAGAAAAGGCCTTCCTTTCTCTCTTGGCGCGTTGCAAGCGCATGTCAAAACACCGCGCGATCGAAGACAGCCGACTACACAGCGTGGCCACCGGTTGGACGGATGCCCTGCTGATCTGCCGCAAATGCAGCCGCAAGCTGGATGGCGGCTTCGGTGACGGTGGCAAGGAGACGCTACGGCGCGCGTTGCGGGGCGCCCTGCGGACCAGCGGACAACGCGGGCAGATCGGGCTGATAGAGGTGGCGTGTCTGGGCATCTGCCCCAAGCGTGCGGTAACCACCGCGCGGGCCAGCCAGCCGGGCAATCTGTTGATAGTGCCCGAGGGTACGCCGGTGGAGCGCCTGCTGCAGCCTGCCTCTCCCGCCTGATACACCCGCGTCTTGCCGTTACCGCCGCTTGGGTGTCCCATGCCGCCCGTGATGTCTCTGCCGGCGCTAGGATCTGCCGCCGTAGCCAACCTGCGCGGATGCTTTGCCGGCCGGCTTTTGACGTCTGCGGACGACATGGCGCCGTTCCTGACAGACTGGCGCAAGCGGTGGCACGGGAGCGCATGGGCGGTGGCTATGCCGGATACGGCGCAGGACGTGACCGCCATATTGGGCTGGTGCAACGCCAATCAGGTGCCGGTGGTGCCCCAGGGCGGAAACACCGGGCTGTCCGGCGGTTGCGTGCCGGATGGCAGTGGGCGCGCCATTGTCGTCTCGCTGACCAGGCTGAACCGGATACGCCGGATCGACGCGGCTGACGGCAGCCTGGTGGCCGAAGCAGGTTGTACGCTGCGCGACGTGCAGCTTGCAGCCGAGGGCGTAGACCGGCTGTTTCCCCTAAGCCTTGCCGCGGAGGGAAGCTGCACGATAGGCGGCAATCTTTCGACCAACGCGGGTGGCGTGCACGTGCTGCGCTACGGCACCGCGCGCGCCCTTTGCCTTGGGCTGGAGGTGGCCACGCCCGCGGGCGAGCTTTGGGACGGTCTGCGTGCGTTGCGCAAGAACACCGCAGGCCTGGACTTGCGGGACCTGTTCATCGGCGCCGAGGGGACGCTCGGCATCATCACCGCTGCCGTGCTCAAATTGTACCCCCGTCAGAAAGCGCGCGACGTGGCCTTCGTTGCCGTGGCCTCGCCGGAAGCGGCGTTGCGCCTGCTGGAACTGGCACAAGACCGCGCCGGCCAAGGGCTGACCGCGTTCGAACTGATGAGCGAGGCGTGCCTCGCTTCGGTGCGTTTACACGCGGCCGGCACAAGCCGGCCTTTTGCGACGGCCTACCCCTGGTATGTGCTTGTCGAGATATCCGCGTGGCGGCAGGATTTGCCACCGGCGTATGTCTTGTCAGCACTGCTGGAGGAAGCTCATGGTAGCGGGCTTGCCCAGGACGCGGTGCTGTCCGCCTCCGAAGCGCAATTTGCGGGGCTTTGGGCTTTACGCGAGCGTATTTCGGACGCGCAGGCCGCGGACGCTCCCGGGATCAAGCATGACGTGGCGCTCCCCGTCTCCAGCATTCCAAAATTTATCGCAGAGGCGGACGCAGCAATAGGACGGTTGTTTCCTGGCCTGCGCCCTGGTGTGTTCGGGCACCTGGGTGACGGTAATGTGCACTACAACGTGCTGCAGGAAGCAGGGCCGCATGAACCGGGGGCGGTGGCGCGCTTCCTGGCGCAGGAGCCGGCGGTGAATCGGTGCGTGCACGACCTCGTCCTGGCGCATGGCGGCACGATCTCGGCTGAGCATGGGCTGGGCGTGCTGCGTGCAGCGGAAGCTTTGCGCATGCTGCCGGAGGTGGAGGTCCGGATGATGAGCGCTGTACGAAGAGCGTTGGATCCTGTTGGGATCATGAACCCGGGGAAAGGGGTTTGAAGGAAGGGAGGCCTTCTTTTTTGCAAAAAGAAGCAAAAAACCTTTGCTACTGGCGCTTGCGTCAGGGCGATGTCCGATTCTGCGAACGTGGATGCCTGCAGATTAATGAGGCTTTCATGCAAGCGCAGTAGCAAAAGTTTTTTTGCTTCTTTTTTTCAAAAAAGAAGGCCTTCCTTACTTACCCAGGCAAAACCAAAGGACCAATCTCCGAGAACACATCCCCCGGCCCAGCATTGCCAGGTGCGCTGCCGCCGCCAAGATGATGTACGATCCCCCAAACCGCATTCAGCGCCGTCGTGATCGCCCCCTCCGCCCAGGCCGGCGTCCAGGAGATGCCGTCACCTGCGAGGAACAGCCCGCGTTCGGCCGGTGGCATTCCGTCCTGCATGAAATGGCAATACATGCGGTGATTGTAGCGGTAATGACCGGGCAGCGCGCCTTTGAACGCGCCGAGAAAGTTCGGATCGGACTCCCAGGACACCGTAATCGGGTTGCCGATGATGTGGCTTGCGATGTCCACGTTTGGATACACCTTGCCGAGCGCGCGCAGCATGAGCGAGACCCGCTGATCGACAGGCAGGGGAAGCACTTTCAGCGCGTCGCCCATCCAGGAATAGGACAGGCAGATGCTGGCAGGTTTTCCTTCGCCCTCGTCGAAGAGGTAGGTGCCGCGCGTCACGCGATCCGTCAGCGTCATGCTCATCGTGAAACGGCCGGTCTGCGGATCGCGGTCCCGCCAGAACGGCCGGTCCACCATCACGAAGGTCTTGGAGGATTGCATGTAGCGCGTGCGGTCGAGCGCCATCCACAGGGGGTGGGAGAGCAGGCTCTCGTCTGTGTCGATATGCGTGGTAAGCAGCCAGGATTGGCAGGTGACCAGCACGGCGCGGTAGGATTTCACGCCGCCCCAGCGGTCGGTAATGGCGAGATTGCTGCCCTGGCGAGCAATCTTGGTAACGCCCGGTTTTGGCGAGCCCTGGTGCAATGTGCTTAGCGACGTGCCGGCCGGCCAGTGCACGCAGCGCGCCGGCGCGTGCGCCCACAACCTGCGCGGTAATTGTTCCACGCCGCCCACAACCAGCCGCTGGTCCTCGTCCAAATTGGTAAAGGCGACGCGCAGGATTTCCAGCATGGAATTGGGAAAGTGGCTGTCCCAGCCGCCCGTGCCGAAGCCGACCTGGCCGAAGATCTCCCTGTGGCGGAACGGGTGACTTTGGAAAGCGCGTGAGGTCGCCACAAAATCATAGAAGGTGCGTTCGTCCCAAAGCGGCACCAGGCGGTTCCAGATCTGCTTGAGCGTGCGCACGTCGCGCGTGCGTATGGCGTGCTGCACGGCGCTGAAATCGGCTTGTTCTTCAAGCGCGTCGCGCCATGCGCTTGAGATCTGGCGCAGCACCGGCGGCAGGTTGGCGTCACCTTCCACGTAGACCTGGTCGCCTTCCAGATCCAGTAGGGTGGATGGTGTTGCGGGATCGAGCGGGTTGGGGAAAGGTTGCGTGCGCAGGCCGACGAGGTCCAAATAATGGTGGAAGCACACGGAGGATTTCGGGAAACGCATGCCGCCGAGTTCGGCGATGATGCCGCTGTCGCCCTCGAACGCCTCGCTGCGCAGCCGGCCGCCGAGACGGCCCGCTTCGTAGAGAACCGGCTTGAGGCCGAGCTTCATCAATTCGTAGGCGGCGACAACACCGGCGATGCCGCCGCCGACGATTGCCACTTCGCAGCCGAGCATGCCCGCGGGAAGCTGGCCAAGGCCGCCCGAATCGCGCAGCCAGTCGTCGTAAGGAAACGGGAAATCGGGACCGAACGTGGTGATGGCGCGCTCAGCGTGCGAGGTCTCCTGCGTCTCGGGATGCAGCACGCTCAAGCTTGGCTCTCCGGCTCGTTGTAGTGCCTGACCTTGCGGTCCCGAAGATAGGTGTTCGCGGCACGCGACTCTGCCATGGCCGCATCATCAAGCGTTGCGGTCAGCAACACTTCACCCGCACCGGCGCGCGCCAGCACGCTGCCGTCCGGCGCCACGATACAGCTTTCGCCGACATAGGTCATGCCGGATTCCGTGCCGCAGCGATTGGCATAGATCATGAAAACCTGGTTCTCGAAGGCGCGCACGGGAAGCATCATGCGTGGCACGAAGTCGTAAGGCTGCATCAGCGCTGTTGGTACTGCCACCAGTTCGGCGCCGCGCACCGCCAGCCCGCGCGCCAGTTCGGGAAATTCGACATCGTAACAGATCAGCAGCCCTATGCGAGTGCCGGCCAGGTCTGCCAGGACGAACGGTTCGTCACCCGGGCTGAAGATGGCGCGTTCCATATCGCCGAACAGATGCGTCTTGCGGTAGTTCGCGAGCCTGTCGCCTTTCGGGCCGAGCAGCAACGCGCTGTTGTAGAGGTGGCCATCCGCGCCGCGTTCAGGGTAGCCGTAGAGCAGCGCCACTTCCGTCTCGCGGGCCACTGCGGCGGCCTGTGCTGCGGCCGGCCCGTCCGCCGCTTCCGCCTGTGTGTGCAGGGCATCCGCGCCTATGTTGTAGCCCGTCAGAAACAGCTCCGGCAACACGAGCAGTCGCGCGCCGGCGGAGGCGGCCTGCGTGGCCGCGTGGCGCAGCCTGGCCAGCATGGCGGCCTTTGTGCCGGGTGCATCCGGGCCTTGCAGAAGGGCTACGCGCATCCGGCCTCACTGGCCCGGGTGGGGGCTTAGCGTCAAGGCTGACGGAAGAAAGCAAGCAGTCCTTTTTTCGAAAAAAAGGACCAAAAAACTTTTGCTCCCTGTCGGGTGGTACGGACAGGCGCGCGATAGCGAAGTCAAAAGTTTTTTGCTTCTTTTTTTCAAAAAGAAGGCCTTGCTTTCTACTTTGTCACTTTACCTGATACGTGCGCGTTGTGTGCTTCGCCAATTCATCCGGGTAGAAATACACTGGCCGCAAGGCGCCAGTCGTATAAGCCGCCGCCTGATCGTCGAAATGCGGCGAGTGTGGGTCGCCGCTCTCCCCGCCGGCCGTCACCGCCACGGCGCGCACGCGCGGCCCGAACTCTACGGCGGCCACGAAGCTGTTGCCGGCGCTGCCGTAGCGATGCTTCAGCGTGGGTGCCTGTGGTCCGCTTATTGCCGCCAGCGACCCCCATTGGCCGGAGGTGAACCCCACGGGCAGGCTGGGAGCCGTGTCGCTGAACGGCTGCACCAGATCGTCCGTTCGGCGCTGGAAGCGGTTTACCTCGCCCCAGGGCGTGCGCCAGGTGCCAAAATCTTGGGTGAGCTTGTCGGATGCCTCGGCCAGCGCGGCCAGCATCTGCGCCGGCGTGGTGTGCGCCAGAACGGCGTTGTAGTCCGACACGGCCGAGCTATGCGGCTTGTGGCCGGCCGCGCGCCATAGCGCCTCACCCCAGTAGACCGCGAGCGATGTGGGAACCGAACTGTCGCTCCAACGCCTGTCCCAACGGCGCAGAACGTCGATCTGCTCGGCCAGGCGCCGCCGCGCCGCGTCAGCTTTCAGCAGGTGGTCGTAGGCGTCCAGGAGGTGCGGGATCAGGATGTCGAAGCCGGGCTGCGCGCTGTCGAACGCAGTATGGACGAGCGATGCCAGGGTGAAGCCGGCTTTGCCTTGCAGAAGGGCGATTGCGTGAAGTCCGCGCATGTTTTGGCCCTCCGTGTCCATGTAGCGCGGGAAGGATTGCGCGCGTGGGCTAGCGGAACCGGCGGCGCTGTAAGGGCCGTTGTTGGTGTTCTGTATCCAGCCGCTCGCGGGATCGAACAGATGCGGCGCTTCGTCCAGCGTGTGCAGGCCGTGCCAGTCGGTACGCGGGTCGGCGCCGTCCACCGGCTGCGTGTAGTCGAACCGTGCGTCACGGCGGGGGATGAATTGCGGGTGCAGATAGGCGATGTGGCCGCCGGCATCGGCATAGACCGTGTTGTTGGAGGTGTTCGCCTGCAACGCCATCACCTTCATGTAGGACGCGAAATCCTGCGCCTTGGTCAGGCTGAAAGATTGCTCCATTGCGGCTTCAGGCCGGAACATCATCGCCACGCTTGTCCAGCGCCCGTCAGGCGTCTTGCCGATGATCGGGCCGTGCGTGCTCTTGTAGATGGTGAAGCTGCGCGTGCCAGCGCCGCCGTCCGCCTTTCGGTAGCTTAGCGTCACTTGGGAGGCCACGACAGGGCGCAGCGCGTCACCATACTTGCTGAACACGCCACCGTCTTTGTGGACGACGGTTTCCCGAAAAAAATCCACCGCGTCGGACGTGCTCGACGTGTGCATCCAGCCGAGATGGTCGTTGAAACCCTGGTAGAGAAAGAACTGCCCCCAGGTGGCGGCGCCGTAGGCGTGCAATCCCTCGTCGCTCGACATCTGCAGTTCCGAGCGGAAGTAGAACGAGGTGTGCGGGTTGATCAGCAGAAGCGCGTGATGGTCCTTTGTGTTCGACGCGGCAATCGCGAGGCCGTTGGATCCGGTGGGCTCGGCCGACATTTCGCTGTCCAGCAGCGCCAGTTGCGGTTTTGGCAGACCGTAGAACGCGGCCAGGTCAGCAAGCGGAACCCGCTCGATGTCGCCGCCTATGCTGCCTTCGGAAAACGCCAGCGCCATCCAGGGTTCGAAACGCGTCAGCACCTTCGGGTGCACGGCGGGGTGGGCGGCCAGGAACGCGTTCAGCCCATCCGCCCAGCCGCGCATCAGCGCCTGCAGCCAGGCCGGGCTTTTCGTGTAGCGCGCCTGCAGGTCCGCGGGATCGACATACAGCCTGGCGCGTAGGTCCTGCGCCAACGTGGCCTCGCCCTCCGCCTCGCTCAGGCGGCCGAGTGCCACCAGATAGTTCATCTCGATGCGGTTGAAATCGTCCTCTGCCTGGGCATACACCGCGCCGAATACGGCCTGCGCGTCCGTGTGCCCGTGCACGTGCGCGATGCCCCAATCGTCGCGTGTGATCGTCACTTGCGCGGAGGCTTGGCTGCTGGCGAGGCTTGCTAGGAAGGCTAGCGTTTTGATGCGCATGGAGACTCCGGGAAGGAAGCAAGCAGTCCTTTTTGAAAAAAGAACCAAAAACTTTTGCCCCGCTGTCGCGGACTGTGCGGATAGGCGCGCGCGATCCAGCGGCGTCAGGAACAAGAGTTTTTTGCTTCTTTTTTCAAAAAAGAAGGCCTTGCTTCCTTCACGGCCGCCGATACACCACACCCGCCTTCATGACGAAATCCACCCGCGCCGCTACGGTTGCATCCTGCGTCGGATCGCCAGGCATCGCCACCAGATCGGCCAGATAGCCAACCTGGACGCGGCCCAGATCGCCCGCGTGGCCCAGGATGCGCGCGTCCGTAGCTGTGGCCGCCGTCAGCGCCTGTACCGGTGTCATGCCGTCCTGCACCAGCCAGGCGAGTTCCCGCCAGTTCGTGCCGTGCGTGAACACCCCGACGTCGCTGCCCAGCCCGATCGTCACACCGCTCGCCAACGCCAGGCGGAACGCGGCGGCGGCCTGCGCCATCTGCGGCGTGGGCGCTGAGACTCCGCGCGTGTAGTGCTGGGAGTATTCGGAGACGGCCTCCTCCGCCGTCAGCGTCGGCAGGTATGCAATGTCGTTCGCCGCCATCCGCTTGAAGATGGCGGCTGTGCCGCCCCAGCCGTGTTCTACGGTGTCCACGCCGGCCTGCACGGCGCGGCGCATGCCCTCCGTGCTGGTGGCGTGGACGGCCACGTGGCGGCCCAGCCCGTGCGCGGTCTCCACCGCGGCATCCAGCTCGACCTGCGAGAAGGTGGCCACCGCGGCGCGATCGGGGCCCACGCGGTAGTCGGCATACAGCTTTATCCAATCGGCGCCGTGCGCCACCTGCTCGCGCACGGCGCGCACGATGCCGTCCACGCCGCTGGCTTCCTGGGC
>CAXTJZ010000134.1:0-10882 GCA_964244695.1 uncultured Acetobacteraceae bacterium
CAGCGGAGTCAAAAGTTTTTTGCTTCTTTTTTTCAAAAAAGAAGGCCTTGCTTACCTTGCAGCTTCCCAAGCCGCCCGCCAGACATCAGGCAACGCCCGCCACGCAGCACTCGTCGCCGGGCCAGCGCGCGCGTTCGGCGAGGGATGCACGCATTCGAACACGCGCACGCCCGCTCGCGCGCAGACGGGTGCCCCGAAACGCCTTGCGACTGCGCCGGAAAGCACCACGCAACGCAAGGATGGCAGCAATGGTAACAGTCTTTCCAAAGCAGCCGAACCGTCCCGCGCTTCGGCCACGCGCACGCGCATGGTGCCGTTCCACCATGGCACGGTATTCCAGATGGCCATCCTTTCGCGCGGCACCGCGGCGGTTGCCATGCCTTCGCGTATGGCACGCGCGGTCTCTGTCGGATTGTCGCGCGATACGAAGCCGGAGCCGGTTGGCGGCGCTACCGTGGGGCCCGGTTTTTCAAGCACCAGCAGCAGTCGCGCGCCGGTCCCGCCATCGAGCGGATCGAAATCCGGCACGAACAAGCCGGCTTGCGAGCGCAGCGTTTGCACGAAACCCGCGAGCGGCAACATGTGCGGCGCCGACAACAAACGCCGCCGTTCGATCCAATCCATAGAATTGTGGCTACCACGAACAGAACGACTTAGGAAAAAAGCAAAGCTAAGGCCAATGCGGGGGAACAAAAGTTCTTTGCTTCTTTCTTTCAAAAAAGAAGGCCTTGCTTCCTTGCCGGAGCCTCAAACCACCTCGGTAGCCGCCTCCAACCCCAAAGCCTGCGCCAACCGCTCCAGCCGCCGCGTCACCGACTCGCCAGCAAAAACGCCGCTGCCTTGCGTAAGCCGCAATACCAGCCGTCCGGCCTCCCGCACCAGAGATGTGCCGCCGAGCAGTGCCGCCGTTCCGCCGGACAATGTGTAGGCCAGCCGTAGGCCTGTTCCCAAAATCTCCGCACGGCGCAGCGTCATCATGTCCAGCAGCATGCGCGCGGTGTTCAGATAGACCGTGTCCGGCTCTGCCTCATAGCGGAGTGCTATGGTCATCGCCAAAAACGCGCGTGCGCGGTGGTCCAGGGCTATGCCTGGCTGGCGCAGCACGCGGGAGAACGCCTGCTCGGAGCGGTATTCCGGATGCTCCTGGCTGCCGATGTCGCTCATCCAGCAGGCCGCCTCGCGCAGGCGCCGGTCCTCGCTGCCTTCGCCGTCGAACAGGGCGGCGGTCCAGGCCAGCAGCGCCGGCGGCAGCGCGGGGTCGCGCCCATACCGGGCAGCCAGGTCGCGTGACGCCGCAAGCACGGGGTCCTGCGTGCGTGCTTCGGCGCTGGCCACGTTCTGCATGAACCAGCCCTCGCGCAGACCGTTGGCGGAGAACACCACGCGGTGTGCGTCCGTAGCGCGCAGCATGCGGCGCAGCACCACGGCCGCGTAGGGCATGTCGTCCACCCGGCGGCGGGACATGCCGGGCAGGCGTTCCAGCGCCCGCCGGCTCGCCGAACCGATGACGCCGCACAGGTCGCGCGCCTCCTCGCGGCCGATTGTGTAGTGGTGCACGATGGCCAGCGGGTAGCCGGTCTGTTCCATGTGTATGCGCGCCAGCGCCCGCCACGCGCCGCCGACCAGATACAGGTCCCGCCCGGCGCCCTGCGCCAGCCAGCCCACGCCGGCCAGGTCCGCCTCGGCGATCGCCCGCGCGCGCACCACGTCACCGCCGGCACGGTCGGACAGGCGCAGCACGCCGAGCTTGAGGGTTTGCGCGGCCTGCACGCCGCCCGCGACCAGTTGCACCACTTCCAGCGAGCCGCCGCCTATGTCGGCCAGCACGCCGTCCGCGCCAGGGATGCCGCAAAGCAGTCCCGCTGCGGAGTAGCCCGCCTCCTCCTGGCCGCTGAGCACGCGCAAGGCCATGTCCGGCAGGCCGGTCCGCAGGGCCTCCATAAAAGTGGCGCCGTTGCTCGCGTCGCGCACCGCGGCGGTGGCCAGCACCTCGCAAGGCGAGGCACGCATGGCGCGGGCGATCGCGGCGTAGCGCGCCATCACCATCAGCGCCTGGGCCACGCCGTCCTCGTTCAGCCGGCCTGTCTGCTGCAGGCCGCGGCCCAGGCGAAGCACGGCCTTTTCGTTGAAGATAGCCGCGGGGTTGCGGCCTTGGCCTTCGAAGACGACGAGGCGCACGGAGTTGGACCCAAGGTCGACGACGGCGGAGCGGGTCTGGGTCATGTGGGAGGGTGTAACTACGGGGGTGAGGGAGAAAGCAAGGGGGTGTTCAGGCTACGCGCTTCGGGGAGGTGGCGCTTTCAACACCGACGCTCGAAGAGCACGGCGTTTCTCCACGCATACGGGCCGGTCTGTTGCGGGTTTGGGAAAGCAAGGCCTTCTTTTTTGAAAAAAAGAAGCAAAAAACTTTTACTACCCCGCATCTGCAGCACGCGTGTCTGTCCGGAGACATCCGACTGGTGCAAGCACCTTCGTGTTTGATCGCCGCCGCAGGCACAGCGACCGTGCCCGAACAGGCGCAACCGCTTCCGAAACGGCCGGCTTTCACGCCAACGCTTCGAAGACGTCTCCCTCAGCCGCTATCCCCTCCACATGCGCGCGGTGCCAAAGCGCGTAGAACAGCAGCATCCACGCGGCCGTCCCCTCGCGCTTGCCGGACGCTGCGCGGAACAGCGCCTCCACCCGCGCAGGCTCGGCGATTTCGGCCACCCCTGCCTGGCGCGCCACCAGACGCCCAAGCCGCGCGCCGTCCTGCGCGATCCAGGCGTTGATCGGCACGGTGAACCCCTGCTTCGGGGCGAACGGCCTGGCGGCAGGTGCGGCACCTTCCAGCCAGCGCCGGAGCAGGTATTTGCCGCGCCCGTCCCGCACCTTCAGCGTATCCGGCAGGCGGAACCCGGCGGCGGCCACGGCGGGATCGAGGAAGGGCGTGCGGCCCTCCACGGCGTGGGCCATCAGGCAGCGGTCCAGCTTGGTCAGCAGGTCGGCCGGCAGCCAATCGGCCATGTCGCTGGCCTGGACCGCCTGCAGGCGGGTGCGGCCGCCGGTGCTGGCCAGGGCTTCGTCGGCGGCCAGGCCGTCGCGCCAGCCGTCGGGCCGTGCGCGCAGCACGTCCAGCCTGTCGAAATTACCGCGGCCGCGCATCACTTTGCCGCCGCGCCACCAGGGGCGCGTGGCGCTGCGGTAACGGCCGTAGCCGCCGAACACCTCGTCGCCGCCCTCGCCGGAGAGCACCACCTTCACGCGCGTGCGGGCCAGGCGCGCCAGGAACCAGGTGGGGATGATGGCGTAGTCCGCCGCCGGATCGTCCATGCAGGCGACGATCTGCGGCAGCGCGCGCCACACCATCTCGCGCGTGATGGTGATCGTCTCGTGCTCGGCACCGACCGAGCTGGCCATGGCGGCGGCCTGGGCGCGCTCGTCTGCGGCGCCTGGAACGTCGAAGCCGGCGGTGAAGGCGAGCACGGGACGGCTGTTCAGGCGCGCCATGGTGGCCAGGATGGCGGCACTGTCTATGCCGCCGGAGAGGAACAGCCCGTAGGGCACGTCGCTGCGCTGGTGCAGATCGACGCTCTCCATCAACGCGCGGTCCAGCCGCGCCAGCGCGTCCGCCTCGCCAATCGCCTCGGGCGGGCCGTCCGGCAGAGCGGGGACGCGGCTGCGCTCGATCAGCCGGCCGTCGGCGATGCGCAGCGTCTCGCCTGGCAGCGCGCGGAAGATGCCGGGGAAGATCGTCTCGGCCCCGCAGGTGAACTGCATCTGCAGCAGCTCGGCACGCGCCGCCGTCCGCACGCCGCGCGCGGCCAGACCGGCGGCGAGTAGCGCCTGCGGCTCGCTGGCGAACGCGATGCCGCCGGTGACCTGTGTCCAGTAGAGCGGCTTTATGCCGAACGGGTCCCGCGTCAGGGTCATCGTGTGGCCGGCGCGGTCATAGATGGCGAGGGCGAACATGCCGCGCAGGCGGAGCGCGTAGCCGTCCGGATCGGCCGTGAAGAGGTGGAGCGGGGGCTCGCAGTCGCTGTGGGTGGCAAAGGCGGTGCCCGGCATCGCCGCGCGCAGCTCGCGGTAGTTGTAGATTTCGCCGTTTGCGATCAGCGCGGCCGGCCCGGCGTGCAGAGGCTGCGCGCCGCCTGGCAGGTCGATGATCGCCAGGCGTGCATGCACCAGGGCGGCCTGCCCCATCACCACGGTGCCGCCGCCATCCGGCCCGCGATGGGCGATGCCGCGCGCCAGGGCGGCCAGCACCGCCGGGTCGGGCGGCGGCGCGTCTTGCGACAGAGCGAGGCCGGCAATGCCGCACATCAGGCTGGCTGCTTCTGGACGGTGGCCAGGAAATGCCGCCAGCGCGCCAGCACCGGCGCCTCGGCATGCGCCTCCTCGAAGCGGGCACGTGCGGCGGCAGCCATCGACGCCGCCTGACGCGGCCGCTGCAGCACGCCCTCAATGCCGGCGGCGAGCGCGATCGCGCTCTCGCCTGCCACCAGCACGCCCGTCCGGCCGCTCTCTATCAGCTCGCGCGGGCCGTCCGCCAAGGACGCCACCACTGGCCGCCCGGCCGAGAACGCCTCCAGCACCACGTTGCCCAGCGGCTCGCTGCGGCTGGGGCAGGCCAGCACGTCGCACGCCGCCAGCAGCGCCGCGGTGTCGGTGCGCCAGCCGAGGAAATGCACCCGCGCCGCCACGCCGGCATGGGCCGCCAGCCGCTGCAGCGCCACGTGTTCCGGCCCATCGCCGGCAATCACCACGTGGATCTGCGGCAGCCGGCTGGCGGCGGCAATCAGCACGTCGAACCCCTTGTTCCGGTGCAGCCGGCCCATCGCCAGCACCACGGGCGCACCCGGCGGCGTGGGCAGCGCGGCCGGCACGGCGCCGGACAGGTCGGGCGAGAAGTTCGGCAGGTGATGCACCCGGTCAGGCGGGAAACCCTGGGCGCGTATCCAGGCCACCATGCCTTGGGTGTTGCCCACCAGGTGGTCGCAGCGGGCGAACTGGCGCAGATCGTAGTAGCCGCCCAGGCGCCCGACCAGCACCCAGGGGCCGGATGGCGCATGGCGTGCCGCGCGGCCCATCCAGGCCATGGCCACGCGCGGTGCCCAGCGCCGTAGGCGGCGGGCGAGGCGGGCGCGCGTCCAGAAATCCGCCAGGCCGCCGAAGCCTAGCTGGACGGGGGTTAGGCCTGCTTCGGCCAGGCGCGCGGCTCGGGCTTCGTTGTGGCGTATCACCGGCAATACGTCGTCGCCGGCTTCTGCCTGGGCCGTGCATAGGCGTTCGAAGAAGAGTTCGGCGCCGCCGGTAGGGGCGCCGGCCATGAGGTGGGCGACTCTCAAGGAAGAAAGTAGTCCTTTTTTGAAAAAAAGGACCAAAAAACTTTTACTGCACCGCATTTGCACAGCCCGGGTGCGTCAGGAAGCGCCGAAGCCGCGGAGCAGCAGGTAGCAAAAGTTTTTTGCTTCTTTTTTTCAAAAAAGAAGGCCTTGCTTGCTTCCTTCATACCGGCACAGGCGGCGCGAGACGCCCGTCCCGCTCCAGTAGATCGAACGCCGCCCAAAGTGCGGCCTCCACCGGCAGCCGTTCCATTCCGGAGCGGCCTGGCTCGCCATCCGCCAGCACGGCGGAGGCGATGCGCCCGGCTGGGGCATACTCGCTGGCGGGCGTGGGGCCGAACAGCCCCAGCGTAGGCGTGCCGGAGGCGGCGGCCAGGTGCATCAGCCCGGAATCGTTGCCGACGAACAGCACGCAGCGCTCCAGGCAGGCGGCAGCTTGCGGCAGCGTCAGCATGCCGACCAGATCCACGGCGCCGGAGAGTTCCGCGATAACGCGGGCGGCGGCGGCGCGCTCGGCTACGCCGGGTCCGCCAAACACGGCGAAGCGCACGCCAGGCAGCCGCCCTGCCAGCCCCGCTGCCAGTGCAACGAAGCGCTCGGCCGGCCACATTTTCGCCGGCCAATTGGCCGTGGGTCCCAGCCCCACGAACGGCTCGCCGGGCGGCAGCAGGATGTTGGCGCGCGCGCGGTCCGCGGGCGCGGTCCAGACAACGGGCATAGGCGGCGTGGCCAGGTCCAGCACGCCGGCAATGTGGCCGAGCCGGTGCCCGGCCCGCCTGCCGCCGCGCATGATCGCCCGGTGCCGCGCCGGCACGAACAGGCTGAGGGCTGAGCCGCGCAGGTCGACCACGAGGTCCCATTTCGTCCAAACCACCTGCCACCAAAGGCTCAGCCAGTGCAGGTCGTAGCGCTTCTTGTCGACCACGATCACGCGGTCGAGCTTGGGGAAGCGGGTGAACAGCCCGGCGGCTACGGGGCCGCAGGCTATGGTGAAGCTTGCGTTTGGGTAGGCGTGCGAGAGGTGTGCGAGGTGGCCGGTTGAGAGGACGGCGTCTCCCAGGCGGGTGGCGGTGATGTAGAGGATGCGGGTCACGGCAGGAAGAAAGGCCTTCTTTTTTGAAAAAAAGAAGCAAAAAACTTTTGCTCCCTGTCGGCGGGTGCTGAAACGTTCGCCGCCAGGGAGCAAAAGTTTTTTTGGTCCTTTTTTTCAAAAAAAGGACTGCTTTCTTCCTTGCCCTACGTGAAGCGCGCCAGCCTAACCGCCGTATGCCCCCGGCTCGGCCGTAAACTCGGCATCACCAGCAGGCAATCGTCGTGCGGCGTGCGTATCTCCGCGGCGCCATCCAGGGCGATCAGCGTGCCGCCGTGCGCCACCACATCCCCGCCGCGGAACGGCTCGGTAAAGGCGAACGCGCCGGAGCTGGCGGTCACCGTCTGCGTCACCTCGGCGAAACGCGGCGCGGCGCCCGCGGGGGCGGGAGCGGCCAGGCCGGACGCGGCAAGCACGCCGGCGATGGCGGCCTGCATGGTGGCCACCGTGCCGCGCCGCCAGTGCTGGCCGGCCTCCGCCAGCACGGCCACGCGTAGTCCCGGCTCCTGCCAGAACGGCGCGTAGTCGATCAGCCGCCTGCCGCCGAGATGGCCGCGGTCGGCCACCACCAGCGGCGGCGTGCCTATCTGGCCTGCCAGCGCGCGGCCGCGGGCGGTGGGGCCGCTGAGGATGAGCGGGTCCGACGGCCACAGCATGGAGTGCAGGTCCAGCAGCAAATCCGCGCTGTCGATCAGCTTGCGCATTGCCCTTGCGCGCGAGAGTTCGGAGGAGCGGCGCGGTCCGTCGAGGACTTCGGCGTCCCACAGCCGGTTCATGTCCTCGTCCAGGTAGCGCGAGGCGGTTGGCTGGGCCGGGTCGAACTTCGCGTATGCGGCCAGGTTGGCAAACCCTACCGTCAGCCTGCCGCGCAACAGTTTTGGTGGGCCGCGCAGCAGGCGGTCCAGCGCCACGGCGCCGCCGATCTCGTTGCCGTGTATCAGCGCGGTCACCACCACATGCGGGCCGGGGGCGGGGCCGTCGAAGTGCCAGAAGCCTTCCAGCCCGGTGTTGCCGGAACGCCATTGCGAAAGGTCGGGCGGCAGGAACTCGATATCGAATGCCGGCAGCACGCCTGACCCGGAAGGGATGGCTAAGTCCTGCGTCACTCCTCCCCCTGTCGCGTCCATGCCGGTGCAGTCTATACGGGGCGCGTCAGCCCGCAACCGAGCCGGGCCGTTCATCCACACGCGTTCGTCTGCCGGAGTCCGCCGGACCTCAATGCCGAAAACCCCTCTGCACAGAGCCTGGCAAGCATTGCCGCAGGGCCCCAGGCGGCGCGCGCTGTCGCGGGCTTCCGCCCTGCTGGCGCCACGGCCGGATTGGCCGGCGCCGGCCGCACGCGCGGGGATCGTGGTGGGCGGCGAGATCAGCCGCGCCTCCGGGCTGGGCGAAGGCGCGCGGCTGATGCTGGCGGCGTTGGCGGCATTGCGTGTGCCGGCCTGGCAGATTGAGTGCGGCCTGCTGCCGCCTGGCGAGCCGCGCCCGGCCGGCCGGATCGCGGCCCCGCCTGCAGGCGCGCCGCTGGTTTTGCACGTCAACGCGCCGTCGCTGCCGGCGGCGCTGCTGCGCCTGCCGCGGGGTCTGCTGCGCGGCAGGCGTGTGATCGGCTATTGGGCGTGGGAGCTGGGCGTTGTGCCGGATGTCTGGCGCCACGGCGCGCGCTTCGTGCACGAGATCTGGGCACCTTCGCAATTTACCGCAGCGGCGCTGGAGCCGTTGGCGCCAGGCCGGGTGCGCGTGGTGCCGCACCCTGTGGCAGCCTGCCCGCCGGCGCCCTCCGGCCTCGGCCGGGCGGATTTCGGCTTGCCGGACGCGGCTGTCCTGGTGCTGGTATCCTTCAGCCTGGCTTCGAGCTACGCGCGCAAGAATCCGCAAGCCGCGATCGCCGCGCACCGACTGGCGTTTGGCGGCCGTGCGGACCGGGTGCTCGTATTGAAGGTCACCCACGCCGACCACGCGCCGGAGGACCTGGCACGGCTGCAATCGCTGATCGCCGGCGCGGCCAACATCCGGCTGGAAACCCGGCTGTTTCCCGCCGCCGACAGCCACGCGCTGACACGCTGCGCAGACATCGTGCTCAGCCTGCACCGCAGCGAGGGTTTCGGGCTGGTGCCCGCCGAGGCCATGCTGCTCGGCCGCCCTGTGGTAGCGACGGGCTGGTCCGGCCTCACCGATTTCTTCGACGCGTCCTGCGGCGTCCCGATCCCCTTCACGCTCGTGCCGGCGGTCGATCCGCGGGGGGTGTTTGAGGCGCCAGGTGCGGTCTGGGCGGAGGCGGACGTGGTGGCGGCGGCGGCGGCCCTGGTCCGCCTGGCGGACGACCCCGCCTTGCGCGCCAGCCTGGGCGAGGCCGGACGGGTGGCTGCTAGCGCCAGGCTGGGTGCCGCGCCGCTTGCCGAGGCGGTACGTGCGCTCGGGCTGCCGGTGCCCAGCGCATGAGAATCTTGGTCTGGCAGTGGGGCCGCTTCGGCGCCGGCCCGCGCGTGGCGGCCGATTTCGCCGCGCTGTTCAACACCTTGCCCGGCACGGACGCGGCCCTATCGCTGTCCACCCACGCGGAAATCCTGGCCGGCCCGCACCGGCCGCGCTGCGAACTGCCGGTGCCGACATACGACAGCATTGCCAGCTACGCCGGCCGCGTGCTGCAGTCGCCGCTGTTCGTCCCCTGGCTGGCCCGCCGAATCAGGGCGCTGCAACCCTCCGTGGCCCTGTGCGCCATGCCGGGGCCGCTGGACCTGGCCATGCACGCGGCGCTGCGGCGCGTGGGCGTGCCCTACGCTGTGGTGACGCATGACGCCGACTTGCATCCCGGTGACGGCTACCCGCTGCAGATGACGCTGCAGCGCCGGTTGCTGCGCCGCGCCGACGCCATCGTGGTGCTGTCCGACCACGTGCGCGCCCGGCTGGATGCGCTGGGCCTGACCGCGGGCAAGCCGGTGCTGAAGACCAGCCTGCCGCCGCACACGCTGGACATCCCGCCGCCGCCGCCGCGCGCCCATGGCGGCAAGCTGCGCCTGCTCTGCTTCGGCCGCCTGCTGCCCTATAAGGGGCTGGACCTGCTGGCAGACGCGCTCGCCCTGCTGCTGCCCCGCCCGGACGTCGAGATACGCATCGTCGGGTTCGGTCCGGAGAGCGCGCCGCTGGCCGCCTTGCGCGGCCTGCCGGGTGTGAGCGTGGAGAACCGCTGGGTGCCTGAGGACGAGGTGGGCGCCCTGATCGCCTGGTCGGACGCCGTGGTGCTGACGCACCGCGAAGCGAGCCAGAGCGGGGTGGTCGCTGCGGCCGTAGCCGCTGGCCGCTGGGTGGTCGCTACGCGCGTCGGCGGCCTGGCCGAACAGCTTGCCGGCCAGCAGGCGGCGTTGATCTGCAGCGTCGACGCGCGGGCGATCGCGCAGGCTTTGCTGCGGTTGCTGGATGATCCTCCCGTCTTCGGGGGCAGCGTGCCGGACTGGCGGCTGGATGCGGGGCGGCTGGCTGAGGCTTTGCGATGCAGATTGTTGTGAAGAGGGAGCAAGGCCTTCTTTTTCGAGAAAAAGAACCAAAAAGCTTTTGCGAGCGCTGTCGCGGCGCTTCCACGACACGCGCGCCAGACAGGCAAAAGTTTTTTGGTTCCTTTTTTTAAAAAAGAACTGCTTGCTTCCTTTCTTTCCGAAAAGTCCAGCTATGACCTACAAACCCTCGATCCGGCACGCCGACCTGGGCGGCGCGTTCTACGACATCGTAGCACCCGCGGCGTTTCCGCAGCACATCCTGCGCTACCGCAACCAGGCTTGGGCGGAACGCGTTGGGCTAGGCGACCTCACCGACTCGGAATGGATAGGGCATTTCGGGCGCTTCGAGCCCCTGCCGGGAAGTTTCCCGCAGCCGCTGGCACTGCGCTACCACGGCCACCAGTTCCGCTCGTACAACCCCGATCTGGGCGACGGGCGCGGATTCCTGTTTGCCCAGTTGCATGATCTGCAAGACGACAGGCTGCTGGACCTCGGCACGAAAGGATCCGGTACCACGCCGTGGTCGCGCAGCGCGGACGGGCGGCTGACGCTCAAAGGCGGCGTGCGCGAGGTGCTGGCGACGTCGATGCTGGAGGCGTTAGGCGTGTACACGTCGAAATCCTTCAGCCTTGTCGAGACGGGCGAGGACCTGGTGCGTGGTGATGAGCCCTCGCCTACGCGGAGTGCGGTGCTCGTGCGCCTCAACCACACGCACATACGCATCGGCACGTTCCAGCGCTTCGCCTTCGAGCAGGATGTGGAGTCGTTGCGGCGTCTGGTGGCGCACAGCGTTGCCGTGGCGATCCCCGAAGCACGGCGTGACGATCCCGGCGAGCAGGCGGTGGCTTTCCTGGAGGCCGTGTGCTTGCGGGTCGCGCGGCTGGGGGCGCAGTGGATGGTCGCCGGGTTCGTGCACGGCGTGCTGAATACGGACAACATCAACATCACCGGCGAGAGCTTCGACTACGGGCCGTGGC
>CAXTJZ010000135.1:0-10682 GCA_964244695.1 uncultured Acetobacteraceae bacterium
GCGTATAAGGAACGCGGCAAACGGGCCGAGATAACGCTCGGCCGGCACCCCGAACGAGCCGGCGCCAGGATGCGCCGCCGTCATCTCCGCCAAAGCCCCCATGAGCAGCAACGCAATCAACGCGCCCACAGCATAGCTCAGCAGAACGCTCGGCCCTGCCAGACTGATGGCAAACCCACTGCCGAGAAACAGCCCGGTGCCGATCGCGCCACCTATGGCAATCATCGACAACTGCCCTGAGGTCAGGCCCTGCCTCAGACCCGCTTCTCGTTGAGCGAGCGCGTCGATTGTCTTGGTCATCAGCTCGTTCCATAGATACAAAAGAAAGCAAGGCCTTCTTTTTTGAAAAAAAGAAGCAAAAAACTTTTGCTTCCTCGCTGCTCAGCAGCTTTGGCCACCTGGAAAGAGCGCAACTGCTGCAGATGGAAAGAAAACCTTTCTTACTGCCTAGACCACTGCTGCATCTATCACGCAGAAACCAGCGCTGACCGTGCCGTTCCAGCTCTCCGCCCGCAAATGCCCCGCCAAGTGCAATCGTACCGATCGGTCCTGCAGCGCCTGCCCTAATCTGCCGTCTCCAGCGCGGAAGAGCAGCGCCTTTAAGCGCCGTCCATCCCCCTCGGACTGCACATAGGCACGCACCGTGTTGCCATCGTTGCCAAGGCGGTCCGCGCGCGTCACACGCACGTCCGGCACCACCAGCACCGGCTCCTCATTGCCTGCACCGAATGGCGCCAGCCGTGCCAGATGCTCCGCCAGCTCCACCCCGGCGCCACCGGCCGAAACGCTGGCTTCAACCTGCAGATGCGGCCGGCGCGCCGCGTCGGGATGGCTAGGCAGGCGCTCGCACAGAAAAGCATGAAAATCTGCGGCACGGCCTGCCGCCAGCGAGAACCCGGCAGCCATCGCGTGCCCCCCGCCAGTCGAAAGAATGCCGGATTGCCGCGCCGCGATCACCGCCGCTCCAAGGTCCAGCCCGGCCACCGACCGCCCGGAGCCCTTGATGCTGGTCCCCGCCGCCCCCCCAACGCAGGCCGGCCGGTTGAAATGCTCGCGCAGGCGCCCGGCGATGATCCCGACGATGCCGGGATGCCAGGTCTCCCCATGCACCAGCAGCACGCCCCGCCCCGCCTGCATCTGGGCGTCTGCCGCGCTGATGGCCGCCTCAAGCACGCCCGCTTCCATCGTCCTGCGCTGCCGGTTCACCGCGTCCAGCCGCTCCGCCAGCAATCGCGCGTCCGATGGATCCTCGCACAGCAGCAATCGCAGCCCGAGATCGGCCTCGCCGATCCGTCCGCCGGCATTGATGCGCGGCCCGAGCCCACAACCGCAGGTCATCGCCGTCGGCGTCATGCTCGCCTGCGCTCCTGCCTGGCAGACGTCCAGCAGCGCCGCCAGGCCTGGTCTTGCTCGCCGTCCCATCACCCGCAACCCTTGGGTCACCAGCGCCCGATTCAGCCCGGTCAGCGGCATCACGTCACAGACGGTCGCCAGAGCCACCAAGTCCAGCAGCCCAAGCAGATCCGGCTCCGCTTTCGCGGCAAACGCACCAGCTTCCCGCAACACGCGCAGCGTCGCCACCGCCGCCAGAAACGCCACCGCCGCCGCGCACAGGTGGCGCAGCCCGCTCGTGCAATCCAGCCGGTTCGGGTTCACCGTCGCCAGGACAGGCGGCGGCAACCCCTCGGCCTTGTGGTGGTCCAGCACCAGGACATCGGCCCGGCCGCGCAGCACCGCCAGCACCTCATGCGCGGACGTGCCGCAATCTACGCACACCACCAGCGTGGCGCCCTGCTCGGCCAGCCGAAGCAGCGCCGGCGCGTTCGGTCCGTAGCCCTCCGCCATGCGGTCCGGCACGTAGGCGATCACGCGGCAGCCGAGCTTACGCAGGAAGAGCGTCATCACCGCCGCACTGCACGCGCCGTCCACGTCGTAGTCGCCGAACACAGCCACTGTCTCGCCAGCCTGCACGGCACGCGCCAGCCTTGCCGCCGCCTGGCCCATGTCCCGCAGCACCGCCGGATCGGGCAGCAGCGCACGCAGCGTCGGCGCCAGGAAATCCGCCGCACCATCCAGAGTCACATCGCGCGCGGCCAGTATGCGGCCCACGATTTCGGGCAGTTCGTGACGCTGGGTGATGGCGAAGGCCGTCCTGTCGCAGCCGGTGCGCCAGAGCCAGGTGCGTTCGGTCAGGCTGCTGGCGACGTTCAGGACAGGGCCGGTGGGCAGCGTTGAATCTAACATGGGCCTATCTTGCGGCGCGCTTCGAGTCGGTGAAGGCAGGCAAGGAAGCACTTCTTTTTTGCAAAAAAGAAGCAAAAAACTTTTGCCACTGCGCCTGCATAAAGTCCTAGGTTGGGTCTGCCACCCTGCATAACTGCAGAAACAGTCTCGGTCTCAAGGCAGGCGGGGGAGCAAAAGTTTTTTGCTTCTTTTTTTCAAAAAAGAAGGCCTTGCTTGCCTACCACTGCGTCCAAGTCTTCGTCGCAAAATTATGGTGCGCCTCGATATACCGCACCGTCCCACTCTTGCTGCGCATGACGATCGAATGGGTGATAGCCCCTGACGCGCCGGACCGCCGCACGCCGCGCAGCATCGCGCCGGTCGTGACACCCGTTCCGGCAAACATCACGTCGCCGCCTGCCATCTCCTCCATCGCGTAGATCCGGTCCGGATCCGTGATCCCCATCCCCCGCGAGCGTTCGAGCTGCGCCGCATCCTCGAACAGCAGCCTGCCCTGCATCTGCCCGCCCGTGCACCGCAACGCCGCCGCTGCTATCACCCCTTCCGGCGCCCCGCCGATCCCCCAGAAGATGTCGATGTCGCCGTCCGGCAGTCCGGCCGCTATCACGCCGGCCACGTCACCATCCGGAATGAGCATGATGCGCACGCCCAGTTCGCGGGATTTCGCAATGAGCTCGCCGTGGCGGTCCCGGTCCAGCGTGCACAGCACCAGGTCGGACATCTCGCAGCCTTTGGCCTGTGCCAGCGCCCGCATGTTCTCCGCAACGGGCGCGCCCAGGTTCACCACGCCCTCCGGCAGCCCCGGCCCCACCGCGATCTTGTCCATGTAGCAGTCCGGCGCATGCAGGAACTGCCCGGCTTCGGCCATGGCGATCACCGTCATCGCGTTGGGTCCGCCCTTGGCCGTCAGCGTCGTGCCTTCCAGCGGGTCCACGGCGATGTCCATCTTCGGCCCGCCGCTGCCCACGCGTTCACCGATGAACAGCATGGGCGCCTCATCCATCTCGCCCTCGCCTATCACCACGGTGCCGTCGATTGCGACTGTATCGAACGCCCGGCGCATCGCCTCCGTCGCCGCCCCGTCAGCCTCTATCTTGTTGCCGCGGCCCATCCAACGCGAGGCCGCCAGTGCGGCCGCCTCCGTCACGCGCACCAGATCCAGCGCCAGGTTGCGGTCCTGGGCCTGATAGGTGGCGCCACCCTGATCTGCCATCGCGTTCGCTCCCCTGTTGCCATGCCAATGTCATGGCGGCAGGCGCGCTGCAAGCAGACCGCGGCAGACACGCCCTGACCGGCACGCGGCAGCCCCGACAGCGAGATGGTCACCGGCCTGATCACGCCAAGCAAACCAGCCGGGAAGACATTATTCCTTTGTGTCAGGCGCATCCGTGTGAAAGACCGCGGGTGTTGATTGCCGGCGCTGTATGATGACTCAGCAGAAGACACCACCACATGCGCGCCGGCAGCCCAGCCCGGATGACCTGGCGGGCAACGTGGCTTGGCTGGGGCGGTTAACGCAGTATGGAGTGTCCGCCGCCTGTATGGCGACGTGCTGGCTGACGCTGAGGCTGCCCGGATATAGTGTCAGCAATTTTCTTGCTGCAGTCTGGTTTTGTCGTGCCTACTGGATTGCCGCACTGCTTTTTAGCGCGGTGTACGCGGGCGCCCGGCTGTGGCAGCGCGTGGTTGCAGGGCCGGTCCTGCGCGCTCCCGCCCCGTCGCCTCTGACCGGGGACGCGCGACGGGCGGACATCGGCCGGTCCTTGGTTGCCTGGTACATGGTCGGCGGGTTCGGCTTGCTGGTCCTGTTCAGCTTGGCGGACCGCGGCCCGTTCGCCGCCGCCACCGATCAGCTGCGGCCAAGGCTGGGCGCTGCCACGCCTGCCGTCAGCTTCGTATTGGGCTTCCTGACTTTCGTGCTGCCGGTGGTACTGCTTGGCCTGCTGCCGCGCGCGGCAGGCTGGCCAATGCTTGCATCAGCTCGGGACATGATCAGGCCGGAGAGTCATAACGGTCGTGCAAAGGGCCGCCGCAGCCAATCGGCGCAGCGTAGAGGACCGTCGTCGTAAATACGCCGCCTGCTCCCTCCTGCGGCTGGCTCCCGGCGCTTGGCGATTTGAGCGTGACGGCCCGCCGTTGCGCGCAAGTGCTCGCGTTTGGACTGGGTGGCCGAGTACTCCAGGGCGGCGGGAGTACTGTCAGCCCTGAACACGGCACGTGGCTGCCCGGGAACCCTCTGCTGGTGGTTTGGAGGACCGCAATTCCGGGTGAGAACATCAGCCCATAATCCGCCTCGGCAGCGGCTTGCCGGCGCTGAATTACTACTCGGGAATGCAGAAGCCACCTCGCGCAGCATTGGGCGGAGCGGAGTTTCTTTCTCTTCGCGTTCTTCACCGGGGCGGCCGGAAATGTCCTGCGTCTCACGCATCGATTCCGATCCTTTTTCAATCCGAGTGCGTTGCGATCACGCTTGCGTTACTCATAGACCAGGATTTACCACATATAGAACGTCGATGAATTCGTTCGGCGGCGCCTTTCCGAATGGGGGTGTCGCGCGTGTATGGCTATCCCGGTGACGGTGTCGGCGGCCTCGACGTGGTAGCTCTCGAGAAGGCGAAAGACTTCATGCACTACGTGCAGGTACGCCACGAGGATAATGCGGCGTTCATGGCCTCCGCGCATGCGAAGGTCATTGGACAGCCGGGACTTTGTTACGCAACCTCAGGGCCGGGCGCCATCCACCTGCTGATCGGCCCCTACGACGCCGAAGCGGACCACGTGCCGGTGGTCGCCGTCGTCGGAACCGCTTGCTTTTCCTCTCGCTCCCAAAAGCAGAAAGCGCTTGCCGGTAGTTGCCGATTGCTGCGCCAGTGATCCACGGCCGGGGCCGCTGCCGATGACGTCGTCATAATACGTGGACGGATGGCGCCTTGCTCGTCCATTGATCTCTACGGTCAGCCGCCGCCGCGCTGCAGGGTCGGTCCACACAGGCCCAGCGCGGTGTTGACGACGGCCAGATGGGTCAGCGCCTGCGGAAAATTGCCCGCCAAATGCTTGCCCGGGACGTTGTACTCCTCGGACAGCAGGCCGAGGTCGTTTGCCACAGCCAGGACCCGCTCGAATTGGGCGCGTGCCTCGTCCGTGCGGCCCTGCATGTTCAGGCAATCCGCCATCCAGCACGAGCAGGCGAGGAACGCGCCCTCGTCCGGCGGCTCCGCGCTGGCTTTGGTGCGGCGTATCAGCCCGCCCTCGGACAGCTCACGCCGGATCGTCTCGATCGTCGCGGCCATGCGGCTGTCGTGTGCGGGCAGGAAGCCGACCAAAGGCAGCAGAAGCAGGCTGGCATCAATCGCCTGCCCGCCATAGTGCTGCGTGAACGTGCCCAACCCTTCGTTCCAGCCCTCGCGGCAAACCTCGTCGTGGATGGTCTGCCGCAATGCCGTAAGTCGTTCGGTGATCGCCGGGTCCACGGACTTGCTCTCGGCGTGGTGGCGCAGGAAGCGGTCCAGTCCCACCCAGGCCATCACCTTCGAGTAGGTGTAGTGCCGCAGCTCGGAACGCGACTCCCAGACACCGGAGCCTTCCGTGTGCCACACCGTCTCCAGGTGCGCGACGATCTTGCGTTCGACTTCCGTCTCCTGCGCCGTCGTCTGGACACCGCCACGCCTGGCGAGGTCGAGTGCATCCAGCACCTCGCCGAACACGTCGATCTGGTGCTGGGTTGAAGCGGCGTTGCCGATCCGTACCGGTGCCGCATAGCGGTAACCCGGCAACGTGTCGACCGTCCATTCGGACAGATGCCGCGAGCCGTCGACCCGGTACATGATCCGCAGCCGCTCCGGCGCGCCGCCGATAGCCCGCAGCAGCCAGTCGCGCCACTGCGTAGCCTCGGCGTGGAACCCGGCATTCAGCAGGGCGCAGAACGTGAAACTGGCATCGCGCAGCCAGCAATAGCGGTAATCCCAGTTCATCTTGCCGCCGGGCGCTTCCGGCAAGGAGGTGGTTGGGGCGGCCACGAGCCCGCCGGTCGGCGCATGAATCATCGCTTTCAGCGTGATCAGGGACCGCCTGACCTCGCCCGGCCAATTGGTCTTGCCGTTATCGAACCGGCCGATCCACCCGCGCCAGAACGCCTGGGTTTCGGCGAGTGCCGCCTCCGCGTCGACCGGTTCGGGCGGCCTCTCGTGCGCTGCGCCATAGGCGAGAACGAAAGCGCGGCGCTCCCCCGCCGCCACGTCGAACTCGGCCGAGGTGAGATGCGCCTGCACATCCAGCTTCACCGGCGCGCGCAGCACGACCAGGTCCGGGCCGACCTTGGCCACCATGGCGTCTCCGGACAGTTCGGACCAGGGCGGCAGCGCGCCGTAGTCGAACCGCAGGCGCATCTGGCAGCGCATGCGCACCGTGCCGCGCACGCCGGCGACGATGCGCACCAGGCAGGACGCGCCCTGGCGCATTGGCATGAAGTCGATCAGCCGGACGGCGCCGTCCGCCGTCTCCAGATCCGTCTCCAAAATCAGCGTGTCGTCCTGGTAGCGGCGGCTGCGCTGTGTCACCGGCGCCGCGGGCGCGATCGACCAGTGCCCGTTCTCCCGTGTCCCGAGCAGGGCGGCGAAGCAGGAATCGTCGTCGAAGCGCGGCCAGCACAGCCAGTCGACCGAGCCGTCGCGGCTGAGCAGCGCCGCCGTCTCGCCGTCGCCCAGGAGCGCGTAATCCTCGATTGGGCTGCTCATGGCGGCGCTCCGGCTAGATCTTCAGCCTCTTGGCAAGCAGGTGCACGCCAGTGAGCAGTCCGACCCCCGCGATGGCGGCCCAGAACGCGGTGCGGTGCCGGTCGGTGAACATTGCCCAGCTTGCCTGTTTGGACTGGCTGTCGAAGCGGCCATGCGCCCCGTAATGGCCCGGCACGGGATGGAATAGATTGGCCGGCGGGTTGGCCGGCAGCTTCTCGTCGGTGAGCTGCCCGCTATAGCCTGCGCTGGCCAGGTATTTGTCGATCCAGCCAGGTGCTATGCGGTTGGCCAGTATCGCCTTTACCGTGGGAAAGCCGACCCACACCTCGCGGCGCTTATGGGTCGCCGCGAAGAAGATCGCGCGCGCGGGCACTTCCGGCTCGAAGATCGGCGCCACCGGCTTGGCCTTGACGCCCATCTTGTTCATCGCCCAGTCGAATTGCGGCGTGTTGACCGCGGCAGGTCCACCGTCGTCAGATGCACGGCCAGTTTGTCGTGGATGATCTCCGAGCGCAGCGCGTCGGTGAAGCCCCTTATGGCAGCCTTGGCGCCGCAATAGACCGATTGCAGCGGCACAGAGCGGTAGGCCAGCGCGGAGCCGACGTTGACGATGGCGCCGCTGTTGCGCACCCGCATGCGCGAGAGCGCGGCCATCATGCCGTGCACCTGGCCGAGATAGGTTACCCTAGTGCCGCGCTCGACCTCTTGCGCCGTGAGCTTGGACACCGGAGCGAAAACGGTCGCCATCGCCACGTTCACCCACACGTCGATCGGGCCGAGGTCACGCTCGACCTGTGTTGCTGCGGCCTCCACCGCGTCGGCATCGGCAACGTCCGTCGGGATCGCCAGCGTGCGCACGCCGAAGACGGAGCGGACATCAGCCGCGGCACGCTCCAGGCGGTCGGGGTCACGTGCGAGCAAGGCAACGTCGTAGCCTTGCCTTGCGAACTCCGTGACGGTCGCCCGGCCAACGCCTGCACTCGCACCCGTCACGGCGACAGGTTTCGACATAGAGATTACTCCGCCAAAACCGTTGCGAGGCTGCGACCTGCGGCAATGCGCGTTCGAACCTCGTTCCGCCAAATCGTCATGCCACGCGTAGCTTGGCGGGCTGGCCCGCTTCCTTGGCCGCCGCCTCTGCGCAGGAGGACACCGCCTCGGCCAGCGAACTGGTGAAATAGTCCGCGCCGATTTGCGAACGGATCGCCGGGTCCTTGAGCGCGCTGTCCTCGGACGGCCACAGACCTACGAGCAACGGTGCCCCCTTCGGCATGCGCCGGCGGAGCCGCTGCATGAGGTAGCGCAAATGCGCCGGGCTGCCGCTGATATCCAGATAGGAGATGCAGGCCATGCGCGCGCCCTGCACGTCCAGGCTCTCGATGCCGTCGCGCCCTACCTCCGTGTAGGAGACCAGGCGGCCGCCCATGCCGTGCTTGCCGAGCAGTTGCACCAGCATGGCAGAGGCCGCCTCGTCCAGCGGGCCGCGTCCGGCGATGCACAGCACGGCGGAGGCGCCATGCCAGCCGTCTTGCGCGCCGTCCTCGCCGGGCGAGACGGAGGCGGGCTCCTGGTTTCGCGGCAGGTCACGCTCGTCCTCGGGCACCGAGACAGCGCCGTCGTCGGCCGCCGATTTCGGTGGCTGCTTGTCTTCGTGGTCCGCCAGCCCTTCCACAAGCACCTTCACGGTCGACTTCACGCGGTCGAGCTGCTCGGCGCCGAGCACGCCGCGCTGCGCGTCGTTCGCGGCGAGCTGCAGGCCCTTCAGCGCCACCTCGTCGTAGTAGGTGGAAAGCGAGCGCTCCTTCAGCAGCAGCTCCGCGTGGTCCTGCGCCTCGTCGGCGTCGCCCGCGAGGATGCGCTGGTAGAAGCTCTCCACCGGCGTCAGCGCCGGCCTGTCGCCAAGCAGCACATCGAGGAACTCCAGCCGCTTCACGTGGCGGCCCATGACCACCAGGCAGAGCGTCAGCGGCGTGGACAGGATCAGCCCGACAGGTCCCCACACCCACGACCAGAAGATGGCGGCGACCACAACGGAGAACGGCGACAGCCCTGTGCTGTGGCCGTAGACCATCGGCTCGATGACCTGTCCGGTGACGCCTTCGACTGCGACGTAGAGCCCCAGCGTCCACAGCACCATCGACCAGCCGGGCTCGACGGCCGCGGCCAGCGCCATCGGCAACAGGGCGGACAGCAACGAGCCCACGTAGGGAACAAACCGCAGCAGCCCCGACAATATGCCCCAAAGCACGGGGTTGGGCACGCCGATCACCAGCAGGCCCAGCCCGACCACCACGCCGAAAGTCGCGTTGATGCTCAACTGGGTCAGGAAATACTTGCTCAGCCTGCGTGCGCCGTCATCCATGGCCACCGTGGTGCCGTGCAGGTCGTCCGACCCGACCAGCCGTATCAGCCTGTCGCGCAGGTCCTCGCGCTGGAGGAGAGCGAACACTGCCACCACAAAAACGATCCCGAACGTGGCAAGCGGCGAGAGCACCGGCGCCAGATAGCGTCCGGCCATCTCGAGCGGCGAGGCGGCCGGCTGCTGTGCCACCACCTGCGCGGGCCGTGCCGTCTGTTCGGCAGTGGCGTTTCCGGCGCCGGCGTTTGCGGCAGCCTGAGGGGGCCGCCTGCCGTGCGGCCCAATGCTGTCGGCAAAGTGCGACAGGCGGCCGACGGTGTAGCTGCGGACGGTCGCGACCTTGTTCTCCACCGTTGCCGCGTAGCGGGGGATGTCGGTCGTAAGCTCGGCGATCTGGGAGCCGATCACGCCGCCGACCGCGAGGATGATCCCTAAGGCGAGAATCACGCCAACCAGCACGGAGGGTATCCGCCCCAGCCGAAGGCGGCGCAGCAACGCCACAAGAGGCGCCAGCAAGAACGCCAGCAGGAGCGCCAGGGTGACAGGAACCAGAACCTCGCGGCCGAAATACAGGATGGCCACGACCATGACGAAAAGCGTCACAGCGCTTGACGCGTCCGGCGTCGAGGCCGGGGCCACGCCCTTGGCTGGCGGCGAAGCGGGAGAAGTCGATGTTTCGGGCATGCGGGTGGTCATCCTCGATTTATGCCGGCGTGCTCACTCGAGGTTCGCACGACCCGTGCACGCCATGCATCCTGAACCTGGCTTGCCGCTTCGCGCAGAACACGACACCGGAGAGGGTGGAGTGCGTCCGGCAATGCGCCGGCGCCTGGAACCTATTTCGCCTTGGCGTGCTCGGCCAACTCCTCGCGCGCCTCGTAAGATGTGTCGTAGGCGACCTGAGAATGCCCGTGAAACGCCACGACGTGCTTGGCAGCCTTCCGACTATCGCTGTTACCCGCCATCTTTAGGTCGCCGGCACCTCGACCAGCCGCGCGTGATCCGTCGGTGCCGCGCATAGTGTCCTCCACCAGTGTCCAGGCGCCGCTGTGGCTGCGCAGCCTATGGTCTTGGAATCGGTTGCAGCGGCCCGGCGTTCGGCGGCGGCTTGGTGTGATGCGAGAAGCAGCCGAGCTCGTAGCAGCCGAACAGCGCTGCGGCGCCTACGCCGATGGCCACCTTCGTGCCGGTGGACAGGCCTGCGGGAGCCGCCCGGCCGGCCCCGCCCACGGTGGCCACCAGCCGCTGCGCCTGCTGCGGGCCGCCGTTGGCGGGGATGTAATCCACCTTGATCTGGCTGCCTGGGGGCAGCGAGCCGACATAACCGGCAAAGGCGGTCAGGCTCG
>CAXTJZ010000136.1:0-10680 GCA_964244695.1 uncultured Acetobacteraceae bacterium
GGGGGGGTGGCGTTTCTTTTCTTACGGGCCCTTAGTTCCGCGTTGCGACGGCGTGGGCAGGAAAATGCGTTGTCTTGAGCAGAAAAACTTCGAGCTCGTGGAAGAGCAAGGCGTCGGTCCCGGTGCGTGACCGGACGCACACTGGCGTAGCGCTCCTGCAGCTTGAAATCCCGCCTTCATGCTTACTCGACTGGCTTCGGAGGCGATGTGTCCGTCGCGCAAACGTGCAGCCTGTGGGTGCCGCGGCCAAATAGAGGCGGAAACGGCGCTTGCCACACGTGCGAGGATAGTTCCGGCTTCACCCAAGCTTACGCACTGCAACGTTACGGCCGTATACTTCCTGGAGGAACGGTCGATGCGCGTGGTTTGCGCCATTCGGGTGAGTGTGCAGCCGACAACGATCCGGTAGGATCGGTGCCGAGGTAAGCAAGACCTTCTTTTTGAGGCAGAGACGCAAACGACTTCTGCGCCTGTCGTGAGTTGGAGACAGGGGCGCGACAGCGTAGGCAGAAGTCTTTGGTTCTTTTTTGAAAAGGCATGCTTGCTTCCGTCCGTCTGCATCACGTCGAAACACAAAGGAAAACGCAGCAATGTTCAGCGACGATACCGGTGTGAACGAAGAGCGGCGGCTGATGCTGGCAGCTTTGGCGGGTGTGCTCGCGGTAGGCCTGCCGAACACGGCCGAGGCGGGCAAGGTCGATTCCAAGGAAACGCAGATTACGCTGCCCGGGCAGATCCAGTGGAAGAAGTGGCAGGCCCTGTCCACGGAGATAGGCGAGACGGCGACGTTGTTCGGCGACAAGGACGCAGCCGGGCCCTACCTGGTCCTGATGAAATGGAAGCCAGGGTATATGAGCGCGCCGCATAGCTACCGGACGGACCGGCTCTCCGTGGTGCTTTCCGGGACTTGGTGGGTGAATAGCGGCGCGGATTTCGATCCGGACAGCACGGTGCCTGTGCCGGCGGGCTCCTTCGTCCGCCGTGCGGCGCACACGCCGCATTACGATGGGGTGAAAGCGGGCGAGCCGGAACCGGCGGTGATTGCGCTGTTCGGGATCGGGCCGACTGACTTGAAGCTGGTGGACCCGTCAAAGCCGCCTTACCGCAAGCTTGGATAGGTCCGCAGAAGCCAGACTGGCGCACTGCACAAAACAGTTGAAGCGGACATCACGAACATGTTACCTCTATCATCGTATCGTATTTTCGAGCGAGAGAGCGGCTGTGAGACGAATTTTAGGTCAGGTTTTCAGCTTCGGGGGCCCTGAAGCTGTCGGTTTGATTATCCTGGGCGCAACGGTCGGCGCCGTGGCGGGTGGCGCGGTCGGCAACGGCAGCTTGCTGCAATCGTGGACCTGCGCCGGCTTCGGGGCGCTAGGTTTGCCGGGACTGGTGTGCGCGCCTTGGTCACGGCTGGCGCGAGCAAGGAAGTAAAAGAAAGATGTCGTCCGAATAACGATCAGAGATTTCGCTACAGGCGCTGCCGCGCCAGCCGTATGACACCGGCGGCTGAAACGGGGTCAGGAACAAAAGTTTTTTGGTCCTTTTTTTTTCAAAAAAGGACTGCTTGCTTCTTCGTCTGTCAGTCCCGGCGCAAGTACCGTGACAAATCCGCCTCCGGGCGTGCGCCGTAATGGGAAATGATCTCCGCCGCAGCGCGGCTGCCCAGCCGGCCACAAGCTGCGAGGTCTTGGCCCGCGGTATGGGCGGCCAGAAAGCCTGCGGCGTAGGCGTCGCCGGCGCCGGTTGTGTCCACCACAGTGGCGGGCTCGGCCGGAACCGCAACGCGTTCGGCGCCGCGCAGGATAATGCTGCCTTGTTCGGCGCGGGTGATCGCGGCCAGGGTCACGTCATGCGCCACGGCGTCCAGCGCATCCTCCAGCCGGTTCGTTTCATACAGGCTGCAGAGTTCGCTTTCGTTGGCGAAGAGTATGTCGATGTCGGAGAGCAGCGCGCGGAAGGCCTCGCGGTGACGGTCCACGCAGAACGCGTCCGACAGGGACAGGGCGACCTGGCGGTGTGCTTGCCGGGCGGCACGGGCGGCGGCGCGGAAGGCGGCCTGGGCGGCCGGCGGGTCAAAGAGGTAGCCTTCGAGGTACAGGACGGCGGACTGGCCGATGAGGGCAGCGTCCACATCGCCGCTGGCGAAGGCGACGCTGGCGCCGAGGAAGGTGTTCATGGTGCGCTGGCCGTCCGGCGTGACGAGTATGAGGCAGCGTGCGGTGGGCGCGCCTTCGGTCAGCGGGGCGCTGGGGAAATGCACGCCGGCGGCCTGGATGTCGCGGCGGAAGGTCTCGCCCAGGCCGTCTGCGGCGACCTTGCCGATATAGGCTACGCGGGCACCCAGGGCGGCAGCGACGGCGCAGGTGTTGGCAGCCGAGCCCCCGCTGCTCTCGCGGCCGGCTGGCATTGCGGTGTAGAGGGCCTGGGCGCGTTCGGCGTCGATCAGCGCCATGCTGCCCGGGTGCATGTCGTGTTTGGAAAGGAAGGCGTGGTCTGCTGGGGCCACGACGTCCACAATGGCGTTGCCGATGCCGATGATGTCGTATGTGGTGTCTTGCATGAGGGTGCTCTTTGCCGAGCTAGGACGAGAAAGCAAGGCGCCAGCCGCAGAACAAATCGCGGCGCATCAGCAGCATCAGGAGCAATTGGTTTTTGCTTCTTTTTCAAAAAAGAAGGCCTTGTCTTATGCTGAAGCCGTTTTTCCGCGCCATCGAACAACTGGACGACCCGGCCATCCTTGGCGTGCTGGCGCAAAGCCTGCTGCTTTCCGCGTTGGGATTCGCCGCGCTCTGCGTGGGGGCTGTCTATGGCCTGCACCATGTGCTGGCGGGGTCCGGCTGGTTAGCCTGGGTGGCCGGCGTGCTGGGCGGCTTCGCGGCGGCAGCAGCGGCGTTGTGGCTTTTCCTGCCTCTGGCGGTGGTGATCGCCTCGCTGTTTCTGGAGCCGGTGTGCCGGGCGGTGGAGCGGCGGTGGTATCCCGGGCTGCCGGCGCCGGTGGGGGCCGCGTTGTCGGCGCAGGTTTGGGACGGGCTGGTGGTGGGTGGGCTGGTGCTGGTGATGAGCGCGCTCTCGCTGTTGCTGGCGCTGCTGGCGCCTGGGATCGGCCTGGTGCTCGGGTGGGTGATCACGGCTTGGGCGTTGGGGCGCGGCTTGTTCGTGGCGGTGGCGATGCGGCGGATGAGCCGGGCGGAAGCGAACGCGCTTTATGGGCGTCACCGGTTCGGTGTTCTGCTGCAGGGGGCGGCGCTGGCGCTGGCCGGGGCCTTGCCTCTGGTGAACCTGCTTGTGCCTGTGCTGGGAACGGCCTGCATGGTGCATGTGCTGATGGATCGTGGGGGAAGATCGGCCAGCTAGGGTTTGCAGTCCTTGCAGAAAGGTTTGCAATCATCTTTGACCACTACGGGCCGTCCGGTTTTTACAAGTGATGTGGCGGGTTGTTTACCGTCAACGCTGCGTGTTAGGCCAGGTATCTCGCGCCGCTATTTTCGCGGCGGCCGGCCTAAACCAGGAGGGGGGCTGCCCTTGTTCAAACGCCGCAAGCCCGATGACGAGCCGGAGGCACAGATGGATATGAAACCCGCCGCACAGCCCACGAAAGCCGAGGGCGCTGGTGCCCCTGACAACGGGCTTGGTGTGCCGCCGCGGCCGCCAGCACCGCCGGCCACAACAACAATCACGCCAGCCAACGCCTCGACCGCAATGATGAAGGACCCGATGATGGGACGTCCGCCGTTTGCCAACCCGCCTGCCGCCGGTGGCGGTAACCCGCCGATGCCGCAATCCGCGGCGCCGCGGCCGCCTGGGCCGCCCGGCCCGCCCGTCGCGCGCACCGGGTCTGAGCGCCCGGCGCCTGTGCAGGAACGCCGCACGCTCGTGGTGGGCCGCGGCATCAGCGTGCAGGGCATGGTGCAGGATGCCGAGCGGCTGGTCGTGGAAGGCACCGTGGAAGCCACGATGATCCACGCCACCGAACTGGCGGTCTCGCCTGGCGGCGTGTTCAAGGGCGAAGTCGAGGTGGAGAACGCCGAGGTTGCCGGCACGATTGACGGCACGGTTACCGCGCGCGGCAGTCTGATCGTGCGTGGCACGGGCGTGGTGCTTGGCACAGCGCGCTGCCGGCGGCTGCAGGTCGAGGATGGCGGACAGATCACGGGCCGGATCGAAATGCTGCCGGACACTAACCGGGCGGCGCCGCCGGTGCAGCGCGTGGAGCCGGCTGAAGTGGCTAAACCGGTGATGAGTTACGAAAGCTAAGCACGGCCTTCTTCGAGAAAAAGAAACAGAAAGCTTTTGTCCGCGCTGTCGCGTTGTGTTGACGCGCACGCTTCAAAGAAACGCACCCGGCAGAGACAAAAGTTTTTTGGTTCTTTTTTCAAAAAAGAACCGCTTGCTTCCTACGCTTCCGTTCGAAGTAAATCGATACGATAGTTATTGTGCTCGGTTCCCGCGTGGCGCAGGAACCTTGCCGTGGCAATGAACAGGCCGGCGGCTTCGTCACCGGTGGTGGGTGAGTCCGTGTGGCCGGTCCAATTTACCAGCAGGATGGCGCCGTGGCGGGCCAGGCTGCCCACAGCCAGGCGCGCGGCGCTGGCGACGTCCTCGCGATCAAGGAAATACAGCATTTCGGAAATGACGATCAGGTCGAACAGACCTGGCGGCCAATCCTGCGGGATGCGAGCCTGGTGAATGGTGACGTGGTCGAGACCGGCGCATCGCTCGCGGGCGCGGGCTACCGCTTCGGCGGAGATGTCGAGCGCCAGCAGTTGGCCGCTGCGTTCGGCGAGTCGGGCGGTCTGGGCGCCGATGGAACAGCCGATTTCCAACGTGCGCGCGCTGTGCTGCGTGGGAATGGTGGCCAGAGTGCGGTCGTATTTCTCCAGCTCGTAGGGGCTGGTTTCCACGTCCCACGGATCGGCGGCGCGGGTGTGGATGCGGTCGAACACGTCGGCTTCCCAGGACTTTGTCATGCGGGGGTCTCGTTCGTTGCAAAATATGTTGCGGCTTCGGTGAGCGTCTCGTCCGGCGCGGGCTGGCGCAAATAAGTGGCGATATCGCGCATTGTCGCCTCGGCAGGGTGGCCGGTGACGAACGCGGACAGGCCCAGGCTGCGCTGGACGAGCTGGATGACGGACAGCGCGGCGCGCTCCACGGCGATTCGGGCGAGGTTGACATAGGCTGCAGTCTGGGCCGGCGCGGGGTTAGCGGCTTCGGCGAGTGCGGCGGTCTTGTTAAGCCAGAGTGCGGCAGTCTCCTGGGCGATGAGAGCTTCGCCAAGCCGGGCGAGCTGGTGCGGGTTGGCCAGGCGGTCGCGGGCGATAAGTTCGGACCGGGTTGTGGCTACAAGCGAGTCGATGCCGCCGAGGGTAACGGCGGAGGTGCGCCAGGCGCCGGCGGAGAAGATAGGCTGGCGAAGGTAGTCGCCCGGTTCGCCGACGATCTCGGCGGGAAGGCCGGTGAAATCTATGGCGCCGGTGTTGGCGGCACGCATGCCCTGTAGGCGGATGCGGGTGGGTTGGGCGCGTGTGGTGCCGTCCAGTGTGACGATTGCCAGGACCGGTTCGCCGATTGGCGGCAGGGCGGTGACGAGCGCGCGGGTGAGGTGGCCGGCGCCGGAGCAGATGGCTTTGCCGCCATGCAAGCAGTCGCCCTCAAGGCGAAGAGGGTGCGCGCCGTCGGTGACCCACAGGCCGAGCAGGTGACCGTGCCGGGCTTCGGCAGCCAGGCGGTCGAGCTGCGCCGGCGTGCCGTAGGTAGCCACGAGTTTTACCGCGTTGACGTGGCCTTCGTAGAGGCGGCCGGTGGCGAGATGGCCCTGGCCGATCAGGCGGAGGGTGCGCAGGAGAGGACGGGCGCCCTCCGGCGTGGTGCCGGCGCCTTGGCCGCCGTGGATCGGGGGGAAGGGTGCGAGGAGGGCGCCTATGCTGGCAAGGTCGGCGATGTTCTGGGCGGGGAAGGCTGAGTCGGCGTCGAGCTGGGGGGCGCGGGATTGAAAGATGGAGACCAGATTGGGGAGCATTGCTGGGCAACGTCTCAAGGAAGCAAGCAAGCAGTTCTTTTTTGAAAAAAGAAGCAGAAAACTTTGGCTCCTGTCGCATTGGACGCAGCCGGGTGCCTGCCGGCGACACTGAACGCTGAAGCGTCGAGGTAGCAAAAGTTTTTTGGTTCTTTTTTTCAAAAAAGAACCGCTTGCCTAGCCTCTCCGCCGCACCTAATTCGCCGCCCAGGAGGATCTACGCCATGTCCGATACGCAGACCGTCGAGCGCCACGAGTTCGGGGCCGAAGTGGGCCGCCTGCTCGACCTGGTGGTCCACTCGCTCTACTCCGAGCGTGAGATCTTCCTACGCGAGCTGGTGGCCAACGCGGCGGATGCGACGGACCGCCGGCGGTTCGAGGCGCTGAGCGACCAGGCGCTTGGGCTGCCGGAAGGCGCCGGCGTGCGGGTGGTGCCGGACAAGGAGGCGCGCACGCTGATGATCGAGGACCAGGGCATAGGGATGAGCCGGGAGGAGCTGACGCAAAACCTGGGGACGATCGCGCGCAGCGGGACGCGGGCGTTTGCGGCGGGGCTCGAGGGGGCGGGTTCGGACGAGAAGCCGAGCCTGATCGGGCAATTCGGCGTGGGGTTCTACGCGGCGTTCATGGTGGCCGACCGGGTGGAGGTGACGTCACGCAAGGCGGGCAGCGACCAGGCCTGGCTGTGGGCGAGCGATGGGCGGGGCGAGTACACGCTGGCGCCGGCGGAGCGCGAGGCGGCGGGGACGAGCATCGTGCTGCACATGAAGGCGGATGCGGAGGAGTATCTGGAGCCATACCGGCTGGAGACGGCGATACGGAAATGGGCGGACCACATCGCCTTGCCGATCTCCGTCGTGCGGGACGGCAAGGATGTGGCGGCCAACGAGGGGACGGCCCTCTGGCGCAAGCCGAAAGGCGAGGTGAGCGAGGAGCAGAGCCTCGAGCTCTACCGGCATCTTGGGCATTACTTCGATACGCCCTGGGCGACGCTGCAGTGGCGCGCCGAGGGGCAGCTCGAGTTCTATGCGCTGCTGTTCGTGCCTGGCGCTAAGCCGTTCGATCCGGTTGAGGGGGATCGGGCGTCGCACGTGCGGCTGCATGTAAGGCGGATGTTTATCACCGACGACGCGAAGCTGCTGCCGGAATGGCTGCGGTTCGTGCAGGGCGTGGTGGATACCGAGGACCTGCCGCTGAACGTGAGCCGCGAGATGTTGCAGGCGACGCCTGTGCTTTCTCGCATACGCAAGGCGGTGACGAACCGCGTGCTGACGGAGTTGAAGACGCGGGCGAAGGACGCTGAGGAGTACGCGAAGTTCTGGGAGAATTTCGGGCCCACGATGAAGGAGGGGCTTTGGGACGATACGGAGCATCGGGCGACCCTGTCCGAGCTTATGCGGTTCCGGAGCTCCTCGACGGAGGGCTGGGTTTCGCTGGCGGATTACGTCGCGCGCATGAAGGACGGGCAGGAGGCGATCTACATCCTGATCGGTGACGATGCGGCGGCGCTGGCGGGGTCTGCGCAGTTGGAGGGGTTCCGGGCGCGCGGGTTGGAGGTGTTGCTGCTGTCGGACTCGGTGGATGCGTTCTGGCCGGAGCGTATGAGCGAGTTCGACGGCAAGCCGATACGCAGCGTGACGCAGGGTGCGGCTGACCTTTCCAAGTTCGCGGCCGAGGCCGCGGGCGAGGCGGCCGATACGGGCAAGCTGGTGGAGGTGCTGAAGGCGGCGCTTGGCGAGCGGGTGGATGAGGTTCGCGCGACGGACCGGCTGGTGGACAGCGCGGTGGTGTTGACGGCGAAGGCCGCGGGGCCGGATCTGCAGATGCAACGGCTTATGCGGCGGACGGGGCGGGCGGGGTTCTCCGGGGCGCCGGTGCTGGAGATCAATCCCAGGCATGCGCTGATTGCGGCATTGGCCAAGCGGGCGGAGGCTGGGGAGGATCTGGCTGAGGTGGCGGAGGTGTTGCTCGATCTGGCGCGTGTGCAGGATGGCGAGGCGCCCGGCGATCCGGCGGCGTTTGCGCGTCGGGTAGTGGCGGCGATGGTGGGGTAACTTCAGGCTATGGCCCAGGGCGAAGTTGAGGCTGTAGCTGGAACACCTTTGTGTTTGACGAGGTCATACCTATGATGATCAAGCGAGTCATAGCGAACGCTTGGGCCATGCAGCGTGGGTCATTGAGGCGGTAGCCGATCTTACCCGCGCGCGTGCGAAACCACGGGCTAGCAAATGTGCTTCAAGGCGCGTGTGACAGTCTGGTGCGCTAGCGTAAGGACCCCGGCAGAGACTGTCGCGTCCAGATCCAGCCCTTCCACACTCTTGGAGCTTCCGCTTCTGTTTCCGGGAGTTCGGCGGCGGTCAGAACAGGCGGCTTCGGATCGTCTGTGTGTCGCTGACCCAGACATTCAATTCAAAGCCGCACATCCGCAGCTGCTTGCTTACGACGCTATATAGCACACACGCTGCTTTCTGCTCGTAACGAAATCGCTGCAGCCAGGGGTCTGGGGCCAAGGCCCCAGCAAGGTCCAGGGGCAGAGCCCTTGGCCTTGCCTTGCCTAACTATCGCGCCAGAGCGCCCAGCAGCCGCGCGTGCGCATTCGTCCCATGATCCAAACACCGCACGTCAAACTTCTCGTTCGGGCTGTGTACCTGGTCGTCGTTCAGCCCGAAGCCCATCAGCAGCGTGTCGAGCCCCAGGATGCGGCGCAGGCTCTCCACCACGGGGATGGAGCCGCCGCTGCCAATCAGCACGGCGTCGCGCTGGTATTCTTCGGCGAGGACCTGGCGGGCGAGGCCGACGTAGCGGTTGGCAGCGCTGACTTCGAAGCCGGGGGCCATGCTGTGGGCGTGGATCTCAACGTGGTAACCGGGCGGGGTGTGGTCGGCGACGAACGTCTTGAAGGCGGCGAGGATGTCCGGCGGGTTCTGGCCGGCGACGAGGCGGAAGGAGACTTTGGCCGACGCCTCGCTGGCGATGACGGTCTTCGCACCCGGGCCCTGGTAGCCGCCGGAGATGCCGTTGATGTCCATGGTGGGGCGCGCCCAGAGGCGTTCGACGGCGGGGCGGCCGGTCTCGCCGGCGGGGGTGGACAGGCCGATCTCGCTTAGGAACGCGGCCTCGTCGAAGCCGAGGGCGGCCCATTCGGCGGCCTGGGCGGCCGGCGTGTCGGACACGTGGTCGTAGAAGCCGGGGAGCTGGACTCGGCCCTGGTCGTCCTGCAGGGCGCCGAGGATTCGGGTCAGCGCGTTAATCGGGTTGAGCGCGCTGCCGCCGTAGAGGCCGGAATGCAGGTCGCGCGAGGGGCCGCGTATCTGCAGCTCGGCGTAGACCAGGCCGCGCAGGCGGGTGGTGATGGCGGGCGTGTCGATGTCCCACATGCCGGTGTCGGAGATGATGGCGATGTCGGCGGCGCGCAGTTCGGGGGCATGGTCGCGCAGGAAGGCCTCGAGGTTGACGCTGCCGACTTCTTCTTCGCCTTCGAGCACGACGGTGATGGTGGCGGGCGGGCCGCCGGCGGCTTCGTGCCAGGCGCGCAGGGCTTCGAGCCACATGGTGACCTGGCCCTTGTCGTCCACGGCGCCGCGGGCGGTGATGATCGGGCCGTGGCGGCCTTCGGTCAGCGTGGGGGTGAAGGGCGGGCTGGTCCAGAGTTCGAATGGCTCGGCGGGCTGGACGTCGTAATGGCCGTAGTACAGCAAATGTGGCGCGCCGGCGGGGCCTTCGCGTGTGGCGAGGAGGACGGGGTGGCCTGGCGTCTCGATCAAACTGGTGGTGAAGCCGATGGCGGCGAGTTCGGTGCGGGCCCATTGGGCAGCATGGCGGCAATCGGCCGCATGCGCCGGTTGCGCGCTGACACTGGCGATGGAGAGGAAGTCCATCAGGCGCCCGTGGGCCTGGGGCCGTGTGGCCCGTATGTGATCGAGCACGATCTGGGTGGTGGTTGCGGGGGGGGTGTGAGGTGCGTCGTTCATGCTGCCGAGCTTACGCAACGGGCCGGGGTTCAGGAAGACACGGGTTCGGGCGTGGGCGGTTCCACCAGCGGTCGGAAGGCGGTAGGGGGAGAGTAACGAAGGTGAGGAGGGTAGGATGGGCGCGGTTGCCGAGACGATGCAGGCCAAGATCGGCCAGGAGCTGGCAGTGTCCGATTGGCTGCTGGTGGATCAGGCGAAGATAGATGCTTTCGCGGCGTGCACGGGGGACCACCAGTGGATACACGTGGATGTAGAGCGCGCCGCAAGCGGCCCGTTCGGCGCAACGATCGCGCACGGGTTCCTCACGCTGTCCCTGCTGCCGGCACTGACGAGCGGGACGTGGTCCGCCGGGCTGGGGCTGGAGGCCACGCTGAATTATGGACTGGACCGTGTGCGTTTCCTCACACCGGTGCGGGCGGGTAGCCGCGTGCGCAACCGGGTGAAATTGATCTCTGCCGAAGAAAAGGGTGCAGGGCGGACGCTGCTTTGCTTCGAAAACACGGTGGAGATCGAGGGCGAGGCGAAACCTGCTTTGGTTGCGAATACTTTGGCGATGGCGTTTGGCTGAGGAAACCTTGGCAAGTACTCATCTTGGAAAGAGGGCAAAAATCTTCAGCGCCCTGTCGAGTGCCAGCTGAATAAGCCGCCGACAGGGAGCAAAAGTTTTTTGCTTCTTTTTTGCAAAAAAGAAGGCCT
>CAXTJZ010000137.1:0-10637 GCA_964244695.1 uncultured Acetobacteraceae bacterium
CCGCGACAGCGCTGGCAAAAGCTTTTTGCTTCTTTTTCTCGAAAAAGAAGGCCTTTTTTCCTTTCGCAGCGATAGGCGTGCGTCATTTCAGCGTGGCCAACTTCCGCTCCTTGGCCAGCTTGCGCATCAGCATGTTACGCTTTAGCACTGATATGTGATCGACGAACAGCACGCCGTCCAGGTGGTCCAGTTCGTGCTGCAGGCAGGCGGCCATCAGGCCGTCGGCGTCGATCTCGCGGCGCTTGCCGTCCAGGTCCGAGTAGCTGACGCGCACCTGGGCGGGGCGGGAGACGTCCGCATACTGGTTGGGCAGCGACAGGCAGCCTTCCTCGCGGGTGGCCCAGTCCTCGCTGACGCGCAGGATTTCCGGGTTGATCAGCACGATGGGAGCGCGCGTGTCGTCCGGCATCAGGTCCACGACGGCCAGGCGCAGCCCGACATCGACCTGCGGGGCGGCGAGGCCGATGCCGGGGGCTTTGTACATCGCGTCGAACATGCGGGGCACGAGGAGGCGGACGCTGTCCATGTCCTCGGTCTTGATGGCGCGGGCTTTGGTTTTCAGGGCCTTGTTCGGGGCGATCAGGATGGGGAGAGTGGGATCGGCTTCGTCCATTCGCGGTGTTTATGAGGCGCAAGGGAGAAAGCAAGCAGTCCTTTTTCGAAAAAGAGCACCAAAAAGCTTCTGCTCCCTGTCACACCCAAGCGTGCTCTCGCACAACCGCGGCTCTCTCAGCACCCGCCGACAGGGAGCAAAAGTTTTTTGCTTCTTTTTTTCAAAAAAGAAGGCCTTACCCTGTTCAGAACACCGCGTGGTCCCCCCGCTCAGGCGCCACCTCCCCGGCGATCAACGCCTTATAGTAATCGAACAAAGTCTCGGTGCCGGTGGATGGCGTGGCGGCCGCGTCATAGGCGCCTGTCTCGGGGTTGAGCACCAGCATCGACTCCGTCGCGTAGTAACGGCCGATCCTGGCCAGTTCGGCTTTTGCGGCGAGCGGGGGTGCCAGGCGGGCGGCGGTGGCGAGGGTGGCGACGATGCCGTCCAGCAGCGCCACGGGGATTTGGCGGAAGGCCGGCTTGCGGCCGAGCAGGGCGAACAGGGCCTCGCCTTGCTGGCGCGGAGTGATCGCCGGGCCGGGACCGCCGATCGGCAGCACGCGGTTTCGGCTTGTCTCGGTGGTGAGGCAATCCGCCAGGAAGGCAGCGAGGTCTACGTCGCTGATCGGTTTGCAGGCAGTCAGGCGGCCGTCACCGAAGAAGAGGAAGGGGCGGCCGCGCTGCAGGCGCGCGAGTTGGCCGGAGAGCGACTTGAAGTAGGCGGTTGGGCGGACGATCGCGTAAGCGAGGCCGGATTGTTGCAGGGCCGCCTCGAAGGCGAGCTTGGCATGCTGGAAGGCGAGCAGCGGCTTCTGCACGCAGATGGCCGACAGCAGAACGAAGCGGCCGATACCGGCCTGCCGTGCTGCCGTCAGCACGTTGAGGTGGGCCTGGTGATCGACAGCCCAGGCGTCCGCCGGTGCGCCGGTGCGCGAAGCCATGCAGGAGAGGACGGCGTCGAAAGTCTCGCCGCGCAAGCCGTCTCGGGCGATGGCGGCGGGGCTGGTAAAATCGACGACGCGGGCTGAGGTAGCAGCCGGGCCTGGGCGGACGAGGCAGACCACTTCGTGGCCGCGTTGGGCGAGTGCCTGATGTGTTGCGCGGCCGATGGTGCCGGTGGCGCCCAGGAGGCAGACGCGCAGCTTGTCGGGTGGGGGCATGGCTTGTTGTAGCGCGGACGTGAAAGGAAGAAAGCAAGGCCTTCTTTTTTGAAAAAAAGAAGCAAAAAACTTTTGTTCCTACGCTGTGTCCGCGGCTTTCAGGTATCCGGAGATATCCGACTGTTGCAAATGCGGGGAAGTAAAAGTTTTTTGGTCCTTTTTCAAAAAAGGACTGCTTGCCTTGCCTTCCCGTCCCTCCAGCCCCAGGCAACCGCACCAGCCGCCGAGCCGTTTGCCGGGCGCATCACAGAGAGGGAGACACCCCACATGCCCCATTTCGAGACCAAGGACGGCACCGCCATATACTACAACGACTGGGGCAGCGGCCCTCCTGTCGTGCTCGTACATGGCTGGCCGCTGGACGCGGACATGTGGGAAGACCAGTCCGTACACCTCGCCAACAGCGGCTACCGCGTGATCACCTATGACCGGCGCGGCTTCGGCCGCTCCGGTCAGCCCTGGATGGGTTACGATTACGACACGCTGGCCGCCGACCTGGCGACGTTGCTCGAGAAGCTGGACCTGAACGGCGTCACGCTCGTGGGCTTCTCGATGGGCGGCGGCGAAGTGGCGCGCTACGTGGGCATGCATGGCACGGCGCGCATTGCGCGGGTGGCGCTCGTCTCGGCCGTGACGCCGTATCTGCTGAAAGGTCCGGGCAACGAGGACGGCGTGGACAAGAGCGTGTTCGACCAGATGGTCGATGGCCTGCAGTCGGACCGGCCCGGCTTCCTAGCGCCGTTCGGCAAGACCTTCTTCGGTGCGGGCATGCTGAACTTCTCCGTCAGCAGCGAGATCCTGCAATGGGCGCTGCATATGGCGCTGCTCGCCTCGCCAAAGGCCACGGTGGATTGCGTGCGCGCGTTTTCCGAGACGGATTTCCGCGCCGACCTGGCCAAGCTGAGCGTGCCGACGCTGATCGTGCATGGCGACGCGGACCAGACGGTGCCGCTCGCGGCGTCTGGCGAGAAGACGGCCAAGCTGGTGCCGCACGCGCAGCTCGAGGTGTATGGCGGCGCACCGCATGCGCTGATGTACACGGAGCGCGACCGGCTGAACAACGATCTCCTGGCATTCCTGCGGGCCTGAGCGGCTGGCGCCGGAGCGCGCGGATGCTCGCCGGGAGCATCCGCCATCGGCGAGCTACGGAGGGGTGATCTTGAACGCGAGCGGTTCTTGGTGATCGTTCCAGGTCATGCGGGTGCCGCCGTAAGCGGTGCCGTAAACCGATCCGTCTTCCGGGATGTAGAGCGGCGTTCCTGCCGAGAACCGTTTAGTGTTCCTGGAAGGCGTAGAGCACGGTTTCTGCTTTCTGTCAGGCAGGCGTCGCCTCGACCGACTCCGCAATGTGCCGGAGCAGGCGGTTACTCAGCGTGGCGAGCGAGAATGGTTTTTCGCAGAGCGGCAGCTTCCTGTATTGCAACGGAAACACCGAATCGTCGTAGCCGCTGGCCAGCAGCACCGGCACCTGGCGGGCCAGCAGCGCGTCCACGATCGGCCAGGAGAACTCGCCTGCCAGGTTCACGTCGAGAACAGCCGCATCCGGCGTTGGGTGCAGGGCCAGCACGCCCATGGCGTCGGCCACGCTTGGCGCAGGGCCCAGCACGCGCGCGCCGGCCTCCTGCAACCCCAGGCAGAGCTCCTCGGCCAGGTGATAGTCGTCCTCGACGACAAGGATGGAAAGGCCGGACAGGCCGGGTTCCAGTGTCACCGCCGTCCCTCACGGGCCGGGGTTGCGGGGCCGAGGGGCAGCAGCAGCGTGCAGCGCGCGCCGTCCGGCATGAACACCAGCTCGGTCGTCGCCTTCAATTGGTAGGGCAAGGCGCGCTCGATCAGCTCAGTGCCGTAGCCGCGGCGCCTCGGGGCGTCCATCTGCATCACAACCCCGCTCTCGCACCAGAAGAGTACGAGTTGCCGCTCCTCACCGGAGCCGCCTTCCAGCCGCCACGTGACGGAAAGCCCCGCTTCGGGCTGCGCAAGCGCGCCATACTTTGCCGCATTGGTCGCCAACTCGTGCAGGGCAAGCGCCACCGGCTGCGCCTTTTCCCCAGGCAGCTCGATGACCGGCCCTTCCACAAGCGCCTTGCGGGACTCGCCGTCGCCGGCGGCGCGCAACTCGGCGAACACCAGCTCCTTGAGGTCGAGCGACCAGCTGTCCGCGCGGGAGAGGAACCCCTGTACCCGGCCGAGCGTGGCCAAACGGAGCTGGAACTCGGCGCTGCCCTTGGTCTGGCCAAAGTTGCGGCGGGCGATCGCGCTGACCACGGCAAGCAGGTTGCGGGTGCGGTGCTGCAACTCGGCGACGAGCAGGGACTGCTGGGTTTGCAGTTGCTTGATGTCTTCGATGTCCGTCGTCGTGCCAAGCCATTCCAGGATGCGCCCGTCCGGCGATCCCGGCTCTGGTGCAGCCCTGACGGGCATGGACCTGGTCTGGTGCCACCGCCAGGCGCCATCGCTGACGCGCTGCAGGCGGAACTCCGCCAGGACCTGGCCATTTTCCCTGGCCACGTCCCAGGCCAGCAGCACAGCGGCCCGGTCCGCCACGTGGACGGCATCCAGCCAGCCCAGGCCGTGGGTCTCCTCCTGGGTCTGCCCCGTGTATGCGAGCCATTGCGGCGAGGCCCAGGTCCATTGCCCCTTTTCGCAGGACCGCCAGACGAGTTGCGGGATGCCCTCGACCAGGGTGCGGAAATGCTCGACCGTCTCCTGAAGCACCTTTATCTCGGCCTGGCGCCCGGTTTCTCCGTGCATCACCAGCACGAACCCCGGCACGCCAGGGCCGGCTGGGCCGAAATGGCCTTCACCCCACACGAGGGAGCCGTCCCGGTGGAAGTGCCAGTGCCGGTGGATCATCCAGCCTTCGCTGGCGACCTTCGCGCAGGCCTGCGCGAATGCGCCCTCGTTCTGGTCCTCGGTCGTCCTGAAGAAGCCGCCGTCCCGGCCCAGCGCCTCGGCCGGCGTCCAGCCCAGCATCTCCTGCGCGCCAGCGTTCCAGCCGGTTATGCGGCCATCGGGTGCCATCGTCACGATCGCATCGCCGCTCAGGTCTCTTAGCCGGCCTGGCGATTTCGGCTGAAGCGCGACCTTGAGCGTCTTGGGTGTATCATCGCTATCGCCTGCCAACCCGTGCTACTCCTTGCAGAAATGCCATGGATCTAGCAGTCCGCCGGCGGGACACGCGTGCGGGTTCGACAGGCAAGATGTCGTGTCGTTACGAAGGTCAGAGTTAGGACTAAAATGCAAGAGATTTTGGCGTCGGCTATACTGTGAGCCAGGGCACAATGGTGTGAGGTCGCTGGGGAAGGCGCACGCAGCAAACGCCGCTTGCGCAGGCGCACAATAAAGCTGTCACCTGCAAAGCCGGGATGGACGCGCGAAGCTGCTCAACCTGTGAACTGGCAAATAACGCGAAAAGCTTCTACGCGTTGTACTTAAGTCAGATAGCAGGATAGCGCTATGGACCGCATGGCCCGAATTAACCGCACTTTCCTGGACATACTGGCGGCCGACGAACGGATAGCACGTCAGGAAGAGCGCATCGCCGCCCTGGACGCGGACGGGATGCACAATGCCGCCGCCTGTGCGCGCGAGACCCTCGTGGTCATGGCAGAGCGGCTCCTGGTCCTGTGCGCCAGGCACGAAATCATGATGGATACGGCTCGGATAATGGAGGAGGCCCGGGAGATAAAGGCGGCTTTCGTGGCTACGGCCACCTGAGACGGTTTCTTGCGGGCTTGCAAAGTACCGTAGCTATCATTCTGGACTATACTAGGAATTCCTAACTGCCGGATGCCGAGCGGACAGACATCCGGCAGTTAGGAATAGGCTTTATTTCTTTTTGAGAAAAGACTTTCTGGCCTTCTATTTTGCGTCAGCCAACTGGCTGTGCACAAGTTCGGCGAAGCGGCCGCGCTGCGCCAGCAGGCCCTCGAACGTGCCGCGTTCCTCGATGCGCCCGGCGTCGAACACCAGTATCTCGTCGGCGTCGCGCACGGTGGACAGGCGGTGGGCGATGACAAAGGTGGTGCGGCCCTTCATCAGGTTCGCCATCGCGCGGGACACGCGGGCTTCGGTTGCGGCATCCAGGGCGCTCGTCGCCTCGTCCAGGATCAGGATCGGTGCGTCCTTCAGCAGGGCGCGCGCGATGGCCAGGCGCTGGCGCTGGCCGCCGGAGAGCGTGGCGCCGCGCTCGCCTACCAGCGTGTCGTAGCCCTGCGGCTGGCGGATGATGAAGTCGTGCGCCTCTGCCAGGCGGCAGGCGTGCTCGATCTGGGCGTCGGTGGCGTCCGGCCGGCCGACCAGGAGGTTCTCGCGTATGCTGCGGTTGAACAGCAGGCTCTCCTGGAACACCACGCCGATGTTGTGGCGCAGGCTGTCCAGCGACACGTCACGCAGATCCTGGCCGTCTATCAGGATGCCGCCGTGCTGCGGATCCCAAAGGCGCTGCAGCATGTGCATGGCGGTGGACTTGCCGGCGCCTGTCGTCCCGACCAAAGCGGTGACGGTGCCAGGGTGGGCCATGAAGCTTACATCGGACAGGATGGCGGGCCCGCCGGGGTAGGCGAAGCTCACCTGTTCGAACGCCACTTCGCCGTGGGTGACGTCCAGCTCGGCCGCGTCCGGGCGCTCCGGCACCGTGCTCTGCGTGTCCAGCAGGGTGAAGTAGTCGCCGATGCCGGGGGCGCGCATGAACAGGTTGCTGGCGAAGTTCACCGCGGCCTCCAGGCGCCCGATCAGCAGGGTGGAGAAGCCCATGAAGGAGACGATGTCCGACACGCTCGCCTTGCCGTGTATGTGCAGCATGGCGCCGGCGACGACGATGGTGATGACGGCCAGCGTGCTGGAGGCGCGCGTCATCACGGTGACCAGCGCCCACCAGTTCAGCACCGGAAACTGATGGCGTATGACGTTCTCGACGATCTCGCCGAACGCGCGCGCCTCGGCCTGCAGGCGGCCGAAGGATTGCACGGCCACCACGTTGGAGAGCGCGTCCTGCGCGCGGCCGGCCAGCGCGGAATGCGCGGCCTCGGCATGGCGCTGCCCGGCCTGGGTGCGGCGGATGACGAACAGGGTGACGGTGGCGAACACGGTGACCAGCGCCACCAGCACCAGCGACAGGCGCCAGTTCAGGAACGCGCTCAGCGGCAGCAGCACCACCACGGCGATGTAGGTGGCCAGGTTTTCTTTGAAAAAGGTCAGGCTGAGGGCGAAGATCGAGTCCGACCCGGACACCATCGTCTTCATCACGCTGCCGGACTGCACGCCGGCGTGGAAGGAGGAGGGCAGCGCCAGCACACGGTCGAAGCAGCGGCTGATGGCGCCCAGCCGGGTGCGATGCGCCAGGCGCTCGGACCCCATGGCGACGGCGATGTTCACGCCTATGCCGCAGGCGCCGATCAGTACCCAGATGCCGACCAGGCGGCCGCCTTCGGCGAACAGTTGGGCGTGCGGGATGGTGTCGGTTTTCGCCAGCAGGCCGATGACATGGCCGAACAGCAGCGGATCGAGGAACTGCATGGCGGCGACGCCGAGGTTGCCCAGCACCAGTAGCGCGAGGGTGCGGCGGTTCTGCGCCAGCAACCCGAGGACCCGTCGATAGACTTTCGTGAGCGGCATGACGGCTAACTTTCGGCCAGATGCCGGACCAATCGCCCGGCATACACTGGATAGTGGTGCAACGCGGCGAAAAAGCGGCAGAGGGGTATCGGGACTGGGGCAGCACGGAAAAATGAAGAGGAAGGAAGGCCTTCTTTTTCGAGAAAAAGAGGCAAAAAGCTTTTATCCGCGCTGTCGCGGACCGGCCCTCATGGCGCGACAGCGGAGTCAAAAGTTTTTTGCTTCTTTTTTCAAAAAAGAAGGCCTCGCTTAAACCGCCCCCGCCGTAAATATCCGGGAAGGCCTAACAAACTCCTCCTGCGCCGCAACGATCAGCAGCTCCCGGCTGCCCGCCTCCACCGTTCGTCGCAGCAGTCCATGAACCGCGCTTGCCGCATGCGCCATGGCGTCGGCTGGCTGGCCAGTACGCAGGACGTGGAACAGGAACAGGGCGGCGATTGCGTCGCCGGCGCCGCTGGGCGCGATCGGCAGCAGGGGGGTGCGCAGGCCGTGCGTTCCGTCAGGCCCGGCGCAGAGCAGGTCCAGCGCGCCAGCCGGCGTCTGCGCCGTGCGCAGGCTGGTGACGAGCACGATGCGCGGGCCGGCCTGGCGCATGCGGGCGCGCAGCGTTTGTACGGCTGCCACGGCTGCGTTTTGTGTGGTGCAGTCCTGACTGGTGAGGGCCGCCAGTTCGAACTGATTGGGAGTGAGTATGTCCGCTTCCGGCACGGCCTGGCTGGTGAAGAAGGGGGCGATGCCTGGGCGGACGTAGACGCCAGGGCCGTCGTCTCCGATCACCGGGTCACAGCACCACAGGGCGGCCGGGTTGTGGGCGCGCAGGCGGGCGGCGGCGTGCAGGATGGCGTCGCCTGTGCCTGGGTCGCCTATGTAGCCGGAGAGCAGGGCGTCGCAGGATGGCAGCACGCCGCGCGCTTCTATGCCGTCCACGAGGGCGCGTATCGTTTCGGGAGGGGTGGCGACGCCGGTGTGGCTGCCATAGCCGGGGTGGTTGGAGAACTGCACCGTGTCGATGGGCCAGACTTCGGCGCCGAGCCGTTGCAGCGGGAAGACGGCGCTGCTGTTTCCGACGTGGCCGTAGGCGACGTGGGATTGGATGCTGAGGATGTTCATGTGCAGGAAGCAAGGCCTTCTTTTTTGGAAAAAAGAAGCAAAAAACGTTTGCTCCCCCGCCTGCACCACGGCCTCCTTCGGTTCTGCCAGTACGCACACTTGCAGGACCGGCCCGCGCCTTCGTGCAGGCGGAGGAGCAAAAGTTTTTTGGTCCTTTTTTTCAAAAAAGGACTGCTTGCTTTCTTCTACCCGCGCATCCGCGTCTTCCCTCCCCTGGCAGTTTCGCGCATTCCCCCCGCATGAACTTCAACGACCTGCTCGTCCCCACCCAGACCACCGGCAGCACCTGGACCGCCCCTGGCGTGCCGCGCACCGATGAGCCGCGGCTGTTCGGCGGCGTATTGATCGCACAGGCCATACTGGCCGCCTCCGCCGGCACGCCCGCCTGCCACGCGCTGCACGCCTTTTTCATCGGCGTGGGCGAAAAGGAGCAGCCGTTCGACATCACCGTCACCCGCACGCGCGACGGCCGCAGCTTCGCCACCCGCCACATCGAGATCACCCAGGCCGGCCGCCTGCTCCTGGCCGGACACAGCTCCCACCACAACGGCGATGCCGGGCCGGCGCACCAGGCGGACATGCCGGACGTGCCGCCGCCGGAAGGCCTGGAGGAACAGCAGGTGGTGCGCGCCCGGCGCGCCGTGGCAGCCGGGCGGCCTGCGCGAACCTACCTGCTGGACGTGATGCTGGAGGTGCGCCCCGTCGAGCTGCCGCAGACCGCGGCGCATCCGGAGCGCGCGCTGTGGTTCCGGCCGCGCGCGCCGTTCCACGGCGACGCGAGCCTGCACCGCGCCGTCATCGGCTTCGCCTCCGACGTGGGCTTGGTGCAGGTGGGCCTGCTGAACCATGGCCGAAACGAAAACCCTGCGGTGCAGGCCGCGAGCCTGGACCACAGCATCTGGTTCCACGGCGACGCGTCCGCCGATGACTGGCTGCTGCACGTGCAGCGCTCTCCTGTGGCGCGCGAGGGCAGGGGGTTCTCGCAGGGCTCGGTGTTTTCGCGTGACGGGCGGCTTGTTGCCAGTGTGGCGCAGGAGTTTCTGGCGCGTACGAGGAAGTAAGCAAGGCCTTCTTTTTTGAAAAAAAGAAGCAAAAAACTTTTGCTTCCCCGCTGCTCGGCCACCTCGGCGTTTTCTGGAAAAGCCGGCTGTTGCAGATGCGGGGAGCAAAAGTCTTTTGCTTCTTTTCTTCAGAAAAGAAGGCCTTGCTTACTTCGCCAAAGGGTGATGCGCCTCCACAAGCCGTTGCAGCCGCTCCGCCAGAACATGCGTGTAGATCTGCGTGGTCGCAATATCCGCATGGCCCAGCAGCAACTGCAAGCTACGCAGATCCGCGCCATGCGCCAGCATGTGTGATGCGAACGCGTGGCGCAGCACGTGCGGTGAGACGCGCGCCGGATCGAGCCCTGCCGCCAGCGCCGCATCGCGCAACACCAGGTCGAAACCCTGGCGCGTCAGCGGGCGCTTCGGGTCGCGGCCGGGGAACAGCCAGCGGCTGTCCGGCGACTGTGTCACCAGGATTGCACAGGCGGCGCGCGCGGCGTCCGCGATCGGCACGATGCGTTCGCGGCCGCCTTTGCCGCGCACGAACAGGATGTCACCCGTGGTGGCAAGCGCGGTGCGTGGAAGCGCCAGCATCTCCGAGATGCGCAGGCCGGTGGAATACAGTATCTCCAGCGCCGCCGCCGCGGTGGCGCCGCGCTGGCCGGGTAGCGTGGGGGCCGCTTCCAGCAGCGTGGTGACCTCGGCTTCGGAGAGGAGGCGCGGTAACGGGCGGGCCTGGCGCGGCGCGTCCAGCAGGTCGGTGGGGTCGTCACGGCGGACGCCGCCGCGCGCGAGGAAGCGGTGGAACTGACGCAGGCAGGAGAGGCGGCGCGCGGCGCTGCGGGCGGACAGGCCTTCGGACGGCAGGCTCTGCATGTAGGCGGCCAGCGTTTCACGGTCCGCTTCCGCCGCCGCCTGGCCGCGGGCGTGGGTGAAGGCGGCGAAGTGGGCGAGGTCCCGCCCGTAGGCTAGCAGCGTGTTGCGGGCGGCGCCGCGTTCGGCGGCTAGCATTTCCAGGAAGGCTTCTGCGTGGCGGTCTGACGGCGTCATAAAGGAAGTAAGGAAGGCCTTCTTTTTTGAAAAAAAGAAGCAAAAAACTTTGACTCCGCTGTCG
>CAXTJZ010000138.1:0-10621 GCA_964244695.1 uncultured Acetobacteraceae bacterium
CCCGCGCCGGAATACCTAGTCAGCTACCTGAGTCAGAAAATCTGCTCACCGGTATCAGATATGCACCAGCGCCAGCCCGCCATGCGGACCCTCGTAGAGCGACAGCGAGGACAGGCTTTGCGTGGTGCTGAAGTTCAGCGTGATGGACTGGCCGTTGGACTCGGTGAGCGTCAGTGCCTTGCCCGAGGTTGCGCCGCCGGCGAAGGTGGGCTTGAGGTTGGCGAAGGCGAAGCCCTGCAGCTCGATCACGTCGCCGGATGCGAAACCGCCGATGGTGCTGTCGAAGGCGGCCGGCGTGCCGAGGCTGAGCACGCCGCCGCCTGTGCCGAAGGCCACGCCCGTGCTGATGGTGTTGCTGGTGTTCAGCTCCAGCGTGCCGCCGTTGGAGATGCCGAGCGTGCCGGCGCCGGACAGCGTGCCGATGAAGCTGAGGTCTCCGTTGGCGACACGTATGCTGCCGGTATCGATCACGTTGGCGGTGACGGTGGACGTGCCGGAGGCGGAGGCGGACAGCGTGCCGGCAACGACGACGGTGCCGACGACGCTTGAGCCGGGCGCGCCGATGTCTGCCCCCTGGTCGAGCGTGTAGGTGCTGGTGGTGCCGATGGTGAGCGTGGGCGAGGCGGAGCCGCCGGTGAGCTGGAGCGTGCCGGCCTGTTCGGTGGCGCCGTTCAGCGTGAGTTGGGCGCCCTGCAGCAGGCCGAGCTGGCCACCGTAGTAGGGGCCCTGGTTCAGCACGGCCGGGCCGTTGATGATGACGGCGCCGGGCCCTTCGATGGCGCCGGAGGCCAGCGAGGTGATGCCGTTCAGGGTGAGCGTGCTGTCGCTGGTGGTGGTGGCGCCGTTGCTGACCGTGTTGAACGTGGCGAGCGCCAGCGTGCCGGATTCCTGCGACCAGTCACCGGCATAGGTCAGGTTCTGGTCGATTGTGATCTGGCCGCCATCGAGGATCAGCTCGCCTGTGGTGAGCGCCAAAGTGGGCGCGGCGGCGGAGACGGCGCCGAACACCAGGTTGCCGCCGGAGATGTCGAGTGCCGCGGCCCCGGTGACGGTGCCGCCGAGCGTGCCGCCGCCGCTGAGGTTCAGCACGCCGCTGGCCGCCAGCAGCGTGCCGGTGTTGAGGAAGTCACTCTGCACGATGCTGGTGCCGCTGCCGCTTTCCTTTTCGAACAGGCCGGTGTTGGTGATGGTGCCGTTGGTGCCCAGGATGGTGGCGTTGCCTTCCAGCGCCCAGGTCTCGGCCGCACCCAGTTTTGCCAACGTGATCGCATCCAGCTCGTTGCCGAGCAGGATGGTGCCGGTCTGGCTGACCGTCTGGGCGGCGCTGGTGGCGGTGCCGAAATCGAAGGTGAGGTTGCCTTCGAGCGACATGCCCTGGCCGAGATGGACGGCGCCGCTGTCCAGCACGGTGCCGGTGCCCTTCAGCAAGCCGTTGTCCAGGGCGGTCAGGCCGGACAAAGTGAGCGTGCTGCCGCCGGTGGTGCCGGGCACGCCGACGATGAGGGTGCCGCCGCTCTGCACGAAATCACCGGCGTAGCTGAGCGCGTTGCTGGTCAGCGTGACGGCGGCGCTCTGGGCGAGCACCAGGTGGGCAGCGGTCAGCGTCAGCGCCGAGGCGGTGCCGTGGCTGGCGATGAGGAAGTTGCCGGCATCGAAGGCGACGGTGCCCGCGCCGGTGATGGTGCCGCCGAGCGTGCTGGTGTAGCCGTTGCTGGGGCCGTAGAAGGCGATGGTGCCGATCGTGCTGTCGATGGTTCCGGTGTTGACCAGGGCCGAGGATATCTGCGTGGTGCCGTAGACGCTGTTGCCGCCTGTCTTGATGAGCGTGCCGGCGTTCGACAGCGTGCCGCCCAGCGTATTGTTGGTGATGGCGTTGTTGCCGACTTCGCGCAGCGTGCCGCCGGCCAGTATGTTCACCGCCCCGGTGCCGAGCTGGCCCAGATTTACGTTGCCGGTCTGGCTGTAGGTGCCGCTGATGGCGGCGGTGGCGCCGTTCTCCAAAGTGAGCTGGTTGAAGTGGCCGGTGCCGGACAGGGCCAGGGTGGCGTTGGCGACGGTGCCTTCGAGATCGGAGAGGCCGGAAAGCGTGAGCACGCTGGTGCCCAGGTTGAGCGTGCCCGCCTGTGAGAGGGTGAAGTTGTTGGCGTAGGTCAGGTTCTCGTTGAGGAAGACGGTGGTGTTCTCCACGTTGACGGAGCCGTTGGACAGCACGCAGTGGGTGCCGATCACGGTGCTGGCGCCGTTGAGCGCCAACTGGCCGCCGCCGGTGACCAGACCGCTCAGCGTGGTGGACTGCGCCTGGTCCAGCAGGGCGCCGCGGGTGATTGCGAGCGTGCCGCCGGACTGGTTGAGTGTGGTTCCGGCCAGCGTGGCGCCGCCTGCGAGCGCCAGCGTGCCTCCGGACAGCGTGACCGCGCCGTTGATCAGCTCCTGGCCCTGGCCGGCATCGAGCGTGAGCGATCCGCCGGAGACGGCGAGCGTGCCAGCGAGATTGTAGCCCTGGGTGACGGTAAGCGCGCCGGAGGCGACGCTCAGCGCGACGTTGCTGGTGGTGAGCGACTGGATCGCCAGCGTCTCGGCGGCGTAGGTGACGCCCAGCAGCCCGGCGGCCCCGGTGATGGTGACGTTGTCGCCGGTGAGCGGGCCTGACGGCAGGCTCCAGTTGGCGCCGTTCGACCAGGTTCCGTTCGTTGTTGCCGTCCAGCTAACCGAAGCCATTGCCTTGTCCTCAATTGTCGTGGCCTGCGCCGGCGGGGCCGGCGGGGCGGTTCAGGTGTGTCCGGCTCAGCTGTGCGTGAGTGTCGCCACGTTGCTGGTGTCGCTGAACGTGAAGGCGTTCAGGTTCTGCGCGGTGGAGAAGGCGAGCGTGATGCTGTCGCCGGAGCTGTCGGCGACCAGGATCTGCGTGTGCGCCGCGTTGGCGTAGGTTCCGGTGGCCGCACCGTAGAGGCCGGTGATCTGGATCACGTCCCGGGTGGCGAAGTTCTCGATGGTGGCGGCGAAGGTTTTCATGTCGTCGATGCGCAGCGTGCCGTCGCCGCCGGCCGCGAAGCCTATGGTGGCGGCGGAGCCCACCGTGCTGGTGCTCGCGAAATCCAGCTCGGCGGCGCCGCCTATGGAGAACAGGCCGGTGCTGCCTGCCAGGACGCTGCCGGTGACCTGCAGCTCGCCCAGGTTGGCGGCGATGGTGCCCCGGTCCACGATCGCGGTGGCGATCTGGCTGAGCGCGTTGCCGCTGGCGATCAGGGAGCCGGAGGCGGCGACCGAGAGCGTGCCGTCGCCGGTGATGGAGGCGGCGGCGTCCAGCGTGTCCGTGCCGGCGATTGCGAAGCCGGCCGTGCTGGACGTGCCGGCCGGGTTGCCCACGGACACTGTCGAGAGCTGCTGGGCGGCGCCTGTGATGTCGAGCACCGCGGAGCCCTGCACGCTGGCGGCGAGCAGGGTGGTGGCGCCGCCTGCCAGCAGGGTGCCGCTGCCGGTGATGACAGTGCTGTTGCCGAGCAAGGCGGGGCCGGTGAGGGTGAAGGTGTCGCCGCCCAGGTTCAGCGTGCCGCCGCTGGTGCGCAAATCCCCGGCGAAGGTCTGGCTGGCGAGCAGGAGCGCGCTGGCGCCGGTCAGCTCGAGCGTGGCGGATTCCAGGGCCAGGCCGCCGGCCAGGCTGAAGCTGCCGCCGGCGAGGGCGACGGCGCCGGTGCCCGCCAGCGTGCCGGCCAGGCTGCCGCCGTTGGTCAGGGTCAGGGTCTGGTCGTTCGCGGTGAGCACGCCTGTGGCGGCCAGGGCCACGCTGGCGTCGATCTCGCCGGCGCCGGTGCCTGACTCGGTCAGGTGTCCGCCGATGACGACGGCGCCGGTGCCGGCGATGAACAGGTTGTCCAGCACGTTGTAGGTGCCGCCGGCGGCCACCGTCAGCGTGCCGGCGCCTGACCCGTCGGCCAGCGCCAGGGCGCCGGTCTGGTCGGCAGTGCCCGAGATCACCAGGTCGGCGCCGGAGGTGACCGTGTAGCCGCCGACTGTCGTCTGGCCGGACGAGGACAGGGTGCCGCCACCGCTGAGCATGCCGCCATCCAGCGAGGTGGTGCCGGAAAGCGCGAAGGTGTTGCCGGCCAGGTCGAGGTTGCCGGAGAATTGCGAGAGGGTTTTCGCATCCGCCTGGTTGGCGGCGAGGGTCACCTGGGACGATATGTCCAGTGTTGCGACCGCTATGGTCAGGCCCGCTTCCAGGGTGGTGAAACCGGGACCGGTGCTGGCATTTGCCAAGTCCAGCAGGCCGGAGCCGGACAACACGCCGGAGAGGCCGCTGCCCAGGGAGGCGAGCTGTAGCGTGCTGTCGGCGATGATGGTGCCGGTATTGCTGATCTGCGACTGGATGATCGCCGTGCCGCTGCCGTTGCGGTCCCACAGCACGCCGGCATTGGTTATGATGCCGTACTGGCCGATGATGCTCGAATCGGCATCGATACGCCAAACGGCGCCGGTGTTGATATATACCAGCGGATTGGAGGACTGGCCCAGCTGGACCAGCCCGGTCTGGATCAGCGTCCCGTTCACTTGGATGCTGTTGGGGCCGCCTATGGTGACGGCGCCCAGCTCCGAGGGCCCGTCCAGGACCAGACTGCCGGCGTAGCCGGTGATGGTGCCGGCATCGAAGCTGCTGCGGCCTGTCAGCGTGAGCACGGCGGCGGTGGCGTTCAGGTTCAGCACGCCGCCCGACATGTTCCAGTTGCCGGCGTAGCTCTGCGCCGCATTGAGGACGAGCACGCCGGACGACTGGTGCAGGTTGGCGACGCTGAGCACGAGCTTGGGGGCGAAGGTGGTCTGGCCGAAGCCGCCGACCGTGCCCAGGCCGAACGTGCCGGCGCCGCTGACGGTGCCAGCGACCGAGTTGACCAGGCCGTCGAGCTGCAGCTCGCCGATGTTGGCGGCGATGGTGGCCGCGCTGGTGACGTTGACGTCGATCTGGGCGAGCTTGCCGCCGCCCGTCTTGGCCAGCACGCCGATGTTGTAGATGCTGCCGACCGATGACTGGTCGCCGACCGCCCAGTTGCCGTTGATGTCGTAGTGCCCGGCCGCGCCGATGTTCACCTTGGCGCCCGAATCGTTCACGCCCAGGAGCAGGTTGTTGGCCTGTATGGCGGTGCCGGAGACGGCGAGCGTCAGGCCGTTGTCGAGAGTTTCGGTGCTTGTGTTGGTGCCTAGCGTCAGCGTACCGGAATCCTGGATCAGCCCGTCGCCCGCCACGCCGGACAAGGACCATACGCCGGTATCAGTCAGTGTATGCCCGAAGAGACCGAGAACCGAGTTGTTGACGGTGAAGTTGTGGGCGTAGTTGAAATTGGTTTCGAGTTCGAGCTTGGCGCCGTTTGTCACTTCAACGGCGCTGAGCTTGCAGGCGAAGCCGGCGCCTATGTAGTTGTTCATGTTCGAGCCGCTGAAATCCAGCACGCCCGCACCGCTGAACGTGCCGGACAGCGTGCTGCCGTCGTTGATGTTGAGCGAGCCGGTTACCGCATCGATGGTGCCGCCTGTCTGCGTGAGATAGGCGTTGAACCTGGCGCCCATGCCGCCTGCGACGTAGGTGCCGGACTGCACCAGCACGCTGCCGTTGAAATTGGCCACGTGCTCGGTGGTCAGTGTGCCGCCGCTGACTTCCAGCTCGGCGCCGGAGGTGTTCAGGATGTAGGCGGAGGCGGCCACCATCGTGCCCACCTGAACCACCGCGCCAGCCGTGTCGATGAGAACGGTGTCGAGGTCGGTGGGCAGCACGCCGGTGCTGCCGTCTGCCTGGCTGATCCAGTCGCCTGGCGTGTTCCAGCTGTCACCACTTGTGCCGGACCAGGTGTAGGTTGTCATGCAGGCGCCCCTTGATGTCCCGGCCGGCAGCCGGCCGTCGGTAAGTGTGTCGTGCAGCTTCGGCGTGGTGGACTGCTGGGCTGCCGCGTTAGATACGGCCGCGATATGGTTTCACTCAGGAGACGTAACGAAACGGTGGCGCCCTGTCACTCCTAAAATTATTACGGTTTGTCGAAATTTTAACACCTGCGTCGATCGCGCCACGACCGGCGATCCTGCGACGGGGATGCGGGCGGGCTAGGGCTGTCTGGCGGGCCGGCGGGGTGGTTTGACAAGCTCCGGCGCGCGTGGCATGGGCCGCGCCCTTTGGGGGCGCCAGTGCCCTCCGCAGAGCCTGAGGGTTGCGTATGGCAAAGCCTGAACTCGGACTGAAGCGCATCTGCGTTTCCTGCGCCACGCGCTTCTATGACCTTGGGAAAGCGCCTGCGGTGTGCCCGAAATGCGGCACCGAGCAGCCGGTGGAGCAGCCGCGGGTGCGCCGCTCCGGCAACGTGGTGGATCTGCGCAAGCCGAAGAAGCCGGCGGTGGCAGAGGATGCCGAGGCGGATGCCGAGACCGAGGTGGAGGGCGACGAGGCCGAGGAGGGCGTGCTCGAGGACACGTCCGACCTGGAGGACGATGACGACGACGCGCTGGGGACGGAGCTGGAAGTGGAGCCCGAAGGGGACGAGCCGGAACGCTAGCCAGCGAGCTGCTTGCAAAACCCGCCCTGGCGGCCGTCTGACGCGCGTTTGCTGCGCTCCGGTGCTCATGGCCACGGGAGGCCACTGCGCTCCGGTGCTCGCAAACGCACGCCAGCCGACTCGCCAGGCCGGGTTTTGCAAGCAGCTCGGGCCGGGACTGTTGAGTCTGGGTCTGCGTTAAGGGCTGTCTGACGCTGGTTTATTGCGCTCTGGTGCTTATGGCGATAGGTGGCGACTGCGCTCCGGTGCTCGCAAACGCACGACAGCCGACTCGCCCGGCCGGGTTTTGCAAGCAGCTCCGGCCTTCTTTTTTAAAGCGAAGAAGCAAAAAACTTCGGCCTGCTGTCGCGCGCTGTTTCAGTAGCCGCCGACAGGGAGCAAAAGTTCTTCGGTCCTTTTTTACAAAAAAGGACTGTTTGCTTTCGCTGTGGCAGCCTAGCGCCGACCGCGCGCACGGGAGAACGATCGTGGACCTGGACCTCGCCGGACGGCGCGTGCTTGTGACGGGCGCTTCGCAGGGGATTGGCGAAGGCCTGGCGCGTGCTTTCGGGGAAGAGGGGTGCGGCCTTGTTTTGGTGGCGCGCAACGCCGAGCGGCTTGCCGCGGTGGCTGATGGTGTGCGCAAGGATTTTGGCGTGCCGGTCGAGGTGCTGGCGCTGGATCTGGCCGATGCCGGAGCGCGGGAGCGGTCGGGTGCGTTGGGCCGGGTGGATGTGTTGGTGAACAATGCGGGGGCGATCCCCGGCGGCGACCTGCAGAGCGTGGGGCCGGCGGCGTGGCGGCAGGCTTGGGACCTGAAGGTTTATGGCTATATCGACCTTTGCCGGCTGTTTTACGCCAGGATGAAGCAGCAGGGCGGCGGGGTGATCCTCAACAATATCGGCGCGAGCGCGGAGTTCTTCGATCCGAACTACATTGCCGGGAGCACCGGCAATGCCGGGCTGGTGGCGTTCACGCGGGCGCTGGGTTCGCGGAGCCTCGACGATGCGATACGGGTCGTGGGGGTCAGTCCGGGGCCGGTCGCCACGGACAGAATCGCGCGGCTGATGGGCGAGCGGCTTGCGGCTTCGGGCGAGGCGCAGGCTGCGCCGTTTCCGCTTGGGCGGCCGGCGAGTGTGCGCGAGATTGCGGATCTGTTCGTGTTTCTGGCGTCGCCGCGGTCGGCTTATACGAGCGGGGTGGTGTTCACGGTGGATGGCGGGTTGTCTGCGCGGCACACGTTCTAGAGCATTTTCCAACCTTGTAGGCTCGAACAAGTGGCCGGATGCTCCAGGCTTCCGTTTGCGCGAGCATCATCATCCGATGGGTGACCCCATGTGATCGGATGATGCTGTAGGAAGCAGGCGGTTTCAGTCAGGCGCACCCAAGCCAAAGCTGGCGCCGAGAAGTCTTACTTGGGTAATTGCAACCGGCTTACCTTGAATTTCGTAGGAACTCCGCAGCATCGTCCGAAACCTCCACGTCAAGACCGTGACCGATGTCCTGGTAAGTGTGAAACGAAACATTCGGGTTAGCCGTGGCGTAGGCTTTCTCCAGAGCGAGCCATCTGTCCGGCATCATCTGGCGTCCAAACAGTTTCAGGATGATCGCTGCTTCACCGGCGCTGTAGGCGTCTCCACCGTCCGCGACCACGGCATCATTGCTGTCGTTCGTGCCCATGAAGGCGAACTCCGGGATCGTGCGGTAGGCAGCCGTGTCGAACGGATGGCCGGTGATTTTCTGGTAGTCCGCGATACCGAGAGGATAATCGAGCGCGCGCCCGGATAGCTCTGCCAGAGGCAGCATGAAAAAGGCGTTCACCGCACCGAAGGCCGCAGCCTTGACGAGCTCCGGGTGCAGAAAGACGAAACGGCTGGCGAACATGGCGGAGGCTGAGAAGCCGGCCATCATGATCTTAGGCTGTAATGTCTCGCCTCGGGCGGCCAGGCGCTGTTTCGCGTCGGCAATCATCGCCACGAGCTGGAGATCGATGCGGACGAGGGGCTCGTCTGAGACGAGAAAGGCTTCCCTCGACAGGGCGAACGTATAGACATCCTCGCCATCCGGTTTCTTCGGACGTGGAAAGATCGGAATGAGGAACGGTGCGCCAAGCCTCTCGGCGACACCGTTGCCGAACGAAAATGCGGTCAACCCGCGAACGGCGGCGCTTCTGTCCTTGGCCAAATCCGAGATGTTGGAAGAGACATCCGGCGTGTTGTTCATCTCGACGATGAGATAGGGGAACGGGTGCAGCCGAGCGGTATCGGGTATGTAGAGGAGGTAGGGAAACCGGAAGCCTTTTGCAGGGTCCGCGGCAACCTCCAGAACGGGCTTCCCATCCGGCGCGAGATAGCTCGCGCCATCGGCAGCGCGCGCCGGCCCAGAATGCGACAGGCCCGCAAACATTATCAGCCAGGCGGCCGTCCGGCTGACGCATCGCACAGTTCGGCCCATCCCGTGCATGTGCATGCCTGTTTTACCCACACGCGACAGGAGTAAAAGTTTTTTGCTTCTTTTTTTCAAAAAAGAAGGCCTTGCTTCCTTGCCTGCCTAAACCGCGGCCTCCTCGAATATCCGCGTGACATCCCCGCCCCAAGCGCCCGCGTAACGCGCCAGCCAGTGCTGCGCCTGGTTGGGTGCGCCGGCGACGATGGCGTCCAGCGGGTCGAGATACGACTCCTCGCCCAGTCCGCGCGTGCGCAGGCCGTCGCGGGCGATGGCGAGCGCGTAGCGGGCGAGGTCGCGCACCGTGCCGGTGGCGAACGGGGCGTCCAGGCCGTGGCGGGGGACTTCGGCGCGAATGGCTGCCAGCGTGCGCCAGTCGTGGGCGCGGACGAGGTTGTGGGCGGCGTGCAGGGCGGCGTCGTCGTAGAGGAGGCCGACCCAGAAGGCGGATTGGGCGAGCATCATGGCGGGCGTGCCGGCGTCCGCACCGCGCATTTCCAGGAAGCGCTTGAGGCGGACTTCGGTGAAGACGGTGGTGAAGTGGTCGGCGAAGTCGCCGATGGTGGCGGTGATGCCGTGCAGCGCGTCCACGCGGCCGGCCATGAAATCGCGGAAGCTGGCGCCGGCCACGTCGATCAGGCGGCCTTGGCGGGCGACGAAATACATCGGCACGTCGAGCAGCCAGTCGGCGTAGCGTTCGAAGCCGAAGCCGTCCTCGAAGAAGACCGGGGCGATGCCGGTGCGGTCCGGGTCGGTGTCGGTCCAGACATTGGCGCGGGCGGACTGGAAGCCGTTGGGGCGGCCCTCGGTAAAGGGGGAGTTGGCGAACAGGGCGGTGGCGACTGGCTGCAGGAGCAGGCCCACGCGCAGCTTGCGCACCATGTCCGCCTCGGAGGCGAAATCGAGGTTCACCTGCACGGTGCAGGTGCGCAGCATCATGTCCAGGCCGAGATTGCCGACCAGCGGCATGTAGCGGCGCATGATGGCGTAGCGCGATTTTGGCATGAACGGCATGTCCGCGCGGCGCGCCGTTGGATGGAAGCCGAGGGGGGCGAAGCCCAGGCCGAGCGGGTCGCCCACCGCGTGCACGTCGGCGAAGTGGCGGTCCAGCTCGGCGCGCGTGTCGTGCAGGCTGGCCAGCGGGGCGCCGGACAGCTCGAACTGGCCGGCGGGCTCGAGGGAGACGCTCTCGCCCGCCTTGGTGAGGCCGATGAGCTGGTTCTGGTCGCGGATTTCGTCCCAGCCGAGGGCCGCTACGCCGGTGAGCATGGCGTGTATGCCGCGCGGCTCGTAGGCGGGTGCGGCGTAGTCGCCGCCCAGGCCCTCGCCGGTGCCTGGGCGGCGGAAGCCGAATTTCTCATGCTCGGTGCCTATGCGGAAGGCGGATTGCGGCTTGCAGCCTTCGGCGAAGTAGGCGGCCAGTTCTCGCACGTGCCCGATCGGGGTCGTGTCTTCCTCACCGGGGTTGGACATGGGGCTCCTGGAGGCAGGGGAGGAAGAAAGGCCTTCTTTTTTGAAAAATAGAAGCAAAAAACTTTTGCTACCCCGCCTGCACGAAGGCGCGGCCTGGTCCTGCCAGTGCGCGCGATGGCGGAACAGCGCAGCCGTGGTGCAGGCGGGGGAGCAAAAGTTTTTTGGTCCTTTTTTTCAAAAAAGGACTGCTT
>CAXTJZ010000139.1:0-10541 GCA_964244695.1 uncultured Acetobacteraceae bacterium
CGGCGACAGCGGAGTCAAAAGTTTTTTGCTTCTTTTTTTCAAAAAAGAAGGCCTTGCTTACTTGCCTTCGATACCCGCGCAAGCCCCCGCAAGCCAATCACGCACGTCCGGCGCCAGATGCGGCGCAAGCTGGGCGTGCACCTCGGCGTGGTACGCGTTCAGCCAGGCGAGCTCGACGGGGGAGAGCAACGAGGGCTCGATCAGCAGGCGGTCGAACGGCGCCCAGGTGAGCGTTTCGAAGCGGTGGAAGGGTTTGCCGGTGGGGAAGGACGCGGGTTGGACGAGGACGAGGTTTTCCAGGCGGATGCCGTACTCGCCGGGGAGGTAGAAGCCGGGCTCGTTGGAGAGGATCATGCCGTCTTCCAGCGTGGCGGCGCGTAGATACGGGGAGATGCTGACGGGGCCTTCGTGTACGGAGAGGTAGCTGCCGACGCCGTGGCCGGTGCCGTGGTCGAAATCCAGGCCGGCTTGCCAGAGGGCGGCGCGGGCGAAGGCGTCCAGGCGGACGCCGGCGACGTTGTCCGGAAAGTTGAGCGTGGCGATGGCGATGTGGCCGCGCAGGACGCGGGTGTAGCGGTCCCGGATCTCCGCGGTGGGCAGGCTGGGGCCGGTCCAGATGGTTCGGGTGACGTCCGTGGTGCCGTCGGTGTATTGGGCGCCGCTGTCGATGAGGTAGAGCTCGTCCGGGAGGATGGCGCGGTCTGATTCGAGCGATACGCGGTAGTGCATGATGGCGCCGTGTTCGCCGGCGGCGCTGATGGCGGGGAAGCTTTCGCCGCGGAATTCGGGGGATTCGGCGCGGAAGCGGACGAGCTGGGCGGCGGCGGAGAGTTCGGTTTCGTGGCCGGCGGCGTCCTGCACCCAGTGCAGGAAGCGGGCGAGGGCTATGGCGTCGCGGTGCTGGGCGGCGCGGGCGCCCTGCTGTTCGGTGGTGTTCTTGCGGGCCTTGGGGACGAGGCAGGGGTCCTGGCCGGGGATTATGGTGGCGCCGGCCTGGCGCAGCGTGTCGGCGAGCCAGGCGGGGCTGCCTACGGTGTCCAGCCGGACGCGTTTGCCGGAGAGCGCGGCCAGGGCGGCTGGGAGGGCTTCGCGGGGGGCGGTGGCGACCTGGTTGCCGAGGGCTTCGCGAACGGGCTGGGGGAGTTTTTCGGGGGGCATGAAGAGTTCGACGGTGGCGTCCGCGTGGAGGATGGCGAAGCCCAGGGCCACGGGGACGTAGGCGAGGTCCTGGCCGCGTATGTTGAGGAGCCAGGCGATGGAGGCCGGGTCGCTGATGACAGCGGCGTCCTGCTTGGCGCTCTGCAGGGCTTCGGCGAGGCGGGCGCTCTTCGCGGCGGAGGGTTCGCCGGATTGCGCTTCGGCGTGCAGCGCGGCTGGGGCGGTGGGAGGGGCTGGGCGGTCCTGCCAGGCGGCGTCTATGGGGTTTGTGGTGACCGGGGTGAGGGTGAGGCCGGCTTCGCGGTAGCGGGCGAGCGAGTCTTCGCTCATCAGCCAGGGGTCGTAGCCGATGGGGGCGCCTGGCTGGGTGTGGGCGGCGAGGTAGCCTGGCGGCGGCGTGTCGGTGATGTGCTGGCGGTCCCAGAGGGCGGCGTCGGTTTCGGTGGCGAGCTGGAGGACGTAGCGGCCGTCACTGAAGACGGCGGCGCGATCGGGGAAGACGATGGCGAGGCCCGCGGAACCGGTGAAGCCGGTCAGCCAGGCCAGGCGCTCGGCGCTGGGGGGGACGTACTCGCCCAAATGCTCGTCCGCGCGGGGGACGATGAAGGCGGCGAGGTTCTGGCGGGTGAGTTCGGCGCGGACGGCGGTCAGGCGTTCGGAAGGGGTCATGGAGGGCACCGAAGTCGGGAGAGAAGAGGCAAGCCGTCTGCTTTAGCCGAAAAGCGATGGTGGCGCGCTGGTCTGCGTGGCTGGGCAGCACACACGCTCAGGTGCCACGCCGTACGACGCAGCTCGTTCGTATCCGCTGGCGAAACCATGAACAAGCGTCAGATCCGGCGCCAGACCGGACAGGTATAGGAGTGTCGGTCGGCAACATTTGGCTTGGGGGCCGGCCAGCAGGGAAAAGCACGGGGGCATCCGGCCAACACACCGCCGGGATCGATTCGACCTACCTCAAAAAGTAGGGTCTGGCCAACAATGGTGGGAAATTTTCGTAACCTGACATACACAATACGATCCGGGAGCGCAGCTAGTGATTGCAGGTGCCATTCTGCCACGATGCCAGTCGGCGCCGTTCGCGCGCTGCCACGCGAATGCCGCAAGTTCAAAGCGTATACGGGAGGCGCGTGTGATCACGGCAAGCTACTCGACAATCTGGCCGCTGTAGGTAATCCCGGGCGGCACCTCCACGCTGAACGACCTGGTCTGGAAATTGCCAGGAAACACCTGCCGCGGAATCTTGTCACTCTGGACCACGCCCTTGACCGTAGTGGAGAGGGTAATGTTGAAGGCCGAGCCCATGGGCGAAAGTGTCTGTATCTGCAGGCCGGAACTGCCCGCTGCATCGTTGGAGATGAAAACGTCGTCGTATATGCCATTCGCATTCTGCCCGTTGACGGTCACCGCCAGGATCGGCGAAGGCAGATTGAACGCGGCGCCACCATAGTAGGTAGTGACGTGATTCTTTTGGGAGAAGGCAGGAAACGAGGTGTCCACGGTTACCGTGATGTACACGAGGTCGCCGGGATTTGGCCCGTTGGCGCCCCCTGAACCGGTCTGGACCTGTCCGTAAAAGACGTATGTGGCCGGGGTCACGGCGGCCAACGCGCCGTGAGGTCCGAGGCAGGCCGCAAGAATAATTACGGCAAGTGAAACTGGACGCACGGGCGTTCTCCTGCGGATCAGAGTTGCGTCGCATCGGAAGAAGCTGGTGTCGAATGATTTCGGCGTGAGAAGCATATCGCGGCATGAACAATCCACAGCCTTCCGTGGCGGCAGCTCAGGTGTTCGGGCCGCGCAGGATCAGGGTGGCCCATTGGCCTTCGGTCAGGGTGCGTTCCAGGCGCAGGCCTTGGCGGCGGTGGGCGGTTAGGACCATCGGGATTTGGGTGGTGAGCAGGCCGGCGAGGATCACGGTGCCGTTTGGGGCCAGATGGGCGGCGAGTTGGGGGGACATCTGGCAGAGCGGGCGGGCCAGGATGTTGGCGAGGATCAGGTCGTAGCGGACGGCGCCGGTGTTTTGCCAGCCGTGGCCCAGGCGGGGGCGGACGAGGCGGTGCAGCGCGTTCTGGCGGGCGTTCTGGGCGGTGACGCGGACGGACCAGGGGTCGTTGTCGATGGCCAGGACGGGGCGGTGCAGGAGGGCGGCGGCGGCCATGGCGAGGATGCCGGAGCCGGTGCCCATGTCGATGATGCGGCGGGGGCGGCGGTGAGCGACGCATTCCAGGGCGAGGAGGCAGCCGCGGGTGCTGCCGTGTTCGCCGCTGCCGAAGGCGAGGCCGGCGTCCACGGTGAGGGTGTGGCGGCTGGGGCGGCGGGGGGTGGCGAGGTGGGTGCCGCGTATGGCGAAACGGCGGCCGATGGTTTGTTCGGGGAAGGCTTCGTAGGTGCGGGCGAGCCAGCCTTCGGCTTCGGTGGGTTCGCGTTGCAGGGTTGGTTGTGTGTTGGTGGCGAGGGCGGCGAGGGCGAGGCCTTGCTGTAGGGCGTCTTCGGATTGGTTGACGGGTTTGACGCCTTCGACGCGCCAGGTTTTTTCTTCTTCGCTGGCGATGAAGAGGCCGACTGTTGTGCAGGCGAGCGCTATTGCGGATTCGTAGGCTGGGACTGCAGCTTCAGGGATGATGACGAACACTGTTTCCAGTGGGGTGGTGCGCCTCATGTGTGTTGGTGAGTCCGCGACAGCGGAGTCAAAAGTTTTTTGCTTCTTTTTTTCAAAAAAGAAGGCCTTGCCTTGCCTTTGCGCATCAGACCTTAGCCACAAACCGGTCCATGACACGCTTTGCGCCGGCCTTTTCGAAATTGATATCCAGCCTGTCGTCATCCGCCGCGGTGACTTCGCCGTAGCCGAATTTTTCGTGGAAGACGCGCTGGCCGACGGTGATCTTGTCGGTGCGGGCGGGGCGGCCGGGATTTTCCCATGCTTCGGTGCGGCGGGCGATCAGGGGGCCGTTGTTGAACACGCTGGGGGCGGTGATCTGGGCGGTGCGCGCGAGGGCTGCGGAGCCGGCGCGGTCCGTGTGGGCTTCGGGGAGTTCGTCGATGAAGCGGCTGGGGATGCTGCTTTGCCAGTTGGCGTAGATACGGCGGTTTGCGGCGTGGCTGACGACGGCGCGGCGGCGGGCGCGGGTGAGGCCCACGTAGGCCAGGCGGCGTTCTTCCTCGAGGCCTTTGGTGCCGGATTCGTCCATGGTGCGCTGGCTGGGGAAGACGCCTTCTTCCCAGCCTGGGAGGAAGACGTGGTCGAATTCCAGGCCTTTGGCGGCGTGCAGGGTCATCATGCTCAGGCGGTCGGCATCGGCTTGTTCCTCGTTTTCCATGACGAGGGAGACGTGGTCCAGGAAGCCTGAGAGGTTTTCGAAATCGGCCATGGCGCGGACGAGTTCTTTGAGGTTTTCCAGGCGGCCCGGGGCTTCGATGGATTTGTCCTGGCGCCACATTTCCGTGTAGCCGGATTCGTCCAGCATTGTGGCGATGGTGGTTACGTGGCCGTCGGACTCCAGCATCTGGCGCCAGCGGGCGAAGCCGGCGCCGAGTTCGCGTATGGCTTCGCGGGGGCGGCCTTTCAGGGCGCCGGCTTGGGCGAGTTGGAAGGCGGCGGTGGACAGGGCGATGGTTTGTTCGCGGGCGGCGCTGTGCATGGCGCGCAGGGCGACGTCGCCCACGCCGCGGCGGGGGAGGTTGACGATGCGTTCGAAGGCCAGGTCGTCGGAGGGTTGGCGCAGGACGCGCATGTAGGCGATGGCGTCACGGATTTCGGCCCGTTCGTAGAAGCGTAGGCCGCCGACCACGCGGTAGGGGATGGCGAGCGTGATCATGCGTTCTTCGAAGGAGCGGGTCTGGAACCCGGCGCGGACGAGGATTGCCATTTCGGCGAGTTTGCAGCCTTCGCGGCGCCAGGCTTCCACGCGGTCGCCGACCATGCGGGCTTCTTCGTCAGAATCCCATAGGCTTACTACGCTGACTTTGTCGCCGGCGGCGTCGGTGAGGCCGGAGCGTAGGGTTTTGCCCAGGCGGCCGGCGTTGTTGGCGATCAGGCCGGCGGCGGCGGCGAGGATGGGGGCGGTGCTGCGGTAGTTGCGCTCCAGGCGGACGATCTTGGCACCTGGGAAATCGTGTTCGAAGCGGAGAATGTTTTCCACTTCGGCGCCGCGCCAGGAATAGATGGATTGGTCGTCGTCACCGACGCAGCAGATGTTGCGGTGCTGTTGTGCGAGGAGACGCAGCCAGAGGTATTGGACGACGTTGGTGTCCTGGTATTCGTCGACCAGGATGTAGCGGAAGGTTCGGTGGTATTGCGCCAGCACTTCGGGCTGGGTGCGCAGGATTTCCGTTGTGTGGAGCAGGAGGTCGCCGAAATCGGCGGCGTTGAGTGCGCGCAGGCGGGACTGGTATTGCGCGTACACCTCGCGCATGCGGCCGTGGGCGAATTCGCCTTCTTCGGTCTCCGGCACGCGGTCCGGTGACTGGCCGCGGTCCTTCCAGCGTTGCAGGACGCCCATCACGGCCTGGGGCGTCCAGCGTTTGGGGTCGATCTTCAGGGCCTCCATGACCTGTTTGAGGAGGCGTGTCTGGTCGTCGGTGTCCAGGATGGAGAAGCTCGGGGTGAGGCCCACGTGCGCCGCGTGGCGGCGCAGCATGCGGGCGCAGAGCGCATGGAAGGTGCCCAGCCAGAGGCCTTCGGCGGGGCGGCCCAGGAGCGCGCCGACGCGCTCGCGCATCTCGCGGGCGGCCTTGTTGGTGAAGGTGACGGCCAGGACCTGGTTGGGGAAGGCGCGATTGGTGAGCAGGATGTGGGCGAAGCGGGTGGTGAGCACGCGGGTTTTGCCGGTGCCGGCGCCGGCCAGGACAAGGAGGGGGCCCTCGGTGGTCTCTACGGCTTCTCGCTGCTCGTCGTTGAGCTTGGTTAGGTAGTCGGTCATGGGGGGTGTGGTTATGGGGGAACGTGGACAGGGAAGGAAGGCCTTCTTTTTTGAAAAAAAGAAGCAAAAAACTTTGACTCCGCTGTCGCGGACTGTGGTGGCAGGCGGGGCGTTGCAACGGCGTGAGAGATAAAAGTTTTTTGGTCCTTTTTTTCAAAAAAGGACTGCTTGCTTTCTTAATGAGGTTCCTCCGATGCGCATCCCCCTGCCCTTCCTGCTCGTGTTCGCTCTGACTGCCTGCGGCAAAGGCCTTCCGGTGCAGCATTTTTCCGGAACCACGCCGGCGTTTGATGCGGTGACGTTTTGGACGGGGCATCACAGAAGCTGGGGCGTGCTGGAGAATCGCGGCGGGGCGCCGACGGATACGGTGATGACGGATTGCGTGGGCACGCCGGAGGGCGATGGCGGGCTGCACATGGTGCAGACGCTGACTCTGGGCGCCGGCACGGTGCAGCACCGGGATTGGCATCTGCGGCGCCTGGGTGGCGGGCGGTTCGTGGCGACGGCGAACGACATGGTGGGCGAGGCGGATGGCGCGGCGGCGGGGCGGGTGTTCCATTGGAGCTGGGTGCTGGCGCTGTCGCCGGGCAATCCCATCAAGAACGTGGAGATGAGCCAGTGGATGTATCTGGAAGAGGGTGGCGCGATGCTGAACCACACGACGATAAGCAAGCTGGGAGTTACGGTGGCGCAGGTAAGCGAGTTGTTTCAGGAAGTGCCGTGATTTGCGGTTGATTATGGGGCAAGGCCGCTCGCGCGTTCAGCAAGTCCGTTTAAATTTCTTGCTACTTTGAGGTGCGGGCGGCAAGGTTCCACATCTTTTATATTCGAGGGTGCCATGGCGTTGTTATATCGGGCCTTGATCTTTGCGGCCGCTCTGCCGTCGTGCCTGCCTGGTGTTGCGGCCGCCGCGGGGACAGTAAGTGTGACCGGGCAGGTCCAGGGGCCTTCACCGTTCATCGAACAGGTGAGCCTGACGCTGAGCGCGCCGCAATCGCTGACCAGCGTGCAATTCCTTGTGATGCCGAACGCCGGCTCGGTGACGCGTCCGATCTCGGCGACATACTCGGCGGCTTACCTGGTGGCGCGCGGGTATTGGGACGGCAGCTCCAGCAACATGACGGTCCCGGTGTTCGGACTCTACGCAGGGGCCGCGAACACCGTGGTGCTGAACTTTGCCTTTTCGGACGGCAGCACGGTGCAGCAGAGCACAGCGTTCACCACGACGGCTTACACGGACAGCTGCAATGCGCTGAACAACGGGAAGGTGGTGGTGCAGGCGCGGCGCAGGACGAGCGACATCAGTTTCGATTACGTGTTGCTGAAGAAGTATTGCAGCGCGGATACGCCGACGATCCTGGACACCGACGGCAACGTGCGCTGGGTGGGAACGGCAGGGATTGCGACGCAGGCGTCGCTCCTGTTCCAGAACGGCTTCTACCTGTCAAACGGCACAGGGGTGACGCGTATCGAGTTCGACGGTACATACCGTGCACTGGCGGACTACTCGAACATCGGTGTGACGTTCACCGGTCACCACAACTTCGATCCGGGGCGCACCGGCATCATCTTGGACGTGAACACGACGACACAGACGGAGTCCACGGATGTGGAGATCGACGGCGCGGGCAACGTGCTGCACGTGTGGGACCTGGGCGCCATCATCAGCAAGGCGATGGTGGCTGGCGGCGACGACCCATCGCAGTTCGTGCAGCCGGTGGGGACGGACTGGTTCCACAACAACGCCACGACGTACAACCCGGCCGACAACACGCTGATCGTCTCCAGCCGGGAGAACTTCGTGATCGCGCTGGATTACGACACGCAGGCGATCCGTTGGATATTCGGCGACGCGGCCAAGCACTGGCACCAGTTCAAATCCTTGCGTGCGTTCGAGCTGCAGCGGGGACCGCACACGCTCGAGCCTGAAGGGCAGCACGCGGTGTCGATTGCCGACGACGGCGACCTGTCAATGTTCGATGACGGACAGCAGAGTTTCTACCAGACGCCGCCGGGGCGTGTGGAGACGTACAGCACACCGCGCGTCTACCACATCGACACGGTCGCGCGCACGGCGACGGAGACTTACACGTACGCACAGCACCAGAGCGTCTACAGCGACATATGCTCCAGCGTGTACGAGGACACGACGGCGCCGGGGAACCGGCTGGTGGACTACGCGGTGGCGCAGGGACGGACGGTGACGGAAATCGTTGGGTTGGATCCGAAAAACAGAAAGGTGTTCGATTACCAGTACCCGGCGGTAGCCCTGTGCGGGACGGCTTGGAACGCGCAGATCCTGCACCTCGAAAACTTGCAGTTCTGAAGAGCAGGCGAGTTTCCGCCGGGGGCGTCTAGCCGTCTGTTCAAAGACCGGCCCCGGCGGCAAACTGCGCGTTCAAACAAACACGAAGCAATTGCCAGAAGAGTGCTGCTGGCCTTGTTCCCGTTACGCCAGGCGCGGCTGGCCGTTGGACGCGTTAACGCCGCCATCGACGGGCAGGTTTACGCCGGTGACGAAGCGGGCGTCGTGGCTGGCGAGGAAGACGATGGCGTCGGCGATTTCGGCTGGTTCCGCGGGGCGGCCGAGCGGGATGCGGTCGGCGAATTTGGCCATCAGTTCGGCGTTTCCGCTGATGCCGGCTGACATGTCGGTAAGCGTGAGGCTGGGGTTCACGGCGTTGACGCGTACGCCGCGGTTGCCGAATTCGAGGGCCAAAGCGCGGGTGAGGTTGGTGACGGCACCTTTGGACGCGTTATAGTAGCTGAGGCCCCAGTCGCCGCCCAGGCCGGACGCGGACGAGACGTTTACGATGTTGCCGCGTCTTTTCAGCAGGTGTGGCAGACTGGCGCGTATGCAGTAGACCACGCCATCCACGTTGGTCTGCATGATGCGGTGGTATTCGGTGATTTCGGTTTCCTCGAACGGCCCGAAGGCAGCGGTGCCGGCATTGTTTACGAGCACGTCGAGCTGGTTGAAGCGTGCGATCGCGGCGTCGATGAGCGCGTTGCAGTCGGCTTCCTTTGCCACGTCCGTGGCGTGGACCAGCACGCGGTCCGAGGGCAGGCTGGCTGCGAGTTCGGTGAGTTTTTCCGCACGGCGGCCGGCGAGAACGACGGACGCGCCATCGGCTGCGAAGCGACGGGCCGTGGCGGCGCCGATGCCTGTGCCGGCGCCAGTGACGATGACGACCTTGCCTGTGAAATCAACCATATAGCGTGTTCCTTGTTCTGCTGTCGGTCAGGATTATGTGTGGAAAGCAAGGGGACCCTTTTGGAAAAGGGCCGAAAACATTTTGCTACCCCGCATCTGCAGCGATCGCTCGCGTCAGAACGCGCCGAAGCAGCTCAAATGCGGGGAGCAAAAGTTTTTTGCTTCTTTTTTTCAAAAAAGAAGGCCTTTCTTGTTCACTCCACCGCCCGCGCCGCCGCCTGGATGCGATACAGGCAGTGGAGGGCATACGGGTGCCCGGGCGGCATTTGCGGATGCAGGAAGTCCGCATCAAGGTCCCGGATCATGCCGATGCGCTCCATCACGGCCAGCGACCTGGCGTTGGCCGGGACGGCTATGGCGATGATCTCGGCCAGGTTGTGCTGCGTGAAGCCGTGCTGGAGGGCGGCGCGGGCCGCTTCGGTCGCGTAGCCGTGCCCCCAGGCGCTGGGTGTCAGGCGCCAGCCGATCTCCACGGCGGGTGTGAAAGGGGCTTCGTAGAGGATGCGCTGTATGCCGGCCAGGCCGATGAAGGCGCCGTCCGCGCGGCGCTCGATGGCGAGCATGCCGAAGCCGTCTTGCGCCAGGCAGTTGGTGTAGCGGATGATGGCCGCTTCGGTCTCCTGCTGCGTCAGGGTGCGTTCGAAGTAGGCCATCACGTGCGGGTCGGCGTTCTGGGCGGCGAAGGGAGCGAGGTCGGTCTCGCGCCAGGGGCGTAGGATCAGGCGGGGCGTTGCAAGCATGAGGGAAGGCCTTCTTCTTTGCGTGTCCATCCGGAAAGGCGCCCTGGCGGCCGTCTGGCACGGCTTGCCTGTGCTGCGTGACCAGGGTCGAGTCGCATACGCCATGCTCGCCCGCACCGCCCTTTCGGTTTTATTCCTGGCTCTGCCGCTAAGGTCTCTGGCCCAAGGCGAGCCTGGTTCTAAACCGCCCGAAGGGTATCGATTTATCCCGTCAAGCGCGCCTTTGACGTGCGTTGATGCCGTTGGCCATCAAGCGTGGTGTGGTCCGAGTCCTACAGAATGGCACGAATGCCGTGCCGCGGGACCTTTCGGCCGGTGCGGCAAAGATCCGGCGTGTTTTGACGCACAACGCAAGCAGCTTGCCTGCGTGCGGCCCGTTGGGCCAGCCGCAAAAAGCCGCGACTGAGAGGTCACGACGTTGTCAGGTGCCAGTTGGCGGCAGGCCGGACCAGCGCGCGACAGCGGAGTCAAAAGTTTTTTGGTTCTTTTTTCAAAAAAGAACTGCTTGCT
>CAXTJZ010000140.1:0-10538 GCA_964244695.1 uncultured Acetobacteraceae bacterium
TGTCGCGCGCGGCGGGCGGGCCGATGCACACGCTCTCGTCGGCCAGGCGGACGTGCATGGCCTCGGAATCCGCGGTGGAGTGGACGGCCACCGTGCCTATGCCGAGTTCCCGGCAAGCGCGCTGCACGCGCAACGCGATCTCCCCGCGGTTGGCGATCAGGACTTTTCCGAACAGGGGACCTGCCATCCCTACTCGATCACCATCAGCACTTCATCGTATTCCACCGGGACGCCGGCGGTGACCAGGATGCGGCTGAGCGTGCCGGCGCGTGGCGCCTTTATCTGGTTGAACGTCTTCATCGCCTCGATGAGCAGCAGCGTCTGGCCGGCGGCCACCACTTGGCCAGGGGTGACGAAGTTCGACGCACCCGGCTCGGGCGCCAGATAGGCCACGCCCACCATCGGGCTTTTCACCGCCCCGGGATGCTTGGCGAAGTCGGTCTCCTCGGCCGGTGCGGCAGCCTGCATCGGCTGCTGCGGCGCCGCTGCGTAGGCGGGCACGGCGGCCTGCATCACCGCCGGCGCGCGCACCACGCGTATCCGGCTGTCGCCCTCGGCGATCTCTATCTCGGTCAGCCCGGTGTCGAGCAGGATCTCGGCCAGCGCGCGTATCGCATCCGCGTCCACGGGGAGCTTGCTCACTGGTCTTCGTCCAGCAGCATCTCGGCCAATGCGGTCAGCGCCAGGCCGTAGCCGCGTATCCCTAGGCCGCAGATCACCCCCTGGGCGACCCGCGATATCAGCGAGCTCCGGCGGAATTCCTCGCGTGCGTGGATGTTTGTCAGGTGAACCTCGACCGTGGGGAGTTCGGCGGCCAGCAGCGCGTCCATCAGCGCCACGGACGTGTGGCTGTAGCCGCCGGGGTTGATGACGATGCCGCGTGCCTTGGTGCGGCACTCCTGCACCCAGGTGATCAGTTCGCCCTCGTGGTTGGTCTGGCGGAAATCAATGGAAAGGTCCAGCGCCTCGGCTGTCTCGGCACATAGCGCCTCCAAATCGTCCAGAGTGGCGGCGCCGTAGAGCGTCGGCTCGCGGGTGCCGAGCAGGTTGAGGTTCGGGCCGTTGAAGACGGCGATGAGCGGGAGGGGCATTTCCGCGGGGGGTTAGCACGCGGGCTGTTGGCAAGAGAAGGCGAGCGCGTCTTTTTTGCAGAAAAGTTGCAAAAAGTTTTACTCTTGCGGCTCTCGGCTGAGATGATCCGGCCTTGACGGACCCACCATGATTGAGAACCAGCCAGGCCGCACCGCCCTCGCCGTCGCCGTGCTGCGCGCGCTCCACCAGGTGGCCGACATGCCAGCCGTGTTCACCGACCCCCTCGCACTGCCCATCCTGGGCCCGGACGGCCCGGCAATCGTGCAGGCACAGCTGCAAGACGCTGCAAGATCGCTACGCCTGCGTGCCAGCGTGGCCGGCCGCTCCCGCCTGGCAGAGGACGCGCTGGCCAACGCAGCAGCGCGCGGCGTCCGCCAATACGTGCTGCTCGGCGCAGGGCTGGACAGCTTCGGCACCCGCCATGCGCTGCCGGAAGTGGCCGTGTTCGAGGTGGACCACCCGGCCACGCAAGCCTGGAAACGCCGCATGCTGGAGGCGGCCGGCCTCACCCCGCCGCCACGGCTGCGCTTCGTCAGCATGGATTTCGAGCGGCAGGATCTGCGCGCCACACTTGCCGAAGCCGGCTTCCGCTTCGACGCGCCGGCGCTCTTTGCCATGCTGGGCGTGGCCATATACGTCGAGCGCGCCGCCTTGCAGGCCACCTGGGCCCTGCTTGCCGCCATGCCGGCCGGCATGGCCGAGCTGGTGTTCAGCTACGTGGCCGATTTCAGCGCTGCGCCTGAGCCCATACGCGCAGCCTACCAGGCCATGGCAGACCGGGCGGCCGCGGCGGGCGAGCCCTGGCGTACGTATTTCGAACCGGCGGCGCTGGAGGCGGATTTGCGGCGGGCTGGCTTCGCGTCCGTTCAGGACCTGGACGCGGCGGCGATAATGCAGAAGCTGTTTGCCGGGCGGACGGATGGGCTGGCTCCTGGGCCTTTCGCGCATTTCGTTCGGGCGTGCAATTAAGCAAGCAAGGCCTTCTTTTTTGAAAAAAAGAAGCAAAAAACTTTTGCTCCCCCGCCTGCACCAGGGCGCGCGTTCGTTCTGCAAGAGCGCGCGTTGGCAGAACGACACGAGGCCATGGTGCAGGCGCGGTAGAAAAAGTTTTTTGGTTCTTTTTTTCAAAAAAGAACTGCTTCCTTGCTTTCCCTCCCCCAGCTAGCCTCACCCCCGAAACAACCGAAAGCGCCCCGGACATGCAGCGTGGCCTCCTCCTAGGTGCTGGCGCGATAATCCTGATCGCCGGCGGCGCGCTCGCGCTGCGCGCCGTCAGCCACCACCAGGTCACCGGCGCCGCCGAGCAGAAGGTGGACCACGAACTCGCCGAGCTGCTCTCCGGCGCCAGCATCACCCACGGTCCCATCGTGGAAGACGGGCTGACCGGGACGGCCACGGTTCACGACCTGTCGGTGGCCCGTGCAGACGGCGAGAGCTGGACGGCGGCCACCATGGTGCTGTCCGGCGTGCACGCGGCCGCGCTGCGCGACGTGTTCGATCCCGCCAATTACCCGAACGGCCATCCGGCCTGGACCGACCGCCGCAAGCTTCTGGGCGACGTGACGCTGAACACCGTGCGGGTCAGCATGACAGGCGACCAGCCAGGCGAGCTGACCATCGGCAAGGCCGAGCTACATGGCCTGCGCGGCCGCCCCTTCGCACAGCCGCCCACGGCGCAGAACCGCACGCAGCCTGGCTTCGCGGCGGATGCGGCGCTGGCGTTCGCGTATGACAGCGAGCGCATCACCAACCTGGCGGCCTCCATGCAGGAGACAAACCCGGTCAAGATGACGATCGCCTCGGCGAGCGGCAGCGGCTATGATTCCGGCAAGCTGGCCGCACTGGACGTGGCCTCGCTGACCCTGGACGGCAGCACCGGGCCGAAGCACACGCCGGCGCACCTGACCATCGGCGCGCTCGGCTTGAAGGGCGCCGACGCCACCGCGCTGCTTGCAGCCATACAGGCGGGCGGAGCGACCTCGGCCTTCAGCAAGTTCAGCTACGGCGCGGCGGATGGCTCGGACATCGCCCTGCAGGCGAACCCTGGTCCTGCCATATCGCTGCATGGCTTCCACATCGTGCAGGGCGCGCCGGACGGCGCAGGCGCGTCCGAGGCGCATGGGATGCTGACCGGGATGACGCTGGGCGTCGGCGACATGCCGATCCCGCCCTCCACCGCTGCCAGCATCGCCGCTTTCGGCATGAACGCCATCACCATGGACATTAACGCCGCGCGCACCAGCCGCGCGGACGGCTCGACCGGCTTCCACGACGATATCACCCTGCACGACCTCGGCACGCTGCACCTGAGCGGCAGCTTTTCCGGCTACGTGCAGCCTGCCGGGCCGGCCGCCTCGCCGGCTGCCGCGATTGCCGGGCTGATGGGCACGACCATCCAGCAGGCCACCCTCGTCTGGGACGACGCCAGCCTGACTAGCCGCATCTTCAAGGTCGTCGCCGACCAGTCGCACACCACGCCGGCGCTGATGCGCGCGCAGCTGGCCATACCGATCGTGGCGCTGAGCGTTATGCTGCCGGAGCAGCCGGACGCCGCCGACCAGCTGACGCGCTTCCTCGACAACCCGCATCAGCTGACAATCACGCTCAATCCGCCGGAAAAGATGACGCTGGGGCAGGTGGCGCAGGCGCCGGCGACGCAGCGGGCGCAGCTGCTTGGGGCGCGCATCGTCTCGCGGTGAGGGCAAGAGAGCGGTCTGCTTTACGATCGGCCGGCAACAGCGTTCCTCCGGCCTGCACCACAGCGGACGGGCGCGCCGTGACTCCGGGGCGTAAGCAGTTTCGAGTTCAGGAGGAGCCGGCGGGCACCCGGAGACCCAAATACCGAAATGCTTTCGGTGGTGCATCGACGGCACCGGCGCGACATGGTTGATCTCCGAGGCAAGCTCTTGGGCCTCTTTACGGCGTTGGTGTCGGAGCTTGACGCACCGGGGTCGCGAGATTTTTCAAAAAGGACTGCTTGGTAGCCCTGCCGTGCGTTTGACAGGCCAAATGCACGCCCCTTATCTGCGTGAACAAAACGCCACCTTACCAGAGAGACAAAGATGAAGCTGCTCGTCCCCGTGAAGCGGGTCGTCGATTACAACGTGAAGGTGCGGGTGAAGTCCGACCAGAGCGGCGTGGAACTTACCGGCGTGAAGATGGCGATGAACCCGTTCGACGAGATCGCCATAGAGGAGGCGGTCCGGCTGAAGGAGAAGGGCGTGGCCACCGAGATCGTGGCGATCTCCATCGGCGTGGCCGCCTGTCAGGAGACCTTGCGCACCGCCCTGGCGATGGGTGCGGACCGCGGCATCCTGGTGGAGACGGACGCCTCGCCGGAGCCGCTGGCGGTGGCCAAGATGTTGAAAGCCATAGCCGACAAGGAGCAGCCGCGGCTGATCATCCTGGGCAAGCAGGCGATCGACGACGACATGAACGCCACCGGCCAGATGTTGGCCGCACTGCTCGGCTGGCCGCAGGGCACATTCGCCAGCAAGGTGACCATCGAGGGCGACACGGCGACGGTGACGCGCGAAGTGGATGGCGGGCTGGAGACGGTGGCGCTGAGCCTGCCGGCGATCGTGACGGCTGATTTGCGGCTGAACGAGCCGCGCTACGCGTCGCTGCCGAACATCATGAAGGCGCGCAAGAAGCCGATCGAGACGATGAAGCCGGCAGATCTGGGCGTGGACCCGGCGCCGCGGCTGACCACGCTGAAGGTGGTGGAGCCGGCGAAACGTGTGGCCGGCAAGAAGGTGGGCTCGGTAGCCGAGCTGGTGGAAAAGCTGCGTGGCGAGGCCAAAGTTATCTAAGGAAGCAAGCAGTCCTTTTTTGAAAAAAGGACCAAAAAACTTTTGCTCCCTGTCGGCGGCTGACGGACAGGTCCGCGACAGCACAGACAAAAGTTTTTTGCTTCTTTTTTTCAAAAAAGAAGGCCTTCCTTCCTTGTCTTAAATCGAAAGCAAAACAATGAGCGTCCTAGTCCTGATAGATCACGAAAAAGGCCTCCTCAAGCAGCCGTCCCGAAGTGCGGTCGCGGCTGCCAGCAAACTGGGCGACGTGCACGCGCTGGTGGTGGGCCAGGACGTCAGCGCAGCCGCCGAAGCCGCGGCGAAGCTTCCCGGCGTGAGCAAGGTGCTAAAGGCGGACGCCGCCGGATACGAGCACGCGCTCGCCGAGCCGCTAGCCGCGCTGCTGGTGGCGCTGGCGCCCGGCTACACGCATCTGCTGTCGGCCTCCACCGCCACCGGCAAGAACGTGATGCCGCGCGTGGCCGCACTGCTGGACGTGCAGCCGATCAGCGACATCGCGGGCGTGGAGGATGCCGACACCTTCGTCCGCCCGATCTACGCAGGCAACGCAATGGCGACCGTGCGCTCGTCGGACAAGATCAAGGTGATCACCGTGCGCGCGGCGAGCTTCGACCCGGTTGCGGCCGAGGGCGGCAGTGCGGTGATCGAGGACGCAGCGGATGCCGGCAACACGGGCGCCTCGCGCTTCGTCAGCGCCGAGCTGTCCAAGAGCGAGCGGCCTGAGCTTACGGCGGCGCGCGTGGTGATCTCCGGCGGCCGCGGCATGCAGAACGGCGAGAACTTCCATTTGCTCGATCCGATCGCGGATAAGCTGGGGGCGGCTGTTGGCGCCTCGCGCGCCGCGGTGGATGCGGGCTACGTGCCGAACGACTACCAGGTGGGCCAGACGGGCAAGATCGTTGCACCCGAGCTGTACATGGCAATCGGCATCTCCGGCGCCATCCAGCATCTGGCCGGCATGAAGGACAGCAAGGTGATCGTCGCCATCAACAAGGATGAGGACGCGCCGATCTTCCAGGTGGCCGATTACGGCCTGGTGGCCGATCTGTTCACCGCCCTGCCGGAACTGAAGGCCGAGCTCGAGCGCGCATGACCATGCGTACGCTCGGTGTGGTGGGCGCCGGCCAGATGGGCAACGGGATTGCCCACGTGGCCGCGCTCGCCGGGCTGGACGTGCTGATGTTCGACGCCAAGGCCGATGCCGTAGCCAAGGCGGTAGGCACGATCGGGCGAAACATGGAGCGCCAGGTCACCAAGGGCGCGATAACGGCGGATGTGCGCGGAGCCGCGATCGGCCGCATTCACGCTGTCGATGGTCCTTCCGGCCTGACGCCCTGCGACATCGTGATAGAGGCTGCCACCGAGCGCGAGGACATCAAGCGCGCGATCTTCACCAAGCTGATCGCCCACGTGCGGCCAGACTGCATCCTGGCCACCAACACGTCTTCCATCTCCATCACCCGGCTGGGTGCGGCCACGGATCGGCCGGCGCGTTTTATCGGCATGCACTTCTTCAACCCGGTGCCGGTGATGAAGCTGGTCGAGGTGATACGCGGCATCGCCACGGATGACGCGACATACGAGGCGGTCTCCGGCCTGGCCCGCACGCTCGGCAAGACGGTTGCGCTGTCGGAGGATTTTCCGGGCTTCATGGCCAACCGCATCCTGATTCCGATGATCAACGAGGCGGTGTACACGCTCTACGAGGGCGTGGGCACAATCGCCTCGATCGATTGTGCAATGAAGATCGGCTGCAATCATCCGATGGGGCCGCTGGAGTTGGCAGACTTCATCGGGCTGGATACGTGCCTGTCCATCATGCAGGTGCTGCTCGAGGGATTGTCGGACACTAAGTATCGGCCGTGCCCGCTGCTGGTTAAGTATGTGGAAGCCGGCTGGCTGGGGCGGAAGACGGGGCGGGGGTTCTACGACTACAGCGTGACACCGCCTCAGCCGACGCGGTGAGCGAACCCAGCCGGCCTGAAAGAGCGAATCAAAAAACTTTTACGGTCTCGCATCTGTAGCAGCCGTGCTTCTCCAGAAGACAAACGGCCTTGGACCAGCGGGAGAGCAGACGTTTTTGCTTCTTTTTTCTTTAAAGAAGGCCTTTCTTGCCTTCCCGAGTCCGGACACACGATGCGCAGACTATGCCTCGCCTTCCTGCTGATAGTCGCCCGCCCCGCCTACGCGGACCCCGCACTCTGGGTAGCGCACGGCCCGAACGCCACGGTGTACCTGTTCGGCACCGTTCACATCCTGCCCACCGGCGAGCACTGGATGGATGCGTCTATCCAAAAGGCGCTGGACGCATCAACGGAATTATGGACCGAGGCGGACGTCAGCGACCTTTCCGGCAGCGTAAACGCCCTACGCCATTACGGCCTGGATGCCGCAAAGAGCACCGAGCAGCTGCTGCCACAGGCGTATCGCGCACGGTACCACACGCTGGCGGCGGCTTCCGGCATGCCGGCCGCCTTGCTGGCGCAGGCCCGGCCCTGGCTGGTGGAGATACTCATCATGGGCTCGACCCTGCGGCAGGCCGGCCCGGTGTCAGTTGGTGCGGAGGGCACCCTGCTGGCCTACGCGCACGCGCACCACAAATCGACGCCCACCTTCGAGACGGTGGACCAGCAATTCGCCATCATGGCCGACATGTCGCAGGCGACACAGCTCGTTTCGCTGGAAAGCCAGATCGACGAGTCAGACGACGCCGGTCCGCAGTTTCACAACCTGGTCGCCGCTTGGCTAGCGGGCGACGAGGCGGCGCTGGACCGGCTGATCAACCAGCAGATGCATGACCACAGCGAGGAGGTCTGGACCGAGCTGATCCTGCGGCGCAACGAGCGGTTCGCCCAGCGCATTGCCGACCGGCTTTCTGGCACGGGGACGGCGTTCGTGGCCGTGGGGGTGGCGCATCTCTGCGGGTCTGTCGGGGTGCCGCAGTTGTTGCGCAATCAGGGATTTTCGGTGGAGCGGGTGAAGTAAGGTCAGGAAGGCCTTCTTTTTTGAAAAAAAGAAGCAAAAAACTTTTTCTCCCCGCATCTTTAGCAGCCGGACATCTCCGGTGAGCACACGCTTCGTAGCGTCGAGGGAGTCGAAGTTTTTTGCTTTTTCTTAGAAAGAAGGCCTTGCCTAGAACTTCACCCGCGCAACCGCTCCAATAGTCCGCGGCTGGATGATCGTCTCCTGCCCGGTAAAATTCTGTCCGCCTTCGCTCTCATAGAACGTGATGCCGCGCGAGTCGCTGATGTTGTTTATGAAAAACTCGAAGCTGTAGCTGTTATCTTCCAATCCGGCGCGCAGGGCCCCGGTATTGTAGCCTGGCAGAAGCGCGTGGGAGACGAGCGGTTGCGAGGCCGGTGAGAAGCCGGTGTAACGCTCGCCGACATAGCTCCACGTGCCAGAGACGTAGGCACGGAACCGGTCCGTCAGCGCCCAGCCGTAATCCACGTTCACCGCGCTGCTCACATTCGGCACGTAGGGCAGGTAATCCCCGCTAAAGCCGCCCAGGCCGGGCGCATCCTGGGTTAGCCGTGAGTCCTGGTAACTTCCGGTGGCGTTAAGATGCAGGCCGGTCAGGGGCACCCAGTTCAGGTTCCACTCCACGCCCTTGCTGACTGCGCTCCCGGCGTTGCCGTTCACGCTTTCCGGGCCGGCCTCGGTATTGACGACGGAGAGGACCTGTATGTCCTTCCAGGTGATGTAGAACCCGGTGACATCGATGGAAACGGCCTTGTTGAACAGGTCCTGGCGGAATCCGAGTTCGTAATTGACCGTCCTGTCGGGGCTGTAGGATGGCGGTATGTTTGCGCCGGGCACCGGGAGGTTCGGACCACCGGGACGGTAACCGCTGGCGATGCGCGCATACAACAGCGAGTCATCATTGATGTGCCAGCGTGGCGCCACCGAGAACAGCTTGTCATGGTCGTTCGAGGTGAATGTCGGCTCGAACAACGTGGCCGGGCCTGTCAGCAAGCCGGCAGGAAGAGACTCCTGGGAGTGCTGGGCATTTCCGCTCAGGCGCCCGCCAAGTGCGAGGTCGATCGCCGGGGTGATGTAATAATCGACGTTGGCGAAGAACGCCCATTCGGAAAGCTGGCCGTACTGCCGGATTCGCTCTGCGACGGGCAGATCAAGCTTGCCCGTGCCGGCATCGATGCCGTCAAGGTCCTGCCCGAGTGTGGATGTCTCGTGCGTGTAGTATCCGCCCACCAGCCAGTCGAACTTGCGGCCCAGCAGTTCGAAGCCGGGATCGGAGACAAGCCGGAGTTCCTGGTTGAACTTGTCCACCAGTGAATTCTGCTTCAGTTCCACCTGTGTCGGCACCCCATACACGGCACTCGACAGGAGCGTGCCCTCTGTCGTTCCGGCGCCTGCAAGGATGTTCGTGGCATCGACAAGGTTTCGGTAGCTGCTGTCTGTGTAGCTGGTGATTGACGTGAGGCTGGACCAGCCAAGATCATAATTAATGTTGCCGTAGAAGACACCGGATTCGTTCTGGCCTTGGGTGGGCAGGTCGAAATTGTTTATCAGGCCATTGACCAGGTTGAGCTGGTTGCCTGGCGGTGCCGTTGGCGTGAGCGCTGCGCCGCGCGCCTCCAGGAAATCCTCGCCATTGCTGAACAGGCTCTGGCGTTCGGCGGTCAGGCGTATCGTGAGGTCGGTGGTCGGCTGCACCAGCAGCGACGCGCGCCAGCCGTAACGCTGGCCGCTGTTATCGTCTGTCTTGTTGCGCAGCGGGTCGTCTATGTATCCCGGGATCCACTCGTTCCAGCCGGTGATGCGCAAAGCCGCCTTGCCGTCCAGCAATGGAAAGTTGGCAAATCCCTTCAGCGTGCCGCCGATCCCGCCATCGGTGGTGCCGTTGATGCCGCCTTCAAGCTCGCCCGAATATTTCGTGGGGTCAGGCGGGTTGGTGACGTATTTGATGAGGCCGCCCTCGGCAGAGGCGCCGTAGAGCGAGCCTTGCGGGCCGCGCAGCACCTCGACGCGCGCGAGGTCGAACGTATCGAAATTGGGCGAGTTGGTAGACGCGTTGTTCTGCGCGCCGACGGCGTTGGTCGGCACCTCGTCGAGCAGGGAGGCCACGGTGGCGCCGGCACTTCCCGCGTTCAGGCCGCGTATGACGATGCGTACGGTCGTCTTGTCGTCCGCCTCAACCGAAAGGCCGGGCACCTGGCTGACGAGGTCCTGGATGCTGAACTCCTGGCGCCTGTCCAACTGCGTGCCGGTGATCGCCGTAACGCTGTTGGCCACGTCGCGCGCCCGCTCGCGCCGCTTGTTTGCGGTGACCACGATCTGCTCGACAGCGTTGGCCGGCGCGGATGGCTGTGCGGTGGGCGCCGTCGCTGGGCGCGGCGCCGGCGCTGCCCTCTGCGCGACGGCTGGCGCGGCAGCCAGCGCGGCGAACGCTACAGCCATTCCTGGACACAAACGGGTGGCGGCCATGGCTAATTCCTTCCGCACGGCGCGGATCATGCGCCTGCTGTTCTGAGTGAGACGCTATGATCCCGATCAGGATAGTGTCAAGCGGGTTGGAAACGATTGGCGACGTATGGCAAGGAAAGGGAGGCCTTCTTTTCTAGGGTGTGTCGAGATTCAGCGCGAGTTTACGACGGCTGCGGCCAGGTAGAC